>NZ_JARESQ010000037.1:0-20140 GCF_046028085.1 Paraburkholderia sp. RL17-380-BIE-A
TCTTACTGCTTTGAGTCTTACTGCTTTGAGTCTTACTGCTTTGAGTCTTACAGCGCTGAGTTTCAACACACTGAGCCTCACCACACCGAGTCTCAGCGGACATATTCACTGCGCGAACCGCCCGGCAGAGCGGCCCGCTTGTCCCGCATCGAGCTTTACGCTCACATCTTCGTTCAACCCGCCAGACCGCGCTCCAGATCGCCCCGGATATCGCCGGCGTTTTCCAGACCGACCGCCAGACGGATCAAACCTTCGCTGATACCGGCCGCCGCGCGCGCTTCCGGCGTCACACGACCGTGCGTGGTCGTCGCCGGATGCGTGATGGTGGTACGCGTATCGCCGAGGTTGCCGGTGATCGAGCAGATCTTCGTGTTGTCGATCACTCGCCATGCATTCGCGCGCATCTGCTCGGGCGTGTCGCCCTTCAGTTCGAACGACAGGATCGCGCCGCCCGCCTTCTGCTGACGCATGGCCAGCGCGTGCTGCGGATGCGACTCCAGCCCCGGATAGAACACACGGTTCACAGCCGGATGCGTCTCCAGCCAGCGCGCAATTTCAAGCGCATTCGCCGACTGCTTTTCAACGCGCAGCGACAGCGTTTCCATGCCTTTGAGCAACACCCACGCGTTGAACGCGGAGAGCGTCGGCCCGGCGCTACGCACGAACGGAAACACCTTTTCCATGATGAACTGCTTCGAGCCCACCAGCGCGCCGCCCAGCACACGGCCCTGACCGTCGAGGAACTTGGTGGCCGAATGCATCACGACGTCCGCGCCGAGTTTCAGCGGCTGTTGCAAGGCCGGGCTGCAGAAGCAGTTATCGACCACGAAAATCGCGTTCGACGCCTTGGCGATCTTGCTGATCGCTTCGATGTCGGCGACTTCGGTCAGCGGATTCGACGGCGTTTCGAGGAAGAACATCTTCGTCTCCGGACGCACGGCGTTCTTCCATGCGTCCAGATCGGTCGGATCGACGAACGTTGTCGTGATGCCGAACTTGCTGAAGATCTGCGAGAACATGCCGAGCGTCGAGCCGAACAGCGCCTGCGAACTCACCAGATGGTCGCCCGCCTGCAACGCCGACATCACCACGGACATGATCGCGGCCATGCCCGACGCCGTCGCCATGCAGGCCTCGCCGCCTTCGAGCGCGGCCAGGCGATCCTGGAACATAGAGACGGTCGGATTCGTGAAGCGCGAATAGGTGTAGTTGTCTTCGGAATTCTTGAATTTTTCGGCGGCGTCCGCGGCACTCGCGAACACGAAGCTCGACGTCAGGAAAATCGCTTCCGAATGTTCGTTGAAGTCGCTGCGCACCGTGCCCGAGCGGACTGCCAGCGTATCGAAGTTCAGGGAGTCGTCCATGTTGGTTCTGGTTTCCAATGTTCCATGGCTGCGTTCGGCGTGTGCGTCCCACGTACGGGAGACGCTCGTGCTACCGAACGGCAGCGACAAAAAAGCCCGCTTTTGCGTCGGCATAAGCGGGCTTCATGTGCGGGGGAAAGCTGGAGCGGAGGTAGATGAATGCGGCTTGTCCACCATTCGCTTTAGCTGTTTCGGGTTGCCCCGCGTCCGCAAGCTGAGTTCAAATCGACGCAAGCCATCATGCTAACACGCTCGCGGCGTGGCGTGCAGCGTGCCACGCCGCGAGCGGCATCGTTCAGGCCGCGTTCAACCCACCGACAGTTGCAGATGCAGTTGCGAACGGGCCGGCGCGCCACCGTCGATCGCTTCGCTCGCGGCGTCGCGATCCGACTGCGACGACGGCGCGAGACGCGCGGTCTCGATGCGGTCGAGGTACTCGGTAGTGACGTCGCCGGTCACGTAGTTGCCGTCGAAACACGACGCTTCGAATTCCTTCAGCGCCGGGTTGATGTCGCGCACCGCTTGCTTCAACGCATCGACGTCCTGATAAACGAGATGGTCCGCGCCGATCATGCGCGCGACTTCGTCGTCCGAGCGGCCGTGGGCGACCAGTTCACCGCGCGTGGGCATGTCGATGCCGTAGACGTTCGGGAACTTCACCGGCGGCGCTGCCGAAGCGAAGATCACCTTGTTCGCGCCGGCGTCGCGCGCCATCTGCACGATTTCGTGCGACGTGGTGCCGCGCACGATCGAGTCGTCGACGATCAGCACGTTCTTGCCCTTGAACTCGATGCCCATGGCGTTCAGTTTCTGGCGCACCGACTTCTTGCGCACAGCCTGGCCCGGCATGATGAAGGTACGGCCGACGTAACGGTTCTTGAAGAAGCCTTCACGGTATTCCACGCCCAGCTTCTTCGCGACCTGCATCGCGGCCGGACGGGACGAATCGGGAATCGGCATCACGACGTCGATTGGAACGTCAGGCAGTTCGCGCTTGATCTTCTCCGCGAGGTAGTCGCCCATGCGCAGGCGCACGTTGTAGACCGGCACGCCGTCGAGCACCGAGTCCGGACGCGCGAGATACACGAGTTCGAAAATGCACGGGTTCAGGCTCGGGTTCGTCGCGCATTGCTGCGAGTGCAGATTACCTTCGATGTCGATGAAAACCGCTTCGCCCGGCGCCACGTCGCGCACGAATTCAAAGCCGATACCTTCGATCGCCACCGATTCCGACGCCAGGATCCACTCGACGCCTTCGGCCGTTTCCTGCTTGCCGAGGCACAGCGGGCGGATGCCGAACGGGTCACGGAAACCCAGCAGGCCGTAGCCCGCGATCAGCGACACGATTGCGTACGAACCGCGCACCCGGCGATGCACGCCCGACACGGCGTTGAACAGCGCGGCCGGATCGAGTTGCAGGCCCGAGCTCGAGAGCTGCAGTTCGTGCGCGAGCACGTTGAGCATCACTTCCGTGTCGGAATTGGTATTGATGTGGCGGCGATCGATGCGGAACATCTCATCTTTCAGCTGCTGCCAGTTGGTCAGATTGCCGTTGTGCGCGAGGATGATGCCGAACGGCGCGTTCACGTAGAACGGCTGGGCTTCTTCTTCGCTCGACGCGGAACCAGCGGTCGGGTAGCGGACCTGGCCGATACCGGTCGTGCCGGGCAGGCTGCGCATGTTGCGCGTGCGGAACACGTCGCGCACCATGCCGTTGGCCTTGTGCATGTGGAAATTGCTGCCGTTCGCTGTCGCGATGCCGGCGGCGTCCTGACCGCGATGCTGCAGAAGCAGCAGGCTGTCATAGATCAGCTGATTGACCGGAGAGTGGGAAACTACGCCTACGATGCCGCACATGGCATGTCCTTCAAAGGTACGAAATTCGTCATGGCGACCGCTGCCTGCAACGGAGTCCCCGAGGGGACCTGCTTCGGAGCGTATGCAAGTTACGCGACCGAACGTAACGGCAGCCGGTTTGCGCCGGAGTCCTGCTGCGTTTCCCTCATCACTCGCCTGATCGTCACACTCGGACGTAGGCAGCAAGCGTCTCGGGAAGCAGCGGTTTCATTACGTGCACGCCCTCGACCGCATAGGGCCGAAGCAAGGCGTTGCGCCAGAATTCCTGTTGGGGCAGTTCGGTCAAGCCAGCCAGGGCGACCAGAATCAGCACCAGAATGACCCCGCGCACGAGGCCGAACATCAAACCGAGCGAGCGGTCCACGCCGCTCAAGCCGGTTGCCTGCACGATGCGGCTCAAGAGGGCGTTCAGCACGCTCGCCACCAGCACCACACCGATCACCACCAGCGCGAACGCCAGCAGCCACTGGGTCAACGCGCCGCCCGGCCAAGTGGACGGGATAAACGGCACGACGTAACCGACAAAGCGGCAAGCAATGAAAAATGCCGCGATCCAGCCGATCAACCCGAATATCTCGGACAAAAACCCGCGCCATGTGCCGCGCAACGCCGACAAACCGATCACCGCCATTACAGCGTAGTCGAAGGCAGTGAACATCGCCGACTTACTGTGCGGCGCCGCTGTTCGCGCCCGACATCAAGCCGGCCTCGCGAACCTTTGCAATGGCGGCGCTCGCCGCTGCACGGTCGGCGAACGGGCCGGCCCGCAGTAACGTAAGCGTGGAGCCGTCTGCCTGCTTCCGATGTTCGGTATATGTGGGCACACCTGCCGCTTTCAACTTGGCAGCCCAGTTTCGCGCGTTGGCGTCGTTCGCGAACGCGCCGAGTTGCACGGCGAAACGGCTGCCGGCCGGCGAAGCTGGCGTGCCGGAATTCGCGTCCGCGCTGGCGGCCGTGTTCGTGTCGTCGGAACTCGTGGCCTGAGCGGTCGGCGCCGGAACGGTCGCGGCGTTATGCGTAACCGGGGGCTTGGCCGGCTTGGCTGGCGCTGCGGGCGCCGCCGGCGTGGTGTTGGCAGCAACGGACGGCGCCTGCGGTTTCGTCGCCGGCTTGACCGCGGAGGCTGCCGCTGCGTTTGCTTCCGCGCTCGATTGTTTCGTGACGCCAGGTTGGGCTTGCTTGGCTGCTGCCGTGGCCGGCGCGAGACCGGATGCGGCGATTGCTGAGTCTGGCGTGGGATTGTCGGGTGCTACACCGGCCTGCGTGTCTTCCTCGGCTTTGGCGAGCTTCGGCGCGGGACGGCTTGGAATGTCGATGGAGATGTCGTCTGTGACGGGCTTGGGGTGCGAGTCCAGCACCATCGGCAAGATGACGACCGCGGCTACGACCATTGCGATCGCGCCCACCAGGCGGCGACGCGCACGCTGCTTTTCCGGCAACGTAGGGTCGAGCAGCATCGCATCGGCGTCGACGGTGCGCTCCGTGCGGCGGGTTCGCCGCTCCACGCGCTCGCCACGGGCGGCCCGGGTGGAACTGGTATTTGCGCCGCGCCGGTTGGGCGCGTCGTCTTTCTTGCCGAACGAGAAAATTCCCATGAATCGCTTGGTTCGAGCCTGGCGCCCGTTCAGTGTTGCTGCGATTTACGGTAGGCCATGACGCCTGCTACCGTATAGAAACTGCCGAAAACCACGATTCTATCATTCTCTGACGCTCGTTTTAGCGCGTCTTGGAAAGCCTCTGCTGGTGTCGCGTAGCGCGTCACACTGCTGTCGGCGCCCTCGCCCACGCCCTGCTCGCGCAATGCCGCTTCGAGCTCCTCCGCTGACGCCGCCCGCGGCGTCGGCAAATCGGTCACGCACCAATGGTCGATTTCGCCTTTCAGGTGCGCCAGTACGCCGGCTATGTCCTTGTCGCGCATTGCGCCGAACACCGCGTACGTGTACGGGAAGAAGCCCATGTTCCCGAGGTTTTGCGTCAGCACGGCGGCCGCGTGCGGATTGTGACCGACATCGAGCACAATGGCAGGTTTGCCCGGCAGCACCTGGAAACGCCCGGGCAGTTCTACATTCGCGAGGCCGAGGCGGATGTCCTGCGCCGACACCGGCAAGCGGTCACGCAGCGCTTCGAGACCGGCGAGCGCCGCTGACGTGTTGATCAACTGATTCGCGCCGCGCAGCGCCGGATAGGCCAGCGCTGAACGCCGCATGGTCGGGCCGACGTAGCTCCATTGCTGGCGTTCGCTGCCTGCCTGGCCTTCGTATCGAAAATCGCGGCCGAACAGCCACAATTCCGCGCCGATTTTTTCAGCGTAATCGATCAGCGATTGCGGCGGCACCGGGTCCGCGCAGATCGCCGGCTTGCCCGGCCGGAAAATGCCGGCCTTTTCGAAGGCAATTTTCTCTCGCGTATCGCCGAGATAGTCCGTGTGATCGATATCGATGCTGGTGATGATCGCGCAATCCGTATCGAGGATATTGACCGCGTCGAGGCGGCCGCCCAGGCCGACTTCAAAGATCACCGCATCCAGGCCGCGCGAAGCGAACAGGCTCATGATCGCCAGCGTCGTGAATTCGAAGTAGGTTAGCGTGACCGGTTCGGCGAGGTTCAGCCGCGCCGTTTCGACGGCCTCGAAGTGCGGCAGCAGATCCGCGTCGCTGGCCATTTCGCCGTTCACCCGCGCGCGTTCGTTAAACGACAGCAGATGCGGTGACGTGTGGCAGCCGACCGTGAACCCAGCGCGCAGCAGAATGGATTCGAGGATCGCGCACGTGGAACCCTTGCCATTCGTGCCGCCGACCGTGATGACCGGGCACGCGAACGACAATTGCATCGCGTCACGCACTTGGGTGATGCGGGCCAGACCCATGTCGATGCCGACCGGATGCGCGGATTCGAGGTGCGTGAGCCACGCGTCGAGGGTGGGGAATGTGGTCATCGGGTGAATCGCGAGTGAATCGATTTGGCAGTATTGCGAATGTGCGCCGCGAGCGGTCTGCTGCGGCTGCGGCTGCGGCTGCGGCTGCGGCTGCGGCTGCGGCTGCGGCTGCGGCTGCGGCCAGAGCCTAGTCTCTGGGGCGGTTTATGCGCGGAAACTCAGCGCCTGCGCCGGCCTTCGTCGGCAACCGGCGCTGCGTTGCGAGACCGTGATTATCCCGGAAATGACAGCGCGCCGCTTGATCCCTCACGCGGCGCGCTATTTTTACTGCTTTTTTTGACGGCGGGCGCGCTCGACAAAGCGTGACGCCCCACCGCGCAGCCGGCTTACGCCACCGCGTCAGCCGGCTGATGGCTCAGCAGCGCCATCAATTGAGCGATTTCTTCACGTAGCTTGCGGCGGTCGACGATCATGTCGATCGCACCCTTCGTGAGCAGGAACTCGGCGCGCTGGAAACCTTCCGGCAGCTTCTCGCGCACGGTCTGTTCAATCACGCGCGGGCCGGCAAAGCCGATCAGCGCCTTCGGCTCCGCGATCACCACGTCGCCGAGAAACGCGAAACTGGCCGACACGCCGCCCATGGTCGGATCGGTCAGCACGGAGATGAACGGCAGCTTGGCTTCGGCGAGCTTGGTCAGCATGGCCGTGGTCTTCGCCATTTGCATCAGCGACAACAGGCTCTCCTGCATCCGCGCGCCGCCCGATGCGGTAAAGCAGATGAACGGCACCTTCTGTTCGAGCGCGTTCTGCGCGCCGCGCGCGAAGCGCTCGCCGACCACCGAGCCCATCGAGCCGCCCATGAACGAGAACTCGAAGCAGGCCACCACCACCGGCAGCGTATGAATCGCACCGCCCATGACGACCATTGCGTCGGTTTCGTCGGTGTCGTCCATCGCTTCTTTCAGACGATCGGGGTACTTGCGGCTGTCTTTGAACTTGAGCGCGTCGACCGGGACGATTTCCTGGCCGATTTCGTAGCGACCTTCCGGATCGAGCAGGCCGTCGAGCCGCTCACGCGCGCCGATGCGCATGTGATGATCGCACTTCGGGCAAACGTGCAGATTGGCCTCGACGTCGTTGCGGTACAGCACCGCTTCGCACGACGGGCACTTGATCCACAGGCCTTCCGGAATCCCCTTGCGGTTCTTCGGGTCGGTTTGTTTGATTTTCGGCGGCAGCAGTTTATCGAGCCAGCTCATATTGAATCCTTCTGGGGTCTACGATCGCGCAAACGGCGGGACAAGCCCGCCGCTCACACTACAGAAGACAAAAATTAACTGTTATCGGGCAGTCGCGATGCTATCCAGCGCCTCGCGCACCTCGGCGACGAAACGCGTGAGCGTCTCGGCGGCGGTGTCGGGCGCCGCTTGTTCCAGCAATTGCACGATACGGCTGCCGATCACGACGGCATCGGAAACTTCGGCCACCGAACGCGCGGTTTGCGCGTCGCGAATGCCGAAACCGACGCCCACCGGCAAGGGGACGCGCGACTTGATGGCCGGGATTTTACTCGCGATGCTGGAAACGTCCAGATTCGCCGCTCCGGTCACCCCTTTCAACGACACATAATAGACGTAGCCGCTGGCAATTTTGCCGACTTCCGCGATACGCTCGTCGGTGGACGTGGGCGCAAGGAGGAAAATCGGATCGATGCCGGCAGATCGCATCTGTTCGGCGAAGTTAGCACACTCTTCGGGCGGGTAGTCGACAACCAGCACGCCGTCCACGCCAGCTTCCTTGGCGGCCTTTGCGAAAGCCTCGGCGCCCATGCGCTCGATCGGATTCGCGTAGCCCATCAGCACGACGGGCGTCGTGTCATTGGTTTCGCGGAAGCGTTTGACGTCGGCGATCACGCGGCGCAGCGTCACACCGTGCGCCAATGCGCGCTCCGACGACTGCTGGATCACCGGGCCATCGGCCATCGGGTCGGAAAACGGCACGCCGAGTTCGATCACATCCGCGCCGCCGGCGGCGAGCGCATGCATGAATTCGACCGTACGGGCAGGATCCGGGTCGCCGGCCGTCATAAACGGAATCAGGCCTTTCTTGCCTTGGGCGGACAGCGCAGCAAACGTGTTCTTGATACGGGACATGGAATATTCTCGAATTGAGTTACCGCGCAGCGTGCTCATTGCACGCTCATTGCACTTCGGTCTGCCGTTGAGTTTTGGCTTTGACCCGGCGCGCCACCGGCGGAGCGGCAGCAGCGCTGACCCGCTCACGCGCGATCGCGCAGTAACTTTCATTGATCTCATAGCCGACGAATTCGCGCTGCTGACGGGCGCAAGCGACTGCGGTGGTGCCGCTGCCCATGAAAGGGTCGAGCACGCGGCCGCCCTTCGGACAACTTGCCAGCACCATCCGCTCGACAATTTCCAGAGGCTTCTGGGTGGGATGCGCGACGCGCTCGGCATGTTGCCGATGCAGACGCGAAACCGACCAGACATCCTTTGGATTATAGCCAACCTCGAGCCACTTACTGCCTTCGAACAATTTACGCGAACGCGCCTTCTTCGTGGCGGCATCGTACGGGATGCGGACGGGATCGAGATCGAAGAAGTAATCCTTCGATACCGCGAAAAAGCCGATGTTGTCATGCACCGAGGTAAAACGGCGCACCGTTCCGCCCATGCTCGGCACACGCCGGTCCCAGATGATTTCGTTGATCATCGTGAGTTTTGTCTTCAGGAAGCTGAAGATTTCCGGCGCGTACTGCCATGTGCAGAAAATGTAGAGCGAACCCGACGGCTTGAGCTTCGGAATAGCCAGCTCGAGCCAGCCGCGCGTCCAAGCGAGAAAGTCTTCGCCCGTACGCATGTCGGAGTCGTTGCCGTAATCCTTGCCGAGCCCATAAGGCGGATCGCACAGGATCAGGTCGATCGACCCGCCGGGAATGTTCGCTACATCGGACAGAAAATCGCGGTTCAACAGCTGAATGCCGGCGGGCACCTGCGGCAACAGCAGTGCAGGCGCCTCGGCCGCCGGGATATCGGCGGCCGGCGTAGTTTCAATTGCCGGCTGCGGCTCGTCGAACTCGTCACGCATCGTCGCGGCGCTCAGAACTGAATGCCCGATCGCTCAGCGACCGTATGCATGTCCTTGTCGCCGCGGCCCGACAGATTGACCAGAAGGTATTTATCCTTCGGCAGCGTCGGCGCGAGTTTTGCGGCATAGGCCAGCGCATGGCTGGATTCCAGCGCCGGAATAATCCCCTCGATGCGGCAGCAGTCGTGAAACGCTTTGAGCGCTTCTTCGTCGGTGATGCCGACATATTCCGCGCGTTTGCTCTCTTTTAACCACGCGTGCTCCGGACCGACGCCCGGATAATCGAGGCCCGCCGACACCGAATGCGTCTCGATGATCTGCCCGTCTTCATCCTGAAGCAGGTAGGTGCGGTTGCCGTGCAGCACGCCGGGGCTTCCGCCGATCAGCGAAGCAGCGTGGCGGCCGGTTTCGATGCCGTCGCCAGCCGCTTCCACGCCGATCAACTTCACCGATGTGTCGTCAATATACGGGTAAAAGATGCCCATGGCATTCGAACCGCCGCCAACACACGCGATCACGGCGTCCGGCTGACGGCCGACCAATGCAGGCATTTGAACCTTGCATTCGTCGCCGATCACGCGCTGGAAGTCGCGCACCATCATCGGATACGGGTGCGGACCCGCCACCGTGCCGATAATGTAGAACGTGTCTTCGACGTTCGTCACCCAGTCGCGCATGGCTTCGTTCAACGCGTCTTTCAGCGTGCGCGAGCCGGATTCGACTGGCACGACGGTCGCGCCGAGCAACTTCATACGGTAGACGTTGGCGGCCTGGCGGCGCACGTCTTCTACACCCATGTAGACCACGCATTCCATGCCGAAACGCGCGGCGATGGTGGCCGTGGCTACGCCGTGCTGGCCGGCGCCGGTTTCCGCGATCACGCGCGGTTTGCCCATGCGCTTGGCGAGCAGCGCCTGGCCGATCACGTTGTTGATCTTGTGCGCGCCGGTGTGATTCAGATCCTCACGCTTGAAGAAAATCTGCGCGCCGCCGAGCATCTCGCTCCAGCGCTGGGCGTGATAAATCGGCGAAGGACGGCCAACGAAATACTTCAGTTCGCGCTCGTATTCGGCGACGAAGTCGGGGTCTTTCTGGTATTTCTCGTAGGCTTCGCGCAATTCGTCGAGCGCGTGAACCAGCGTTTCAGCGACGAACGAGCCGCCAAATTGGCCGAAATGGCCTCTTTCGTCAGGCAAGTTATACATGGTGATCACTCTTCTCAGTGTGGCGCGCGGCTCTCGTGCGAGAGCATCGCGGCGCCGGAATCATTCAGCGTCAGCTGCGCGCACTGCGCGTACGAACGCCGCCATCCGGGCGTGATCTTTCACGCCCTTGGCGCCCGGCGTTTCGATGCCGCTCGAGACATCGACCGCATACGGGCGCACGCGATGGATCGCATCACTGACGTTTTGCGCGCTCAACCCACCACTCAAAACGGCCCGACGCGCGAGCCCTGCTGGAATAAGTGACCAATCGAAGACCTTCCCGCCGCCGCCGTATCCTTCGACATGGGTGTCGAACAGAAGGCCGCTGGCTGCTGAATAGCTAAGAGCCGATTTTACCAAATCGGCCGGCTGAGTATCCGCCGCAACGCGTAACGCACGCAACCAAGGCAAACCCGCAACGCCGACAAGCGATTCGCACTGCTCCGCGGTCTCGTCGCCGTGAAACTGCAAGAGCGTGAGCCCGACGTTGCTCACCACTTCGCGAATCCAGTCCGGCGTAGCGTTGACGAACAGGCCGACCACCGAGACGAACGGCGGCACGTCGTGCACCAGCTCGACGGCCTGCGCGACGCTGACCGAACGCGGGCTCGGCGGGTAAAACACGAGGCCGATCGCATCGGCGCCGAGGTTGATCGCGTGGGCCACGTCTTCCGGCTTCGACAGGCCGCACAGCTTGATGCGCGTGCGATGCGGCATGGCCTGCTGGTCCACACCGGTATTGGATTCGTTCGCGAAGTTTTCGGTTGATTTCATGTTTGCGCCTGCTCGGTCCATACGGTACTCCACGGCACGCTGCCCGTCTGCGGCGCGGGCACGGCGAATTGCTCAGGATAGCCCACCTGCGCCAGATACAAGCCATCGGGCATGAAGGTCGGCGCGGCGACCTCGCGATCGCGGCTCGCCAGCACCTCGGCCATCCATTCGACCGGGCGACGGCCACGGCCGATGTAGACGAGACAGCCCATCAGGTTGCGCACCATATGGTGCAGGAACGCGTTCGCCCGAAAACGGAAATGGACGAAGTCGCCCTGCTGCTGCACGTCGATCTGATACAGATGCTTGACCGGCGTTTTCGACTGACATTGCGACGAGCGGAACGCCGAAAAGTCGTGCTCGCCGATCAGATGAGCGGCGGCGGCCCGCATCGCTTCGACGTCGAGCGCCGCATGCACCCAGCCGCCGCGCGTCGCCAGCATCGGCGAGCGCACCGGATGGACGTAAAGCACGTAGTAATAGGTCCGCTCGAATGCCGAGAAACGTGCGTGGAACTCGTCGGGCATCGGCTTGGCCCACTGCACCGAGATCGTCTTCGGCAGAAACGAGTTGGTGCCGCGAACCCAGGAAACGTCCGCGCGGTCGAGTTCGGTATCGAAATGCACGACCTGGCCGAGGCCATGCACTCCTGTATCGGTGCGGCCCGCAACCACGGTGGGCACCGGCGTCTGCGCGAACTCACGCAGCGCCCGTTCGAGCTCGTCCTGGACGGTGTTGCCATGCGGTTGCGACTGCCAACCGCAAAATGCCGAACCGTCGTACTGGACGCCTAGAGCGATACGCTTCACGACAACGGGGCGAGCGTCGAGAGCAACGCGCGGGCCTCGGTGCGCGTACCCGGATCGTTCGTCTCGATCACTTCGTTGATGAGCGCGCGCGCGCCGGACAGGTCGCCGAGTTCGATGTACTCGGCAGCAAGATCGAGCTTGTTGCGGGCGATGCGGGTGAGATCGGCCGGCGTAAATGCCGGCAACGGCTCGGCCGGGCTGGGCGGCAACTCGAGGTCGAAATCGAGCTTCAGCGCGCCGAAGCCGGACGCGCCAAAGCCGGCACCGAAACCGGCGCCCAAGCCGGCGACGGACGCGTGACCTGCGGTACCGGCTGCAATCTCATCGGCGACGTGCGGTGTGTCGTTCGGGTGGTGCTCGGCGGCGGACTGTTTCGCCGTGGCTTCCGGCGATGCCACCGGTTGCGTCGACAGCGAAGCGGGGGCATGCACGCGGTCAGCGGATGACTCGACGCGCGGTGGCAACGGCATGTCGAGGCTGCCGAAAGCATCGACGGCGTCGCGCGGAAACTCAGCCGGCACCGACGGCGCGTGCTCAGTCTGCGCCGATTGATGCAGTTCGACCGACGGTTCCCGCGGTTCGGCGGGCACATCGTCCCATTGCAAACGATGAACGGGTTCCTCGTGCGGGAAGGCTTCGTCGAGGGGCTCGGGCGGCGCCAGCGGCAGTGCCTCGGCGCCGAGTTCCGCGGCGGCGGCAAGGCTCGCGGCCATGGTCGCGTCATCGAAGTGATCGAGCGGGGGCGCAGGAAGGGGTTCGGGCGCGAAATCGCTTTGAGCGGACGGCGCGCTGTTCGGCTCGACGTGCGCGGATTCGGCGGATGCGGATGTTGTGTCGTGTTCGTGCCAGACGTGCTGGGGTGCGGCAGGGTCTTGTGCGGGTGCCGCTGCGTGGCTGGTGGATGCGTGGCTCGATGCGGATTGTTCAGTTGCTGCGCGGTCTGCCGCTGCGTGTTCCGCTGCTGGGTGTTCGGCTGCTGCGTGTTCGGCTGCTGCATGTTCTGCTGCCGCTTGTTCGGCTGCCACTTGTTCGGCCGCCGCTTGTTCCGCCGCCACTTGTTCCGCCGCTGCTTGTTCTGCCGCCGCCGGTTCTGCCGCCGCCGGTTCTGCGGCTGCATGCTCTGCGGCTGCATGCTCTGCGGCTACACGTTCTGCTGCGGCCTGTTCTGCGGCTGCGGGCTCTGCCGCGGTCTGCTCTGCGGTCGCACGTTCCGCCGCGGCCCGTTCTGCGGCCACACGCTCCGCCGCGTCCTTTTCTGCGGCCACACGTTCCGCCGCAGCCTGTTCTGCGGCTGCGCGCGCCAACGCCTGCTCCTCGGCCTCCCGCGCCGCCGCCCGGCGAATTTCCGCGTCGCGTTCTGCTGCTACTCGCTCCGCCATCTCACGCGCCGCCGCGTCACCTTCCGCGGCCTCACGTTCAGTCGCCGCCAGCGCCGCCGCATTTCGGGCCGCCACCTCGTCGTTCGCGTCCGGCGTTTCGTGTACCGACGGAGTCTGCACGCGCGTCTCAACAACCTCCTGCGGGCCCACTGACCGCCCGGACGCCGCCAAATCGCTCCCCTCCGACGCAGCTTCAGCCGCCGCGGCGCGCTCGCGCTTCCGGCGCCCCATACGCAACGCCGCGAGCAGCGCAACCAGCGCCGCACCAACCGCAGCCGCCACGCTCAGTTCCGTCTGCGACATGCCGACATCCTTCGACGTCGAAGCTGCCGGCGTAGCGGCGTGACCAGGCGCAGCCGCCACCGAGGACGCACCGGGTGCCGACGGCGCGACGCCAGTCGACGCGCCGCCCTTAACAGCCGGCGTACCGCCAATGCCATGCTTCTGCAATTCCATCAGCACGCGGTTTTTCAATGCGAGCAATTGCTGCAAACTCGAGACTTGCACACGCGGCTGCGAAGCCGGTTGTGCGGCGCTCGCCGCGCCAATTGTTCCGGCACCGGCCGCCGAGGCGCCTTCAACAGGCTCGCTAGCTGAGGGCTGAATCGAGCCGGTCCATTCATGAGCGGTGCTGGCCGGCAATACTGCTGCCTGCGATCCGGCGATCGGCGCAGAGGAAGCCGTACCGCCCGCCGTCGCAGAGCTTGCCTCGGCAACTGCACTGGCCGGCGCCGACACGGCAGGAGTGGCTGTCGTCGCAGACACGGCAGGGACGGTTGGCGTCGCCGCGCTTGCCGCCGCTGCATTGACCTGCGCGACGCCGCTCGCCGCACCGGTGCTCGGCGTCGAAGCAGGCGCAGTCGCCGCAGAACCAGCCGACGCAACACCCGCCGACGACGCAGCCAGCGCCCCCGAGGCGTCCAGCGCCGGCACCGTCAACACCGCACCCACGCGCATCCGGCTCGGATCATGGCTCATGAAGGCGTTAGGATTCGCCTCGAACAACGCGCGCGAGGCGCGTGCGAGCGTCGCCCGGTCATGCGACTGCGTGACGGCAATCGCCACGTCGTTCAGCGACTGCCCTGGACGAACCGTAAATTGACCACCGTTCGCGTAGGAAACGGAGGCCCCGTCTGGCGCGCTCGCGGCGTCGCCTGGCGCAGCGACCGCGCTGCCCACGGCGGCGGTACCCAGCGCGAGAGCCAAAGCGGCGGCGGCCGTCAGTCGGCGCGCACCTTGATGAACGAACATAGCCCGAAGGGATGAGAGTCGAAGGTTCATCGGGACTCCTGGCGCGTCAGCGCGCAGCCCTTTTTTGCGGTTGGAGAGAGACAAGATAATCGGAGCACACAATGAAAAAAGCGCCGCGCAAGCGCGACGCTTCTTGAGTTTTCTACGCGTCGTGAGCGCGTAGTTTACTTTACTTGTCGAGCACAATGCGAAGCATGCGACGCAGCGGTTCCGCAGCACCCCACAGCAGCTGATCGCCGACCGTGAAAGCCGACAGGTATTCGCCGCCCATCGCCAGTTTGCGCACGCGGCCGACCGGCACCGTCAGCGTGCCCGTCACGACCGCCGGGGACAGATCGCGCATGGACGCTTCACGCTCGTTCGGCACCACCTTGACCCAGTCGTTGCCCGACGCGAGGATGCTGTTCACTTCGTCCAGCGGCACGTCCTTGTTCAGCTTGATGGTCAGCGCCTGCGAGTGGCAACGCATTGCGCCGATCCGCACGCACAGGCCGTCGACCGGAATCGAACCGGGCGTGCCCATGGCCGGCTTGCCGAGAATCTTGTTGGTTTCAGCGCCGCCCTTCCACTCTTCTTTCGACATGCCGTTGCCGAGATCCTTGTCGATCCACGGAATCAGCGAGCCGGCGAGCGGCACGCCGAAGTTGTCGGTCGGCATGCGGTCGCTGTTCATCGCGGCGAGCACGCGGCGGTCGATGTCGAGAATCGCCGACGCCGGATCAGCCAGATCTTCCTTGGCCGCACCGTACAGCGTGCCCATTTGCTGCAGCAGCTCGCGCATGTTTTGCGCGCCCGCGCCCGAAGCGGCCTGATACGTCATGGCCGTCATCCAGTCGACGAGGTTTTCGCGGAACAAGCCGCCGAGCGCCATCAGCATCAGGCTAACGGTGCAATTGCCGCCGATGAAATTCTTCTGGCCCTTGACCAGCGCGTTCTTGATCACGTCGAGGTTGACCGGATCGAGAATGATGACCGCGTCGTCCTTCATGCGCAGCGACGAAGCCGCGTCGATCCAGTAACCGTTCCAGCCCGCCGCGCGCAGCTTCGGGAACACTTCGTTCGTGTAATCGCCGCCCTGGCAGGAGATGATCGCTTCGCACTTCTTCAGGTCTTCGATGCTTGTCGCATCTTTGAGCTTGGTCTCGTTTTTGGCGAACGACGGCGCGTTGCCGCCCGCGTTGCTGGTGCTGAAAAACACCGGTTCGATAAGATCGAAATCGCCTTCCTGCTGCATACGTTGCATCAGGACGCTGCCGACCATGCCGCGCCAACCTACGAGACCTACGTTCATGACTTCATACCCTTCGAATGGAAACTTCCCCGCATCTTTGCCCGCAGTGACCGCGCGGGGAAGATGAGCGGGCACGACGGACGATCAGCGCTTCGTGATCGTTTTCGGGGTAATCGTTTTAATGGAAGCTTTGGCGGTAATGGCGAGCTCAACCACACGGGCCGTTTTGCCGTGCAGTGTCGAAATCGAGGAGATTTGAGCTGTGTGCGCCATCGCTACAATATACACGAAAACCGGAATCTGGCGACGTCAATGTCCGCCGCTGTCGCCCGTATTACGCGCGAATCGGCCTCATTCGAGGCCAATTCGCGTTTTAAAGGCCGTTTGACGACCTGACTTCTGCTTGCTTCGCGCGCTTTTTTTACAGTGCTGCGACGACCGCGTCGCCCATGGCAACCGTGCCGACCTGCTTGCAACCCGGCGTGAGAATGTCGCCGGTGCGGAAACCTTGTTCGAGCACCTTTTTCACGGCGTTTTCGATGCGATCGGCTTGCTCGGCCTTGTTCAACGAATAGCGCAGCATCATGGCAGCCGACAGAATGGTGGCCAGCGGATTCGCGACACCCTTGCCGGCGATGTCCGGTGCCGAACCATGCGACGGCTCGTACAAGCCCTTGTTGTTCTTGTCGAGCGAGGCCGACGGCAGCATGCCGATCGAGCCCGTCAGCATGGCCGCTTCGTCGGAGAGAATGTCGCCGAACATGTTGCCGGTGACAACCACGTCGAACGCCTTCGGCGCCTTGACCAACTGCATGGCCGCGTTGTCGACGTACATGTGCGACAGTTCGACGTCCGCGTATTCCTTCGAAACGTCGATCATCACGTCACGCCAGAACTGCGAGGTTTCAAGCACGTTCGCCTTGTCCACGCTCGTCAGCTTCTTCTGACGCTTTTGCGCTGCCTGAAACGCAACGTGCGCAATGCGGCGCACCTCGGGTTCCGAATAACGCATCGTGTCGAAACCTTCCTTGGCGCCTTCAAACAGGCCGTCGGGCGACGAACGCACGCCGCGCGGCGCGCCGAAATAGATGTCGCCGTTCAGCTCGCGCACGATCAGGATGTCGAGGCCCGAAACAATCTCTTCTTTCAGCGACGATGCGCCGGTGAGCTGCGGATAGCAGATTGCCGGGCGGAAGTTCGCGAACAGTTGCAGGTGTTTGCGCAGACCGAGAATGGCCTGCTCCGGGCGCAGCGCGCGTTCGAGCGAGTCGTACTTCCAGTCGCCAACGGCGCCGAACAGGATCGCGTCGGCTTCTTTTGCCAGCGCCAGCGTCGAATCAGGCAGCGGATGGCCCTTCGCTTCGTAGCCCGCGCCGCCAACCGGCGCTTCTTCGAGTTCGAATTTCTCGCCGAGTACATTCAGGACCTTGACGGCTTCCTTGACGATTTCGGGACCAATGCCGTCGCCCGGCAACACTGCGATCTTCATGCGAATTCCTTGAGATTTTCTTCGAGACTTTTGAGCTTGAATCCGTAAGCGCGCGCTACGCCCTTACTCCTTCAACCGACGATGCGGTGCGCGAGCCACGGCTGCTTCGCGATCCGCTCTGCTTCGAACTGGCGAATCTTGTCCGCGTGGCGCAGCGTGAGGCCGATGTCGTCGAAGCCGTTCAGCAGGCAGTACTTGCGGAACGCCGCGACTTCGAACGGATACTCCGTGCCGCCGTCCGACGTGCGCACGACTTGCGCTTCGAGATCGACCGTCAGCTTGAAGCCGTTGAACGCATACGTTTCGTTGAACAGGTGATCGACTTGCTGTTCGGTCAGCACGATCGGCAACACGCCGTTCTTGAAGCAGTTGTTATAGAAAATGTCGGCGAAGCTCGGCGCGATCAGCGCGCGAAAACCGTATTGCTCCAATGCCCACGGCGCGTGCTCGCGCGAGCTGCCGCAGCCGAAGTTCTTACGCGCCAGCAGCACCGAAGCGCCTTGATAACGCGGCTGGTTCAGCACGAAATCCGGGTTCAGCGGACGCTTCGAATTGTCCTGACCCGGCTCGCCGTGGTCGAGGTAGCGCCATTCGTCGAATGCGTTCGGGCCGAAACCCGTGCGCTTGATCGACTTCAGGAATTGCTTCGGAATGATCGCGTCCGTGTCGACGTTCTCGCGATCGAGCGGCGCCACGACGCCGGTGTGTACGATGAATTTATCCATGACGCTTGGCACCTGTTTCAAGACCGGGCGATGCGCGCGGCGGCCGCAAAGCCGCTCGGCGCATGGCCGGCAAAAATCAAAAACCGCTTATTTATCAGCGTGATTGCTGATCGAATTGCCGAGGTGCGACATGTCCTCGCCGAATCCGTGCACCGTGTTGCAACCGGCTAGACCGAGCAAAAGCCCAGCCAGGGAACCGAGCGCGAAGCGACGCAATAGAGTGGTGCGATTCATGTTCTTCATCATGCGTGTTTATCCAAGCTTGCGAATATCGACGAAATGCCCTTCGATGGCGGCGGCCGCAGCCATCGCGGGGCTCACGAGGTGGGTACGCCCACCGGCGCCCTGACGACCTTCGAAATTACGATTCGACGTGGACGCACAACGCTCACCCGGCTCCAACCGGTCGGCGTTCATGGCGAGACACATCGAGCAACCTGGTTCACGCCATTCGAACCCGGCGTCGGTAAAGACCTTGTCGAGGCCTTCACGTTCCGCCTGTGCCTTCACGAGACCCGAACCCGGCACGACCATGGCCAGACGGATGTTCGGCGCCACGCGGCGGCCCAGTTTCTTCACGACGTAAGCCGCGGCGCGAATGTCTTCAATACGCGCGTTGGTGCACGACCCGATGAAGATTTTATCCGGCTTGATCGATTCGATCGGCGCATTCGGTTCGAGCGCCATGTATTTCAGCGCGCGCTCCATGGCGTCGCGCTTGACCGGATCTTTTTCACGGTCCGGATCCGGCACGCGGCCGTCTACGGCCGTGACCATTTCCGGCGACGTGCCCCACGTGACTTGCGGCACGATATCCGCGGCGTTCAGTTCGACCACGCGATCGAAGTGCGCGCCTTCGTCCGTCTTGAACTGCTTCCAATACTCGACCGCGTGATCCCACTCCACGCCTTCCGGCGAGAACGGGCGGCCTTTCAGATACTCGATGGTGGTGTCGTCGACCGCGACCATGCCGGCGCGCGCGCCTGCCTCGATCGCCATGTTGCAGACGGTCATGCGGCCTTCCATGGAAAGCGCGCGGATGGTCGAGCCGCCGAATTCGATCGCGTAGCCGGTGCCGCCTGCCGTGCCGATCTTGCCGATGATGGCGAGCACGATGTCTTTCGCGGTACAGCCGCGCGGCAGCGCGCCTTCTACCTTCACCAACATATTCTTGCTCTTTTTCTGCAAGAGCGTTTGCGTGGCCAGCACGTGCTCGACTTCCGACGTGCCGATGCCGTGCGCCAGCGCACCGAACGCGCCGTGCGTGGACGTGTGCGAATCGCCGCAGACGATCGTCATGCCCGGCAGCGTGGCGCCCTGCTCCGGCCCGATGATGTGCACGATGCCCTGGCGCAGATCGTTCATCTTGAACTGCGTGATGCCGTAGGCGTCGCAGTTCGAATCGAGCGTGTCGACTTGCAGCTTGGAAACCGGATCGGCAATGCCGTGGCTGCGGTCTGTGGTCGGCACGTTGTGGTCCGATACCGCCAGGTTCGCGCTAATGCGCCACACCGGACGCTCAGCCAGCTTCAGGCCTTCGAACGCCTGAGGGCTGGTGACTTCGTGCAGCAGGTGACGGTCGATATAGAGAATCGTCGTACCGTCTTCTTCCGAGTGGACCACGTGTGTGTTCCACAATTTGTCGTAGAGAGTCTGTGCCATGGTATGCGGGGTAGTAATGACTGCGGGCTGACCGTGTCGGTCGATTATGCCACGCAGAATCCCGCTTTGGGCCGCTCAATCAGGAAGAAAACCGATAAAAAACAGGGAGTTGGGTGGTAGTGCCGATACCTGTATCGACGTTACCCGGCACGCCTGCGCGCGCTTGCAGCTTGCTGCACCGCCGCGTGATCTCATGCTCGAACGCGCGAGATCGAATGTGAAAACAAAATGCCCCGGCGGGAGAACCCGTCGGGGCATTTCTTATCAACCACATTCCGCGTCAGCTCGCAGCAGAACCGACCACTGCGAACGATGCGGACTTAAACCAATCAACGTTGCGCGATCGGCTTGGCTTCACGTTGCGTGTCGCCGATGAACAGCTGACGCGGACGGCCAATCTTCTGTTCAGGATCA
>NZ_JARESQ010000038.1:0-7800 GCF_046028085.1 Paraburkholderia sp. RL17-380-BIE-A
CCTCGCCGTCCGTGAGGCGAACAATCAGTTGGTCAATTCCGAAAGCATGATTGAGTCGCTAAGCCAGGCGAGCGAAACCCATCAGGCAGAAAGCCTGAAAGACGGCTACGACTCATTGAAGTCCTTCACGGACGCGACGCAAAACAGTGTCACAGGCGCCGCAAGCGACGGCGGCAATACTGCCGGCGGTGGCACGGGCAGTGCGAACGCGTTCAAGGAACCTATCATGCTGTTTGCGACGCCAGCAGGCATTGCAATGTCGACGCAGAAGTCGGCTCACATTGCGGCAAACGAGCATGTCAATCTGGTCAGCGGTCAGAGCACGCACATCGCAACCGGCAAATCGCTACTGGCAAGCGTTGGCGAGAAAATCAGCCTGTTCGTTCAGAACGCAGGCATGAAGCTCTTCGCGGCGAAAGGCAAAGTAGAGATTAAAGCGCAGTCAGACAACGTCGAACTCACCGCGCAGAAGACATTCAGGTTGCTCTCGGCAACCGAAAAAATCGAAGCAGCCGCCGATCAGGAAATCCTTTTGACAAGCGGCGGCGCATACATCCGCATATCTGGCGGCAACATCGACATCCATGCGCCGGGAAAGGTCGATGTCAAAGGCACGCAGCACAGCTTCAACGGCCCGACCAGTCAGGGCTATCCGCTGCCCGCCGCGCGTCCCGATCAACCAGGGCAACTTGAATTGCTGCATCAATATGCGAACGGCGAGGCGTTCAAGGGCGGAACGTTCTCGGTGCTGGACGCCAACGGCGCAATTCTACGCAAAGGCGCGCTGGACGGGAGCGGCCACACGATCGTAAGCGGCTTGCCGGCCGGTGCTGCACAGGTCCAGTTCGGCGAGGATCCGCGCAACCAGTACGACCCGTCCAGCGTATTCAAGACCGCGACATGGCCTGCACAGCCGCCTCAGTCAAGCGGCGTCGCCACATCGGCACTCTCGCGGCTTGGTGGGTTGTTGCCGTCCGCCACCGACGCCGGTAAAGCGCTTTCCGGCGCAACGCAGTTCGCGAGTGTGGCGGGACAGGCGGCGCAAGGCAGCAGTGGGCTGACGCAGGCACTAGGCGGCCAGGCAGTCGGACTCGTTCAAGGCGCACTTTCGCAAGCCCTTCCGGGGCAAGCCAGTGCCGCCTTGTCGAAGGCGAGCCAACTGGGCGCCGCGGCGAAGCAGATCAGCACACTGGCGCAAACCGCGCGCGCGTCCGTACCTGCATTGACCTCTCTCTGAAGCACGCGTCAGACGCGAAACCTCACCTTCCCAGAAATAACCGCTATGGCCGAGTCTTCCAGTGTGCTACTTCCCAAACCGACAGAGGTGTTCGTCGGTCCGTTGCTCCAGATAGAAACTGTGGATGTGAGCGCTGGCATCAAGGCCTGTGATCGCTGGCTGCGCAGCATCAGCGATGACTTCATCACCATCGAGCGCATCCAGATGGTGGCCAACGCCTTGCCGGTCGTAGCAAACATCATGGCGGCCGTGGATCTTGTGCTCGACATCAAGGACATGGTCGAGCACGGCCAGCAACGGAAAGATCCCGATGTGTTCGACTGGATGAACCTCGGTCTCGACCTGATCGGTATCATCCCGATTCCGCTTGGAACTGCCGAATTTCGCATGGGCGCGCGGCCGGTAATGAAGCTGGTTCGACAAAAGATCGTCGAAAGCGGCAAAGCGATCGGAGAGGCGTCGTTGCAGGTGATGCAGACTGCACTGTTGCAAGCGGTGATCGACAGCCTGAGCGAACAGTTCGCCGGCCGGATACAAAGCTTCGTGGACGGCATCAAAAAGGAACTGGACAGCCTGCTCAAGACCTGTGCGGAGTACATCGAGAAGTTCATGCTGGGCTTCGCTCATCTGTTCGCTCAGGCGGCCGGTGACGAGCCGCTCAGCGCAGCGGGAAATGTCCGTGCGGCTGGCCAACACCTAGACCAGGCCGCCGCTGGATTTGCGGCTCATGATGCCCGTAAAACCGCCAGCAGTCTTGGCCATCTGATCGTCGATTTCGTCAAGATCGAGGCGAAGGGGCTGATCAATACCGGCACGTACGTGGCGAAGGCGCTAGACGTCTCGTATCAGAAACCGTTACGTGAGATGGCGGCCGCGTTGCGGGCGATGGTGCCAATGGTCAAGGAGCGAATCCTGGCACTTGGCGGAACGGATGCTGGCAAGATCGGCTGGCTGATCAACCTCATTCAGGTCGCAATCGAAAAGAAGCGCGACATCCTGGCGCGTCAGCGCTTGCATTCGACCGGCATTAAAGAGCGTGGCACGACGAAAGTGCATCGTCAGGAGGGGGAGGGACAGAAGGAGACATTGCGGCATACGGAGGATGCGAAACATCCGGGCCCCAACGACGGCAAGGTACATTGTCCAAGACCATCCCCACCTGCTCGCACCAGTCACTCAGTGGGCTTTGCGCTGGGTGACGAGCGGCTGAATCATCAAGATTTCGTTCTCCCCGGCGCGATGGCGATCGATTGGACAAGAACTTACCGTTCGTTCTTCGACGCGAACGACGAGCGAGGCGAACTGGGTGCGCGCTGGATCACCGCGTACACCACGCGGCTCGATATATGTCCCGACAAACTGGTGTATCACGACGCCACGGGACGGAGCCTCAATTACCCCCTTCTTGCACCGGGTGATGAGCACGACGACCGGTCCGAGGGGTTCACGCTCCTCCGTCTCGATGAGCAATGGCTGACGCTTGCGCGCGACCATGTGCTGCTCGAAGTGTACGAAAAGCGAAACGACGCTTTTCGTCTCGCGTTCTATCGCGACAAGTCGGGAAACCAGGTCACGCTTGACTATGACGAGGCGCACCGTCTGCACCGGCTGATTACGCCGCAAGCCGTGGTGGCGTTCCGATACGACACCCACGATCGAATCATCGAGGTAACTCGCCACGACCTGGAGGGCAAACGAGTCGGCACGCTCGCTACGTACGCCTACAACGCCGACGGCGACTTGATCGGCGCAATGGATCGATTCGGCAACCGACGTGAGTATGCTTATCGCCATCACCTGATTACGCGCTACACGGATCGGACCGGACGAGGAATGAATCTCGAATGGAGCGGCGCCGATCCAAAGGCCAAATGTGTCCGCGAATATGCGGACGACGGCAGTCGTGATACGCGACTGGCCTGGCATCCGGATTTCCGGAAGGTGAGCGTGACGGACGCAACGGGCAACGTTACGCAGCACTACTACGATCTGCACGGTTATACGTTCCGTATCGTTTATCCCGATGGTCGCGAGGAGTGGATGTATCGCGACACCAATCACAATCTTGTCCAGCATGTCTATCCGGACGGCACTAGCGAGCGCATGACCTACGACGCTCGTGGTCGATTGGCGCGACATGCTCGCGCGGATGGCAGCACGATTGAAATGGTCTACGACGAAAAGGACCACATGGTTCAGATCGTCGACCCCGAGGGGCATGCCTGGAAGCGTGCTTATGACGATGCTGGCAACGTGGTGGAGGAAACGGATCCGCTAGGCCATTCCACGAAATACAGCTACAACGCACAGGGCTTGCCTATCGAGGTAACGGATGCCAAAGGCGGAGCCAAGGTCATCGCTTACAACGAAGCTGGGCAGCTGACCTCATACACGGACTGCTCAGGCAAAACGACGGCTTGGGAGTACGACGTCGATGGGCGCCTAAAAGCCGTAAAAGACGCGGCGGGTGGCACGACGACCTACCGCTATGGTTCGAATGGTTTTCCTCAGGAAATCCAGAGTCCGGCCGGGATCGAACGCATTCAGTTCGACGCCGAGGGGCGCTTGCTGACGAGAACCGACCCGCTGGCGCGCACCACTCAGTACAGCTATGACGGCGCTGGGCGGATCGCCAGCCGAATCGATCCAATGGGCCATTCTCTGAGCTATGGTTACGACCGGCAGGACCGTCTGGTTCGGCTGACCGATCAGAACCAGGCTACCTATCAGTTCAAGTACGATCCCGCCGGCCACCTGCTCGAATCGATCGGTTTCGACGGGATGCTGACTCGTTACGACTATGACGCGGAAAGCGGTCGGTTATGCGCGATCGAGGAAGGCGGACAGAAAACGCATGTGGACTTCGATCGAGGTGGCCGGCTGACGCGCCGCGCCAGCGGCGAGGCTGAGGAACGATTCGCCTACGACGCAATGGGGCGATTGATCGATGCCCAGAACGCCTATAGTCGCGTACAGCATTTCTTCGATGCGACGGGCAACCTGGTACGCGAGCATCATGCCTACAATCTGTTCGGTGTGCAGCGTAGCTACGTGTGGCACCACGCCTACGACGAGCTGGGTATGCGGGTTCGAACGGTGCGACCGGATGGTCACGCGATCGACTGGCTGACCTACGGCTCCGGCCACGTTCACGGCATGGCGCTCGATGGTGATGAACGTCTTCAGATTGAGCGTGATGATCTTCACCGCGAAATTCGGCGCACGTTCCCCAACAAGATTGTTCAGCGCACGGACTACGATTCGGCGGGACGGATGCTGCGGCAAACCATCCAGCGCGGCAACGCGCCGGCGCCGCTTGCTGCACGCATGTATCGTTACGATGCGGCCGGCCAGCTCTCACACATTGAGGATAGCCGTAAGGGCCTGACGGATTATCGCTATGATCCGCTCGGCCGGCTGGTCGAATCGATTGGTCCGGGTGGCACGGAACGTTTCTCGTTTGATCCTGCGAGCAATCTGCTCGATGCGGGCAGTCCTGAGCATGCCCGAAGCCGGATGCCGCCAAGCCCATTGCGCCCGGAAAATACGTTGCCGCCAGAAATGCCAAAGGTGCTTGGCAATCTTCTCAAGAGCTATGCGGGCATTCACTTTGCCTATGACGAGCGCGGCAACCTGATTGAAAAACGATCACCGGGATCGGTTCAGCACTTCGAATGGGATGCGTTCAACCGGCTGATCAGCGCCCGAACCGAAAGCGTGACGCAGCACGCCGAAGCGCGGTATTACTACGATGCATTTGGTCGTCGGATAGCCCGGGAGGTTGGAGGTAAGCGCGTCACTTTCGGCTGGAGTGGCAATGCGCTGGCGTATGAAAGCGACGAAGACCGAAGCACGCACTTTTTATACGAAGCCGGATCGTTCGTGCCGTTAGCCCAATACGTTGGCGAACCGGTATCGGGCATGCCCACACCAGTGCGCGGCGAGGACCATCGCTACACACCGGAGGACGATCCGCTGCAACGCATCCACGAGCCGGTCTCGAATGCGCAGATGTTTTACTACCATTGCGATCAGATCGGAACACCGCATATTCTGACTGACGACGAGGGAGATGTTGTCTGGGACGCTACGTACAGGGCAATGGGCGAGGCCCGCGAAGTGATCGCGCGTGCTTCGCGCGTGACGGGCGTCACACCGCATAACCCCCTCCGTTTTCAGGGACAACAGTTTGATGAAGAGACTAGGCTGGCGTATAACCGGCATCGCTACTACGATCCAGATATAGGGCGTTTCGTCAGCAAAGACCCAATCGGTCTCGATGGTGGGATCAACGTTTACGCCTACGGCAGAAATCCCGTCAGTTGGACTGACCCTCTTGGGTTGGAAGGCACGACCGATATCCCCAGCATGATGGCCGCCGGCTGGCAAGGCAAAGGCAACTATCCCGGCGTAGATGCATGGACGGACACAGTCCTCCCGAAAGGCACGCTAGTTGCGCATGGTGCACCAGGTACGAGTAACTTTGTGACAACGCTAGATGCAGTAGACGGAAGTCAAGGGTCGAAATCAACAATGTTCGGTGCCCTGCAGGTCGCGCCGCACCCGGAAAAGGGATTCCGACCGGGAATGACCGTGTGCGAACTCACTGCGGATACGCCCGCGGCAGGTGCCAAGGCGCTGGCAAACCCACAGCATGGTCCTGGCAACGCACAGCAGTACTTCATTCCCGACGAGGGCTTGTCCAACCTGAAACCGCTCTACAGTGTCCCATTGACTAAACCATGAACATCGATACAACGAACGGTACCCTGACGGTCTGTCAAAGTGTCATTCCGTCGACGCTGACATTGCAAGAATTCCTGGCCTCCGCCATGTATCAGCCTCACACGAAGGTGCTCGAGAATGGCCCTTTCGTGACGTACAAGATAGAGTCAATATGCGACAACCATAAGTACATATCGACGTTGTACTTTCAGTCCGGTCTCCTTGATTCGATTTCACTGTATGTCTCTGACTCAAGCCCGGTGACAGGTTGGGGGAGTTGGAGCAAAGCCGAGGAACAGAAGCGGTTGCAATCTCTTGTGGATCTTCTCACACAGCAAGGAATTGCCAACGGACAGCGCTTTGCCTGGGGCATTGTGAGTGCTTCGTACGATCAGCGTTCAGGGGACTCAAGCATTACGATCAGACATACGCGGCCGTAGATAGATATTCAGTGAGTTCGGTCTAAGACGATGTGATCGTCGGTATCTAGGAACGCGTCGAATGATTCCTCGATGCAGCATACGTCGACGGCGGCAGTCGCTCGTAGACGGCCATGTTTGATTTTTCCACGGGCACGCTGACCATTGATGCATCTACGAACCTGTTTCATGGCGGGCCTTCGCCTGACGACCGGCCGTTGATCGGGGCAACGGAACTGGCGAAGTACGGCGAGTGGGAAAACTAAGGCATCAAGAACGTGACGGTTTGGGGGAAAACCTTTGATGTGGCGGCTTGCTATTGCAACAAGAAGCTTGCAATGATCGACTTCTTATGGGTAGACGGCGTCGCCAAGAAAACCGACTGGTCAGCGACTGAAGACGACCTTGTGAAGGAAAGGAAGACGCTCTCGAAAATGGTCGTTTCGGAAGCGCAACAGCCTTGCGTGTCTTCTATGATCGGCTCGGATACTTTTGTCTTCAACTGGGTAACGCATACGGTACGGGCCGATCTGCGCTCAATGGTTGTCACGACTAGTGTCGCGTACACCGACTCGAAGGAAGAGTAGGCGGGTGACGTAGCGGCTCACCAAATAGGAATGAACACCCGAGAAATCTCAAGCCCCAGAGACATCATGAAACGATTTCTAATTTTGAATGGTGACAGGACGACAGCTAGCGGCGTCGTTCAGACCGTGTCAACCACCATTCAATTGAGCGATAAAAACGTTGCCCACTAAGGGGGATCCAGTCGCGTGCCCTGCTTGCAATACAGCGGGGAAATGCTGGCTTTGATCGGAGCGCCGAGACCTATTCAATGAGTAGATTAGAAAAGATCGCGGACCTTCGGATCGTCGACCGCCGCCCCGGTTACGACAAGGTCAATAATCCTCAGCGATTGAGCGTTGCGGAATTGGCGCCTGTTGGCCTTACGTGGCAGTCGGGCGGCGTTCAACACACCATTCACAGTCAGGCGGGCGTGAGTGGACGACTTCTTGGTGACGCGAGCGGTATCGCAGTCATTGAAGGGCCATACGACCCTTCGGCGAATCGGGCTTATATGGCCAATGCAGACGGGTCATTAAGGGCGCGATTTTCCACACAAATCGGAGCCGAGTGTGTCAGGTTTTATGACGTGATCGAAGCTAACGGCTCAGTCGCATTTCTGGCTGCGGTGCCTGGAAGAGACGTTCGTATCGAAGTGCGAGAAGCGGACGGTGCCATGGTGCAAGTCACAGAAAGTCGGTAAGTGCATGTCGACGCGATGAACGACGGCCTGAGGCCTTAGTGCGACTCGACGATCACCGCGTTCGACGCGTCGTGTCCAATGATGGCCGGGGCGCATCGCAGGTCGTCAAACTGGATTAGATTCGAACGGCTGCGGTAGACCTAGGAAACACA
>NZ_JARESQ010000039.1:0-5701 GCF_046028085.1 Paraburkholderia sp. RL17-380-BIE-A
CGGCTATCGGGCACGAGTGCCGCGGGCTGCGCAAGCCACGTCGGATACCAGAACGAGCGGACTTCGCGTTTGGCCTGATAGCGCGAACCCGCGCCACCATCGAAGCCGTCGTACGACGGCGCCTGCAAAAAAAGCGCTTTCATGATTGCTCCGGCAACTTGTGTTCTATAGGGAAAATTTCGCGTTGCGCGAGCGAACTGTATGTCATTTCAAAGTCCATCGGATGCTTCAGTGGAATCCGGCGCGTTTATACGGAAGGATTGATCGGGTTGCTGGACGGTGCGACCGGCACGCGCGCTCCGCGCCACACAACGTGAGAACCGAACGCTCCCGCAAGCCATTGCAACGCCAGCAACGTATCACGCAGCGGCACGAGTGGCAGATCTCGCCAGAACGAATGTGAATCACGCGCGCCACGCGCGTGGAGCACTATTCGCGCGGCCACGCCTATGGCCGAATTCACCGCCAGCGCCGTTGCTCCCCAGGGATGCGCGCTTGCTAGCTCGCCCGAACGAAAATCTAACGCCAGCCATGCACCGGCCACAATCCAAGGTGTGGCAAACGTGATGATGAGCGACGCGAACCCCGACTGATTCACTGACCGGATCGTACGCAACCAGCGGGTTTCCCTCAGCCACAGGGTCGCGAATGTCGGTTCAATGACGTCCGTAGCGACCATCACAGGTGACAGCACCGTGCGGAGTCCAAGGTTACGGACGTGCTCCGCGAGCCAGTAGTCGTCGGCCAGGCAATCTTTCAGCACGGCGAAGCCGCCGATGCGCTCAAGCGTCGTGCGTCGCAATGCGAGGGTCGCGCCAAAGCCAAACCGGCGGGAGCCAACCGCGTGCGCCACCCGCACAGAAGGCGCAAACCACTCGTTGATGAAGAGCGCGCCCAGGCGAGGCCAGAAGCCACCCACACTCTGCGCGACGTAAAGACACGTCACCACGCCGACTCCGGCATCGGCCAACGGCGCGGAGACAGTACGCAAATAGTCGGAGTTGACTGCGATATCGCTGTCGGCGATCACGATGATGTCGTACTTGGACCGCTCAACCATGTTGATGAGATTACTCACCTTCAGATTGCAGCCATGCACCCGGGAATCGATTGCGAGTTCAATGTCGCGGTCCGGATACGCAGCCTGCAAACGTCTCACAACCGGAATTGCGGCATCGTCGGGCGAGGACACGCCGAACAGGATCTGGAAGTGGGAATGCGTCTGCTCGCAGAACGTGGCGAGATTCTCGTATAACCTCGGCTCAGCCCCGCACAAAGGTTTCAATACGCTGACGCCGTCGACCATTGCCCCGTATTGCTGAAATCGGTTTCTGCCCGACCGGCTCGCGCGTAGAAACGGTGTCGCGAGCGCTGCGACGACCGCGTATAGCGTGGCCATGAAACACAGCACAACCAGTGGCCACCGGAAAGCGGACAGAACGACGTGCATCATTGAACAGTACCCCGTGCTACTTCTCTCGATGACCGGCCCGGCCGGCCAACGCGCATCCAATACAGTTGACTACCGGGACGCAACAGCAGTTTTCATCGAATCTCGAGATGGTGGTGTAGGCGAGGCCCGTGTTATTGATCTCGCGCAATGCTTTTGCAATTGCGTTATCGAAGCTCTCGCAGCAGACCGGAAATAATGCTTCCCGGTTAGGCGCGACGGCATATTAAACGCGTCCTCACTCCCGATATACGCGACAACCTCGAAAACACCTTTACAGAATTAGCCTGTACTACACGCGTGGGCTATTGCGCTGAACCGAATGCGCTGCGCGGAGCGCCAAGGCCCGATTCGAAACAGAACGCTTCCAGACAAACTGGTCACTTCTATACGCGCTTCGAAAGCGCTCGATTTACTCACCGTTTCGACAACAGTCTCTTCCTGCGACATCGACGAATACAGGGTAGTCATCCCCATAGAATGGCGATTGCCAGGTGCGGCGCTCCGCCCTGCATATCGATGATGTGATGGCAAATTTCTACGAAAGCGCGCCCCCCTCAAAAGCGCGGTCGATATTTACCCAGCAAAGCTCTCTTGGAGTTTTTCTGAAATCAGCAGTCGTTCAGACGATCACATTGTGTGTCGCATCCATCATCTCGGTTTCGGCGCTGGCACAGACCGCAGCGTCCGACGATATAGCGTCGTCCGCGCCCGTGGCTGCACCCCAAGCTGCGCCCCAATCCGGCCCGAAAGCGCGTCGCGCGCAGAATCACCTGGTGCAGAAGAACGTTCGGCACGCGCTGACTGCATCGAAGGGGCTTAACTCGTCGGGAATTTCGATTCTTGCGAAAGACGGTGTGGTGACGCTGGTCGGCAGTGCGCCGGATGACAAGCAGATCGCTCGCGCCGTTACCGTTGCGCAGAGCGTCGCCGGTGTGCAGCGCGTCGACAATCGACTGAAGGTATTCCAACCCGGTAACTAAGCAAGCGCGGCGGCTGGCAGATCATGTGACAGCTGTTTTCAGCCGTTTCCGCCCGCGAGGCGTACGTTTGCGCGCCTCGCCTATCGCCCATTCGCATTCGGCCCCGACCTATGACAAAATAAGCCACGCATAACATCGAGCAGTTGCGCACAACTGTACCGCCCCCTTGAACTCGCTCTCAGCTACCGTCTCAATGTCTTTGGTCAACGGCTTTCTAGCCGGCGCAGACCCCATGGCGATTGAGAGGCTGGCTGAACGATCCGGCATCCCGCATGCATTGCTGCACAGACCGGGAGCGCGCGTTACGCAGGAGCAGTTCTCAACACTCTATCGGTTGCTTGCGGCCGAATATGACGATGAAATGCCTGGCATTTTCAGCCGGCCATTGCGCAATGGCACGCTCAAGTATCTGTGCCTTAGCCTGCTCGACGCGCCTCGGCTGGATGTCGCGATGCATCGGTTCGGGCAGTTCTTCCACCTGATTCTCGACGACTTCACCGTGAAGTCGCAACGCGACGAGTCGCTCTGCAGGATCGAACTCATCGCGAACGAGGCAAACAGGTCTCAGAATGCGCTTGGCCAGGAGCTGATGTTAAAGCTCGTGCACGGTGTGGCGTCCTGGCTAATCGGGCAGAAAATCCCTCTGGTCAAGGTGGAGTTCGATTTCCCGCGGCCATCGCGGGAGACCGACTACCTTTACCTGTTTCCCGGACCGGTGCATTTCGCTTGCACTCAGACCTGCATGTCGTTCGACGCCAGATATCTCGACATGGCCATCCGGCAACACAAGTCCGATCTGAAGAAGTTTCTGGCGCGCGCGCCGGAAGACTGGATCTTCGTGTCGTTTGCTGAGCAGATGGTTTGTCACCAGGTGCGCCAATACATTGCGGGTTGCCTGCCCGAGATTCCCACAATCGGAGTCGTCGCACAGGGTCTGCACTACTCAGTGAGAACGCTGTGCCGCCGCCTCTCGATTGAAGGTACGACCTTCCAGGCAATCAAAGACGAACTGCGCCGCGACATTGCTGTCCAGCGTCTCACGCGTTCGGCCGATGCCATCGGCGTGATTGCCTACGAAGTGGGTTTTGACGATCCGACCGCCTTTCACCGCGCGTTCCGCCACTGGACGGGCAGTACGCCGCAGGCCTACCGCAAGATGATTTGAGTGATTTGCGCTCGAGCCTACGCCTAGGGCTTCGCTGCATCGACGAGATGCTTGCCAAATCGCTGCTTGAGAACCAGTTTCTGGAGCTTTCCCGTCGCGGTCAGCGGCATCTCCGGAACGAAAACCACATCATCTGGAATCCACCACTTGGCGACCTTACCATCGTAAAACGCCAACAATTCCTGCGCGCTCAATGTGCTGCCAGCACGCCTTACCGCAATCAACAGCGGACGCTCGTCCCATTTCGGGTGCTCGCACCCAATGCAAGCCGCTGATTCGATCTCGGGATGAGACATTGCGACATGTTCGAGTTCGATCGATGAAATCCATTCGCCGCCGGATTTGATGACGTCCTTGCTTCGATCCGTGATCTGCATATAGCCATCGGAATCGATCGTTGCAACGTCGCCCGTTGAGAACCAGCCGTCTTCCAGCGCCGTTTGCTCGACGCCGTAGTAACGATCCAGCACCCAGTGGCCACGCGCCATCAGATCGCCCGCCGATTTGCCGTCCCACGGCAACTCCACGCTGCCCGAACCGACGATCTTCAGATCGATGCCGGGCACGGCGCGCCCCTGTTTGGCATCGATGCACTTCTGCTCCTCAGCGGACTTCTCCTCGTAGCCATGCGACGGCGAGCATACGGTGCCGAGCGGCGACAGTTCCGTCATACCCCACGCGTGCACGGCTTTGATGCCAAGCTCGCGCAACGACGAAGCGAGTTGCGGCGGGCATGCCGATCCCCCGACGATCGCACGCTTGAAGTGCGTGCTGTGCTTGCCCGCACGGCGCATGTAGTCGACGAGGCCGAGCCAGATGGTCGGCACGCCGGCCGAGAAGGTGACGCCTTCCTGCTCGAACAGCGTCCACAGCGACTCGCCGTCGAGCTTCGGCCCGGGGAGCACCAGCTTGGCGCCCACGAGCGGCGCCGAAAACGGCAACCCCCACGCATTGACATGGAACATCGGCACGACGGGCGCAACCGTATCCGTCGCGGACAGACACAGCGTATCCGGCAACGCCGACCCATAGGCCATCAGACTGAGCGAGCGATGGGAATACAGCACGCCTTTCGGATTGCCGGTCGTCCCGGACGTGTAGCACAAAACCGCTGCGCGCTGCTCGTCGAAGCGCGGCCAGTCGAACGACTGAGGCTGACCGGCAATCAACGTTTCATAGCTCTCCAATGGCACGGCGAATGTTTCCGGCAATGCCGACTCGTCGCACAACATGATCCACTTCTCGACAAGCGGACATTGGTGGGCAATCTGCTCGACAAGCGGTGCAAACGACATGTCGAAACAGATGAACCGGTCTTGCGCGTGGTTGACGATATAGGCGATCTGCTCAGCGAAAAGCCGCGGATTGATGGTATGACAAACCGCGCCAATGCCGGATACGCCATAGTACATTTCCATGTGGCGATACCCGTTCCACGCGAGCGTGCCGATCCGGTCGCCGGGTTGGATCCCGTACGCTGTCAGCGCATTCGCGAGCTGCATTGAGCGGATATGGCAATCGCGATAGGTGTAGCGGTGGATATCACCCTCGACACGGCGCGACACGATCTCGACCTTACTGGAGTGCCGCGCGGCCTGCTGGAGCAACGAGGACAACAATAACGGCGCGTACATCATCTGGCCAAACAGGTCCATGGGCTTGTCTCCGGTAGGGTCTTCACTCGCGATGCTTTGGAAGGTGTCGTACGCCCGACATGACAAATATGGCCAGTCAGTCCAGTCGCAAACATCGCTGAGGGCAGCGTCAGGCTGCATGTTCAGTCTATTCTAGATTCGCCCGCTTCCCTGAGCATTAGCAAGCTTGGCCGATTCATTGACATAATCGGCCAATCATCTCCCGGCCAGGTCCACGCTTTGTGCCGACGGAAAAACGGCAGCTTTTGTCAATGAAACGGCAGATTTCGCCATCGGGCGTACGTACGCGAGGCAGTAGGATGGGTCATCCGAGCTGCCGTCCATGCCCGAATTGCGGGTTTCGCATGGCACGCCTCTCGTTCGCATACCCATATCAAGGAGACGGAGATGTATAGCGCACCCATCAAGGACATGCTGTTCGTGATGAAAGAACTGGCCGGTCTCGAAG
>NZ_JARESQ010000004.1:0-460191 GCF_046028085.1 Paraburkholderia sp. RL17-380-BIE-A
CTGCTTTGCGCCAGATTCCGAAGAATCCGGCCCGCATCGCGCATCAAGCGCCCACACTTATCGGCTGTTAATTTTTAAAGATCATTCGCTTGGAGAGCTCTGCTTTCTTCGCGTCCGTCATCTAACGGGAGGCGAATTATGAAGATCAGCCACCACCCCGTCAAGTACATTTGAAAATTTCTTTTTGGGGGCTGCTGAATTGGATTTCGTCACTGAGAAGTCAGGCATTGTCAACATCAAGTCACGCACGAGCGTCATGCGTAGTTCCAAGCAATTCAGGAACGCCGCGATCACGCTGGCGGGTGTTGAATTGATGCATCGCCTTCGCAAAGGACAATTTAGCCTCACCCAACTTCGCCTCGAGGACATCACTGTGCCTGTGGTTTGGAATGTGCTCCTCTCGGATCAATGAGGCATCCTATCAAAACAGATTTCCTCGACAAGCTCCGCCATTTGCACCAGAGCCGATCAATCTGCAAATGATTCCGCGCTTCAACTACGGTTCGAATCTCGCCGCGCATTGGGGCCATCTGTTCACTGACTTCGAGAAGGAACGCGTCACTATCTACGAACTCGATCAGGCATCGAACACGGCTCACGCGCTGTATGCGTATGACTATCCCGGCAAATATCTCGTGCCGGGCAAACGCTCGGAGATCCGCGACCGCTGCCGCGAACCCGCGCTCGAAGGCATTCGCGTACCGGTGCGCCGTCATCTGGGCACGGCAGGCGTCGCGCCTGACGTGGCAGGTCGCGTGAGCACCGTGCCGCCGGGCGCGCACGGCGGCAATATCGATAACTGGCGCATCGGCACGGGCTCCAGCATGTACTACCCGGTCGCCGTGGACGGCGGATTGTTCTCGATCGGCGACCCGCATGTATCGCAAGGCGATGGCGAAATCAGCGGCACCGCGATCGAGGCGTCGCTCAATGTGATGTTCCAGATCGTGCTGCGGCGTGACTTCAGATTTCCCTCGCCGCGGCCGGAAACGTCGGACTACTGGATCGTCCACGGCTTCGACGAAGACCTCGACGTCGCGACCAAAAACGCTTCACGCGGCATGTTGCTGCTGCTTACGGAACAGCAAGGCCTCTCACGCGACTACGCCTATTCGCTAATGAGCGTCGCCGCGGACTTCTCCGTCACGCAGGTGGTCGATGCCCGCCAGGGAATTCACTGCAAGATCCCCCGCAGCATCTTTCCTCCGAAATGGAAAACAGCCCCCCCCAGCATTTCTCTCAGGCAGAGCCGGGGCGTCGCGGGGGCGTTGAAACGACTACCTCCTGGCACGCGCGGCGAGTCGCTTGACTTTACCGGTCATCGTTGTCGACAGCGGTCACGTTCTGGTTTGATGGACGGGACGTTCCCGGATATACGCTAGTGCCGGCGCCGCACCGTTCCCCGACGCTGCCCGGCCACCGGCAATCCTGCCGAAACAGGTGTTCGTTCGGAGTTCTGACAAGGACAGCGCCTATCCGTCGATCGGTTTGGATCCGAGCAATAGTATGCCCACCAGTCGCCTGGCACTTTGTTGCCAGTCTGGAGCCGAAGCTACGTTCGATACTCCAACCAGTGCGCGCAGAAGGTCCAGTGGCTCGAGATCTGCACGGACATCTCCACTCTCAACCGCTCGGTCAACCAGCGTCCGGATTGCAGCCTTGATTTGTTTTCCCGAGCACTCGAACAGTTCGGACGACGCCCCGCCCACTATCGAATTCAGCGCAGGCGCAATGATCTTCTTTGTCGCAATGTAATCGACGAACAGCAGCATCCATTCTCTGAGAGCGTCGAGTGCAGGCAACTCGTCTGTCAGGCGGAGCTGCTCTTGCGCGAGCCGCTCGACCTCCGCGCGATAAACGCTCTCCAGCAAAGCTTCGCGCGTGGGGAAATGGCGATACAGCGTTCCTGGACCAACGCCGGCCTGGCGGGCGACATCATCCAGGCTGATATCGCTGCCTTCGTGTGAGAAAGCCTCCTTTGCAACCTCAAGGATGCGCTCGCGATTGCGCTGAGCGTCCGCTCTCGGTTTCCGTTCTTTCGGTATGGAATCAGTCATGGGCGAATCGGCACTTGCAAACGGAGAGATACTCCGTTTATTATGTATGAAACGGAGGATGTCTCCGCTTTATCGGATGGCAGGGTGGCGTCAATCTTACAGTGACGGAGAGATGACATGAGCGAACATTTTGGTGCGACATCAACAACCGACGACGTACTGTCTGGCATCAAGCTTCACGGAAAACGAATTCTGGTGACAGGCGTATCTGCCGGGCTTGGCGTGGAGACGGCAAGAGCCCTCGCTGCCCGCGGCGCGACCGTCGTCGGAGCAGCGCGCGATTTGAGTAAAGCGGAACGAGCAATCAGCGGCGTGCAGAGAGAAGCGGCAGCAGGTGGCGGGAGTATCGAGCTCATCGAGCTTGACCTGGCAAGCGCAGCGGCTGGGAGCGCCTCGCGCGCGAAATCACTGATGCGGTAGATGAGGTGCGCCGAAGCGGCTTCTGCGCTACAAGCTGGCAGCCGGAAGTGATCGCACTCGCGACGCCGCTCGCCATTCCCGGTCATCGTTTGCTGGTGCTCAACTTTAGCGTCCGCACAGCGGCGTCAAAAGACAGCGTTGTCAGCGAGCTCGGGGCGCCCCTGCTGCGTCTACGCGACGACATTACAGCCGCATGCGCGCGCCAGGAAGGCTGAAGACAGCCAGCGTCTCCTTCATTCCCGGCGTTCACTGATCGCGCGCGCTGGAATACCCAGTACCACTGCAAGACCGCCAAGAACGGAGACGACTGCAACGGCATAGAGGCCCACGGCGCTGCTACCAAAGTGCGTCGATGCGTAACCGATCACCGAGGGCGCAGAAATCCCGCCAAACTGCCCGAGGCTGCTAATGAGGCCAATGCCGCTTGCGGCGACCGAGCTCGACAGATACGCGGGTGGCATTGTCCAGAACAGCGACAGCATGCCCAGATAACCTGCAGTCGCAACGCAAAGCAGTGCCACCAGAATCGCTGCGTGATTCGCCGCCGCCGGCAGAAGCACGACGCCCAGCGCGGCCATCAATGCGCTTGCCATGAAGTGCCACCGCCTCTCCAGCATACGATCCGAGTTCCGGCCGAGCAGATACATCACCACTGCGCCGACCACATAAGGAATCGCGGAAAGAAGCCCAATGTGCCAGTAGTTCGACACACCGCTTTTCTGGATTACGCTCGGCGCCCAGATATGCACGACGATGCTCGCCCACGGCACGCTGAAATAGGCGAACGTCAGGAAATAGAACTTCGGCTCCTTCAACGCAACCCAGATCGAACCATGAGCGCGTGCAGCCTTCGTTTGCGCATCGCGGTTGAGCTCTGCCAGAAGGAGGGTCTTCTCGTCGTCCGTGAGCCAGGTTGCCTGCTCGGGCCGGTCCGTCAGATAGACATAGGCAAAGACACCGGCGATCACGGACGGAAGTCCTTCGAGAAGGAACAGCCATTGCCAGCCGTTGTAGCCAAGCAAGCCCGACATGCTATTGAGAATCCATCCCGACACCGGCCCACTGATAATGCCGGATACACAGATCGCCGTCATGAAGATGGACGTGACCCGCGCCCGGCGCGCGGCCGGAAACCAGTAGGTGAAGTAGAGAATCACGCCGGGAAAAAATCCTGCTTCCGCTGCGCCCAGCAACACCCGCGCGATGTAAAACTGCGCCGGCGTTTGCACGAACGCGGTGCCCGCCGAAACGATGCCCCATAACGCCATGATCCGCATGAGCGTTTTTCTCACGCCGACTCGCGCGAGCCACAAGTTGCTCGGTACTTCAAAGAGCATGTAACCGACGTAGAAGAGGCCTACGCCCAAACCGAATGCGGCGTCGGAAAGACCGATGTCGCGCGAGAACTGCAGATGCGCAAAGCCGATATTGGCGCGATCCAGATAAGCGAAGACGTAACAGATAAAGAGGAACGGCAGCAGCCGCCAGGTGACTTTCCGGTAGACGGCCTCTGCCTGTGGTTGCGCGACGGCGCTGACGTCGATTGGATTGGAACGGGCTGCGTGCATCATGTCTCCAGACTTGTATTGGGCCGCAGGTTAGTCATGGCCAGTGTCCTGCGTTGGAATCCATTATCGGCGCCGAACGCGCGATGACAATCTTCCAATTCCATGCAGTGGAATTGCTCGATCCCTCGGATGAAATACGCTCCGTTCCACAGAGTGGAATTGACGGGGTGTCCTGGGATGGCAGGTGGGGCTAAGCTGCATCAGCAGATCGACCTTCTCGGTCGACTCCAATTCAACCATCGAGACACGCATGACCACATCCACTATTCAACTCACTATCGACTCGCAGATCGCCACGATCGCGCTGAATCGTCCTGAAAAGCGTAACGCCATCACCAACGAAATGCGCGCCGAACTGATCGCGGCGCTGGAGACTGTGTCGCGCGACCGGGAGGTACGCGCCGTGGTGTTGACCGGCAACGGTAAGGGGTTTTGCGCTGGCGGTGACGTCAGCGGTATGGCGCAGCGCATGGAAGCCCCAGCGGGCGAGGTTGCGTTCAATGGCTGGTCACGTCAGCAGATCGTTCATCACACGGTCAATCTGCTTTACTCGATGCCCAAACCGACCATCGCGGCAGTCAACGGCGCAGCGGCGGGCCTGGGTGCCGATATGGCGCTCTCCTGTGACTTTATCCTCGCGTCGCACGAGGCGAGCTTCACGTGGAGCTACATCAAACGCGGGCTGATTCCCGATGGTGGCGGCATGTACTTCTTGCCGCGACGGGTCGGCCTCGCGCGGGCGAAGGAACTGATCTTCAGCGGGCGCAAGGTGGATGCGAAGGAAGCGCTGGAAATCGGGATCGCGGATCGCCTGAGCGAGCCTGATTCGCTCATTGCCGACGCCCACACCTGGGCCGCCGAATTGAGCCAGGGTTCGGCCACGGCACTCGCGCTTGGCAAGAGCATCCTCAATCAGAGCTACGAGCTGTCCGCGCATCAGGTGTTTGCACAAGGCAGCCAGGCACAGGCTGTCTGCTACACAAGCAGTGAACATCGCGACTCGGTGCTCGCATTCCTGAACAAAGCCCGGTGAGCACGAAGGAGATCGACATGAACGCAATTTCAAAGTTGATGCGCCCGACGAGCGTAGCAGTGATCGGCGCATCGGCGGACGCAGCCAAGACTTCAGGCCGCCCGGTGGCTTACCTCAGGAAGCACGGATTCGACGGCGACATCTACCCTGTCAACCCGCGCTACGACTCGATCGACGGCTTGCCCTGCTATCCCGACGTAGCGTCGTTGCCGCATGCGCCCGATGTCGGTATCGTCCTGCTCGGCGCTGAGCGCGCCCACATTGCGGTGCGGGATCTGGCAAGCCGCGGGACGAGCGCTGCAATCGTGCTGGCGAGCGGCTATGCGGAAATTGGCGAGGAAGGTGCGAGGCGTCAGGCGCAATTGATCGAGGCAGCAGGATCCATGCGCTTGCTCGGCCCCAATACGATCGGACTCGTCAATCTCACCGATCGCATCACGCTGTCGGCAAGCGGGGCGCTGGAGACCGACGCTTTCACGGTCGGCGGGATCGGCGTGATTTCACAAAGCGGCGGGATTCTTGGCTCGCTGTTGTCGCGCGCGGCGGCGCGCGGCATTGGCCTGTCAAAGCTGGTGTCGACGAGCAATGAAGCAGATCTCGACATGGCGGACTTTGTCGATTATCTGGTTGACGATGATTCGACTTCCGTTATCGCGCTCTACATGGAAGGGCTGCGTCATCCGGACCGGTTCCGGCGCGCGGCGCTAAGGGCGGCGGCAGCAGGCAAGCCGGTCGTGGTCTTCAAGATCGGGCGCTCCGAATCAGGCGCGCGCTCGGCGGTCTCGCATACGGGCGCGCTGGCAGGTTCCGACCGCATGTACGACGCGCTTTTCAGCATGGTCGGCGTGATTCGCGCCCAGACGTTCTCCGACTTGCTCGATATTCCTCATGCACTCGCGACGCGCCGCAAGCTCTCCGGGCGAAGGGTGGCGATTCTGACCTCGACCGGCGGTGCCGGCACGCTCGTCACCGATAGCCTGGGCATGGCGAACTTCGACACCCCGCCTCCTGACGAGGTGACGGCCGCGAAGCTGCGCGCGCTCCAGACCGGCGACCATGCGGTGCTCGACCGCAATCCGATCGATGTGACACTTGCTGGTCTGCAACCGGCTCTCCTGCGCGGCGCGATTGGCACGCTACTCGACAGTCCGGCTTACGATGCGGTCGTGGTTATCATTGGATCGTCGGGCCTCGCGATGCCTGACCTGATGGCCGGCGCAATCCGCGATTCGTTGCCCGGTAGTGACAAACCCGTGATGGCATTTGTGAGCCCTCACGCCCCGGAGATCATGCGGTTGCTTAACGAGCAGGGAGTGCCGGCCTTCCCTTCGCCCGAAAGCGTGACGAGCGCACTTGCGGCGATGTGGCAGCACGGCAAGTCCATGCAATGCCCCGTAAGTGTGGCCGAACGACACGCTGAATCAGAAGTCAACGTAAACGATCTGCCCGCCGGATCACTCAACGAAGCGCAGGCGAAAGAGCTTTTTGCCCGCTTTGGTGTGACAGCGGTACGCGAGCGTGTCGTTACGAACGCGCATGAAGCCGAGAGCGCCGCTCGCGAGTTGGGTAACAAGGTCGTGCTCAAACTGCTGTCGAACACGATCACCCACAAGAGCGATGTCGGCGGCGTAGCGGTTGGCGTCACGGCTGACAGCATCGGCGCGCGCCTGAACCGCATGCGGGACGACGTTGAAACCGCAACTGGCTTATCCGCGAATGCGTTTCTCGTTCAGGAAATGGTGGCCGGTGGAACGGAACTGATTCTCGGCCTTCATCGAGACCCGTTGGGCACAGCGTTGCTGCTGGGCATGGGCGGCGTCACCGCAGAATTGTTCAAGGACACGACGATGCGACTCCTCTCTGCCGACGCACCGCTGTCCCGCGATGACGCACTCGGGATGATTCACGAACTGAAAACCTGGCCTTTGCTCGATGGGTATCGTGGACGGCCGCGCGCTGATATTGATGCCCTTGTGACCGCCATCGTCGCGTTTGCGCGAATGGCGCTGCAGCTTGACGGACGCATTGTCGAAGCGGAAATCAATCCGCTCTTCGTGCTGCCAGCGGGCCAAGGGGTGCGGGCCGCTGACGGCGTTGCGGTACTCACATCGGAGGCTCACGAAGGGTGAGGGTCTTCGGGTCGCACTCGACTGGCTCGCCGAGGTAAGCGGCCCCGGGTTCAAGCCGGCCGCCTCGACCTGGTGTCGGGGATGGCCCTCACCTCGTGGCAATACCGTCGCCCCCAACTGAAGCGCTAGCACGACATCTATGATCGGCGCAGAACGCTCTCCCGCGTACAGGAGTTTTTTTTGCACTCGCGACCGCCCCCGTGCATACTTTCTTTCCGCCACGAGAAAGTACGGCGCGACGAGAAGACCGCGCCTCGGGAGACTCAATGCGTTTTGATTTCCAGTCGCTGAAACTATTCGTTGCCGTCTGCGAGCACGGCAGTATTGCCCGCGCGGCAGAAGCCGAAAACATCGCGCCTTCTGCGCTCAGCAAGCGTATGTCTCAACTTGAGGACACCCTCAAGACCCCCCTCTTTGTGCGGAGCAACAAAGGGCTCGAGTTGACGATCGCGGCTACCGCCCTCTTGCAGCACGCCCGCGTGCTGCTGCGCGATGTCAAACAAATGGAAAGTGAACTGCTCGACCATGCCGAGGGCGTGCGTGGACAGATCCGGCTACATGCGAGCCTCTCGACCATCGTCCAGTACATTGCCAACGACATTCGCGACTTCCTGGCACTGCACCCGGGACTGCGCATCGACCTGCAGGAAAGTTTAAGCCCAGCCGTGGTCCGCGCAGTCGCGGAGAACACAGCCGACATTGGCGTGTTCGGCGGCACGACGGTGACCGCCGGCCTGCAGGTATTTCCCTATCACAGTGACCGGCTGGTGGTGATCATGCCGCCCGATCATCCACTCAGCCATGCAGACAAGGTGAAATTTCGCGAGATGGCCCAGTACCCACTGGTGGGACCACAAGCTGGTAGCTATCTGAATTCGCTCGTCTTGCGCGCGGCAGCAGACCTGGACCACCCGCTCAAGCTGTCGATCCGGGTAAATGGTTTTGAACCCGTGCGCAGCATGGTCGAAGCGCGGCTTGGCATAGGGCTGGTGCCTGAACATCATGCCCGCCGCTATGTGAGCTCGGGGCCCCTCGTCGCCGTGCAGCTCGACGAGGTCTGGGCCGAACGACACTGGAAGATCTGCGTGCGCGAGGCCGAAACGCTCCCCGCACCGGTCCAACTGTTCCTCAAGCACTTGCTTGCACGTAGCCATCAGGAATGAGCCAGTCTCAACCCCGCTTGCGGCCAGTTCAAGGTCCCCAGGCGCCCCGTGCCCGACAGCGTGACGTAAGCGGTCTTCATGTCGGCGCCACCAAAGCAGATGTTGGTCACCATGCCATCGGGCACCGTCACTTGCCGCAGTACCTCACCGGAAGGCGCCACCACCGTGATGCAACCCGTGACCAGCGTTGCCACGCAGATATTTCCTTCTGCGTCCACGGCCAGGCTGTCAAAGCGTTGGTAGCCCGGTAGCCCGCAAATCAGGCGACCACCATGCGGAGACGGATAAGGATGCTTGCGGGCCCTGCCGGGCGCCTCGAGATCGAATGCCCATAAGCGCGCGGTTTCGGTTTCCGCCACGTACACGACACGATCGTCAGGCGACAGGCCAACTCCGTTCGCCGTCGTGAGCGGGTAGGCTACTTCGACGATCATTGATCCGTCGGCTCGCCCGTAATAGAGGCCGGCATGATCGCGCTCGCGCAGCCGGTTCTTGCCGAAGTCGGTGAAGTAAAAGCCGCCGTTGTGGTCAAACACGATGTCGTTGGGACCGCATAGCGGGTATTCACCACAGCGGTCGTACACAGTCTTCAGATCCCCCGTGTGTGGGTCGAAACGCTCGATGCGCCCGCTGGTATAACGCGGATGTACGCCTGGTTTGGTGCGATTCAGACCGGCAATGGTACGGAACAGGAAACCACCGTTATTGCAGATGTAGAAGGCTCCATCCGGGCCCAAGGCCAACCCGTTGGGCCCGCCACCCACCTCCTTCAATACGCTGACCGTGCCGTCGGGCGTCACGCGGCTGATGGTCTCGCGCTCGATTTCGACCAGCACGATTGAGCCATCGGCCATCGCCACGGGTCCTTCGGGAAACTTGAGCCCTTCAGCCACGATATGGATGCCGTTCTCCATCATTGACCTCCGTGCAAGTCACCGCTTGCTGGCATTTTCGACGAAATGATTGTCATACGTAGCTTTCAGGTCAATCGAGGCCTTGCCGATGTCGGGATCGAATGCGGCAAGCACATCGCGTACGGTGTGCGCCGCGGCGTCCGTCATCAGTCCATCGCGCGAAATGCAGTTCTGCATGTTGCCGTAGGCTCGAGCGAAGACATTCTTGTCGGCGAGAGCATATTGGGCGGGTACTGCTTCGACCACCTGCTCAGGCGTGGCGTGCGCCATCCAGCGCTCGGCCTCGAGGACAGCGTTTGTCACGGCTTGCACCGTATTGGGATACCTGGCCGCGAATTCCCTCGTGGTGTAGACAGAGGCTTCCGGGTAGTCGCCGCCCAGCGTCGCACGGGTTGCGGCGGGGTCGCGCATCACGGCCAGAGGGAAAAGATCGCCGCTGCCCTGCAGTACGGTCGCGACCGGGTCGTTGCTCATCAATGCATCGATCTGCCCGCTGCGTGCCGCTGCAATCGCACCGGCAGACGAACCCACGCCTATGATCGAGACATCCCCCGTTTTGAGGCCGGCCCTGTTAAGCAGATAATTGACGCCCATGTGGAAGCTCGAACCGGGCGAACTCACGCCGATGCGCATCCCCTTAAGATCCGCATAGGTCTTGACCTTGTCACGGCTGGCACGTGTCACACCGAACACCCAGCCAGGGCAAGAAGCCAGGGTCACGAACGAGACCAACTTCTGCCCCTTGACCGCCATCGTGATCGTGTTGGAATAAGCACCCGCGACCATGTCGGCGCTGCCGCCCAACATTGCCTGCAGCGCCTTCGCGCCGCCGCTAAATACACCAATGTCGACGTCCAGCCCCGCCTGCTTGAAATAGCCCCGGCTTTGCGCAATGACGAAGGGTAAGTAGGGAAAGCCAACGCCAGCGGCGGCCAGGTGAAGTGTTGGTTTCTCCGGCGCTGGCGCCGGGGCAGCGCTCGCGCCCGAGTGGCTCGTCAGCGCGAGGCAGGCAGCTAATATCGGCAACAGCAGGCGCCTGATCGTTAGCACGATGTTGTCTCCTTGTTGTCCAGATCGGTTCGACGGCGACTCTTTAGCCCTGTACGACGTTCTGGCGTTGCTGCCCCAGGCCCTCGATGCCGAGTGTCACCACGTCACCGGGTTTCAGATACACGGGCGGCTTCTGCCCCAACCCAACGCCCGGCGGCGTGCCGGTGGATATGATATCGCCCGGTTGCAGCGACATGAACTGCGACAGGTAGGCTACAAGGTAACGCACGCCGTAAATCATGGTGGCCGTATTACCGTTCTGGTAGCGGTGGCCATTCACCTCCAGCCACATGGGCAGTGCTTGCGGATCGCGCACTTCGTCTGAAGTCACCAGCCACGGGCCTGTTGGACCGAAAGTGTCGGCCGACTTACCCTTGGTCCACTGCCCCTGGCGCTCCGCCTGAAACGCGCGCTCGGACACGTCATTGATCACGCAGTAGCCGGCCACGTGATCCATCGCACTGCTCTCGCTCACGTACTTCGCGGGCTTGCCGATCACGACACCCAGTTCCACCTCCCAATCCGTCTTGAGAGAGTTGCGCGGGATCTCGATGGCATCGCCCGGACCCACGATCGCGCTGACAGCCTTCATAAAGACGATGGGCTCCGGCGGTATCGCAGCGCCCGTTTCGGCGGCATGGTCGGAGTAGTTCAGCCCGATGCAGATGAATTTTCGCGTACCGCCCACGCATGGACCCAGGCGCGGATTGCCTTCCACGCGCGGCAGCGAAGTGACGTCGAGCGCTTTCAGGCGGGCCAGACTCGCGGGCAGCAGCGTGTCGCCGGAGATGTCGGCCACATGGCCCGACAAGTCTCGCAAGTTTCCATCGGCGTCGAGCAGTCCCGGCTTCTCTTCGCCGGGCGGACCGTAGCGCAATAGCTTCATTTTCTATGTTCCCTTCAATAGGTCGCGCGGCCACCCGACAGATCAAAAACCGAGGCCGTGGTAAATGAATTCTCTTCACTGACAAGCCAGGCAATCATCGCGGCTGCTTCGTCTAGTTCGAGAAAACGGCCACGCGGAATCTTGCCCAGCATGTAGCGGATATGCTCGGGCGACTGCTCCATCGCGCCTGGCGTACGCGCCACTGCGGGCGTCACGCAGTTGACCGCGATGTCGTGGCTCGCCAGTTCCTTTCCAAGCGACTTGGTCATGGCAATCACGGCAGCCTTCGCCGAGCTGTACGCCGCGGCGTTGGGGTTGCCTTCCTTGCCAGCGACAGAAGCCAGATTCACGATGCGGCCGTAGTTCTGTCGGATCATCACGGGTACCACGGCGCGGCAACAGTGGAAGGTGCCATTGACGTCGATGTCGATCACCTGTTTCCAGACGTCGACGGGATACTCGGCCAAGGTCGCATTAGGGCCAACGATCGCCGCGTTATTGATCAGGATATCGATGCGTCCCGCCTCATTCAGCGTACCCGAGACGGCAGCTTCGACGCTCGCATAGTCGGCGATATCAACACGCTCGACGTGAACATCGGGGTGTCCCAGTTCTGTACGGGCCCGCTCCAGGCCCGCGGCATTGATATCCCAGATCACGAGGCGCGCGCCAGAGGCCAGCAGCCGGCGGCCGACCTCCAGGCCGATGCCTTGTGCGCCGCCGGTCACAACAGCGATGCGATCCTTCAGGTTGATTGCGTTGGTCTGCAAGATAGATTCCTTGATGTTGGATTGTCGAGCGCGGCCGGCACACTCATGCGCTCACGGCAACGGTCTGCCCGGCGACAGGGCGCCAGCGCAGCAGATAGTCTTCGACGACGGATACCGCTGTATCGAGCACCAGTGCAAACAAGGTCAGCACCAGAATGCCCGCGATCACCGAGTTGATGTCGAACACGCCCTCAGCCAGCAGAATCAGATACCCTACGCCCTTCTCCGAGCCCAGATACTCACCGACCACGCTTCCGACAAACGCGATACCAATCGCGTTGTGCAGGCTTGAGAACACCCAGCTCGTCGCCGAAGGCAGATAGACGTGCCGCATCAGCTGACGTGCATTGGCGCCCAGCATGCGGGTGTTGGACAACACCGCAGGGCTGACCTCGCGCACGCCCTGGAAGACGTTGAAGAACACCACGAAGAAGACGAGCGTCACGCCCAGCGCCACCTTCGACCAGATGCCGAGGCCAAACCAGAGCGCGAAGATCGGCGCAAAGATCAGGCGTGGCATGGAATTCATGGCCTTTATAAATGGATCGAACACGACCGCGAGGAACGGATTGAGCGCGAGCCATAGTCCGCACGCGAGACCAGACACCGTACCGATGGCGAACGCCAGCATGGTTTCGAGCAAAGTCGTGTACAGGTGGCGAAACACCGAGCCGGTCACGGTCCATTCGACGATGCGACGCGCAACGCCCAACGGATCGCCGAAGAAGAAAGGCGACAACCATTTCTGACTGGTGCCGATCCACCACAGAAACAGAACGCCGAACAGAAGTGCGAGCCGCGTGACGAGAACGACAACGCGATTGTTTGGGTCAAACACGATTGCGCGCATAGCTTTTCAGAACCTCCCCTCGAAGCACGTCCCAGATCTGGGTGTGCAGTTGCAGGAACCGCTGCGTCATACGGATTTCTGACATTTCGCGTGGACGCACGAGGTCGATTTCAAACTCGGCGATAGGCCGCGTACCCGGGCCCGCCGACAGCACGATGACGCGGTCCGATAAGGAAATAGCCTCCTCCAGATCGTGGGTCACGAACATCACGGACTTACGGTCGCGCGACCACAGCCTCAGCAGCTCGTTTTCCATCAGGTGCCGGGTCTGGATGTCCAGCGCACTGAACGGTTCGTCCATCAGAATGATGCGAGGATTCAGCGCCAGTGCCTGCGCCAGGCCGGCGCGCTTGCGCATGCCGCCCGACATCTGGTGCGGATACTTTTTGCCATGGCCTTGCAGCCCCACCCGCTCAATCCACTCGTGCGCCACCTCAAGCGCCTCATCGCGAGGCGTGCCACGGAAGATGAGGCCCATCGCGATGTTCTCTTCGGCCGTCTTCCAGGGCATGAGTGCATCGACCTGGAACAGGTAGGCAGCTTGCGTGTTCAGGCCATTGCTCAGTTTCTCGCCGAACACGCTCAAGCTGCCCGACGAAGGCCGGGTGAGCCCGGCCGCCACGTTCAGCAACGTGGACTTGCCACAGCCCGTAGGGCCGACGATCGAGACGAACTCGCCGTCGCCGATCGTCAGATTCCCGCCGGAAACGGCGGTGTAGGTCTGAGCGTTCTTGCCATTGCCGGCGAAGGTGCAGGTCACGTTGTCAAAGCGCAAAGCCTCACGCATCGCTGTCTGGCCATGCTCGAGAGTGATAGTGCACGGCGCGGTACTCATGGCTGGATCTCCGCCGCTTTCTCGACAAACCGGTTGTCATAGGTCGAGGCGAGATCGATTTTGGCCGACGCCACGGTGGGGTCGAACGCCGACAGCACATCACGCACGGTCTGTGCGCCTTTTACGGTGATCTCTCCGTTCTGTGCGATGCAACGGCGGCTGTTCGTGAAGGCATCCGCATACAGTGCCTTGTTCTCGCCCAGGTACTCAGGCGGCACATTGTCAGCGACTTGCTGAGGCGTGGCTTTGGCGATCCACTTCTCCGCGCGCACGATCGCATTGGCGACTGCCTGTACCGTCTTCGGATTCTTATTGATGAAATCCTGAGTCGCGAACAGGCTCGACTCGGGATAATCCGAGCCGAACACCTTGACGTTACCCTCCGCGGTACGCATGTTCTCCAAAGGTTTGAGGCTGCCGTCTTTGGTCAGGATCGTGGCGCTCGGATCATTGACGATCAGCGCATCGATCTGACCCGCCCTCACTGCCGCTACCGCTCCCGCAGCCTGGCCAACACCGATGATGGAGACGTCCGAGGGCTGAAGGCCCGCCTTGTGCAGGATGTAGTTCAGTGCCATGTGAGTGCTGGAGCCGGGCGCACTCACGCCGATACGCATACCCTTCAGATCCTTCGTCGACTTGACTTCGGCCTGACGCTTCTGGGACACGCCAAAGATCCAGCCGGGACAAATGACCTGCGCCGCGATCACCACGAGGTGCTGCCCCTTGGTAGCCATCGTGATGGTGTTCGAATAGGCGCCCGCTACCATGTCGGAGCTCCCACCCAACAACGCCTCCAATGTCTTGGACCCACCGGAGAAGGCAGCGATGTGCACATCCAGCCCCTCGTCCTTGAAGTAGCCGCGTTGCATCGCGACGAGCATGGGCAGATAGGTGATGCCGACGGAGGCGGCCGCAATGTGAAGTTCGGGTTTTTCAGGCACGTCCTTGGCCACGGCCGCGACAGAACCGCAGCCAAGCTCGAACGCGACGCAAAGCGCGATGGCAAATTTCAGCTTCATGGTTGTCTCCTCCCTTTCCGGGGATATTTGGGTGCGACCTACCACCGAGGACGGACCGGGTCTTCACGACCCCGATTCCTGTGATGCTGAGAACGGCCGAGGATCATCGGCTCCTCATGCTCCCGACCCTCGTGCTTCTGACTTTTGTCCTGCTTGGCAATGCGCGCTTACGCTGCCTGCTTGCGCAGTGCCTCGACTACCGCATCGCCCATGTCTCGGGTGCCCACGGATTGCGTGCCCTCCTGATGGATGTCCGCAGTTCGATAGCCGGCGGCTAGCACTGCACGCACGGCCCGCTCGACGCGGATCGCGGCATCTTCCATGCCGAAGCTCTCACGCAGCATCATCGCAAGCGACAGGATCGCGGCGAGCGGATTGGCGATATCCTTGCCTGCAATGTCCGGCGCCGAGCCGTGCACAGGTTCGTACAAACCCTTCCGGTTATAGCCCAGCGATGCTGAAGGCAGCATGCCGATTGAACCGGTCAACATGGCCGCAGCATCCGAGAGAATGTCTCCAAACAGGTTGCCCGTGACGATTACGTCGAACTGCTTGGGTCGACGCATGAGCATCATCGAGGCGGCATCCACGAAGAGATGACTCAGTTCGACATCCGGGTACTCATCGCGCCCGACGCGCGTAACCACTTCGCGCCACAACTGGCTCGCCTCCAGCACATTCGCCTTGTCCACCGAGCACAACTTGCGGCTGCGGCGTCGCGCGCTTTCGAAGGCAGCACGCGCAACCCGCTCGACCTCTGATTCCGAATAGCGCATTGTGTTGAAACCTACGCGCTCTCCGGCCTGGTTGGTTTCGAACCCGCGCGGTTGGCCGAAATAAGCGTCGCCATTCAATTCACGCACGATGACGATATCCAGCCCATCGACGACCTCGGGCCGCAAGGTCGAAGCGCCGATCAGTTCCGGGAACATGTAGGCCGGCCGGAAGTTGGCATATAGCGTCAGCGCCTCGCGCAATTGCAGCAATCCTGTACCGGGACGACGTTCACGCGGGATATCGGCCTCGTCGGCCACCCCCACCGAACCGAACAGGATCGCATCGGCCTTGCGCGCCAACGCCAGCGTGGGTTCGGGAAGCGGCACACCATGGGCCTGAATGCCCGCCTCGCCGATGGGCGCCTCCTGAGTCTCGGCATGAGGAGCCAGGATCCGCAGTACCTTGACAGCCTGCGCCACCACCTCTGTGCCGATACCGTCACCCGGCATGACTGCAATCTTCATCTGAACTTCTCCTTGGTTGTTATCCGTGAGAGTGCGTCTTCAATAAGCTTGGGCACGGTTGCGCTCGAACCCGTCAATGCGGTCCTGATGCGACAGTGTGTAGTCGATCTCGTCCATGCCGCGCAGCAGACACTGCTTCGCAAAGGGCTCCAACTCGAAGACATGGACAGAGCCGTCGGGCAACGTCGCCGTCTGTGCGGGCACGTCGATGGCAATGCGGCTACCCGGACTGGCCACCAGGGTGTCCAGCAGTGGCAAAACCACGGCCTCGGGCAGCACGATCGGTAACAGCCCGTTTTTCAGGCAGTTGATGAAAAAGATGTCGCCGAAGCGTGGCGAGATCGCCGCACGGATACCGTAGTCATACAGCGCCCAGACGGCGTGCTCCCGCGACGAACCGCATCCGAAATTGTGGTTCGCTACGACGATGCGAGACTCCCGGTAAGGCATCTGGTTGAGCACGAAGTCCGGTCGCTCCGCACCGTCGTGGTCGAAGCGCAGCGCACGGAACAGAAACTGGCCGAAATCGTCGGAACGAGGTTTCTGGAGGAAGCGTGCCGGCAGTATCTGGTCGGTATCGCAGTTGATGGCTGCAATCGGCACCGCGGCTGAGTCAAGGTAGTTCAGGCTGTCCATCTTCAGACTCCCATGAGGCGGCGCACGTCCGTCAGGCGACCTGTCACCGCGGCGGCGGCAGCCATGGACGGGCTCATCAGGTGCGTGCGCACACCCGGCCCCTGGCGTCCCACGAAATTACGGTTTGAGGTCGAGGCACAGCGCTGGCCAGGGGCAGCGATATCGCCGTTGGTCGCGAGGCACATCGAACAGCCGGGGAAGCGCCACTCGAAACCGGCTTCCCTGAACACGTGGTCCAGCCCTTCGGCTTCGGCCTGCGCGCGTACCTGGTGCGATCCGGGCACCACCCATGCCTCGACGCCGGGTGCAACGCGGCGACCGCGCGCGACCTCGGCCGCGCTGCGCAGGTCCTCAATCCGCCCGTTGGTGCATGAGCCGATAAAAACTCTATCGATCGCCACGCCTTCGAGCGCCTCGTGCGGGTTCAGTCCCATGTATTCGAGTGCCCGCAACATTGACGCCCGGAGATCGGGGTCAGCCTCATCCGCAGGATCGGGCACGCGGCGATCGATCGCGCATGCGTATTCAGGCGTGGTTCCCCATGTCACCATGGGCGCAATATCAGCCACGTCGATATACACCTCGCGATCGAACACCGCGCCTGCGTCGGTGAACAACTCGCGCCAGTGCGCCATCGCCCGCTCCCACTGTGCGCCTCTGGGGGCGTAAGGACGGCCGGACAGATAAGCGAACGTGGTGTCGTCGGGAGCGATCATTCCGGCACGGCCGCCCGCCTCGATGGTCATGTTGCACAGCGTCAACCGCCCTTCCATCGATAAACCCGCGATGGCCGAGCCGGTGTACTCAATCACGTGGCCTGCCGCGCCGGCCACGCCAATCCGCGCGATCACGGCAAGAACCAGGTCTTTGGCGGTAACGCCCTGCCCCGGCCTTCCGTCGAGGACGACGCGCATATTGCTCGATTTGCGCTGCCACAGGCATTGTGTGGCGAGCACGTGCGCCACTTCGGTTGCGCCGATGCCGAATGCCAGCGCACCGAGCGCGCCGTGGGTCGATGTGTGGCTGTCGGCGCAGACGACGGTCATGCCAGGCAGACTTAATCCTTGCTCGGGTCCGACGACGTGGACGATTCCGCGCCGCGAGTCATCCATGTCGAAGAGCGTGATGCGCGACTCCGCTGAATCACGTTGCAAAGCCGTGATCATGCCTCGCCGCTCGGGGTCCTCCACGGACGCCAGATCGTTCGCCATGCTGGAAACGTAGTGATCAACCGTGCCGAAGATACGCTTGGGGGAGCGTGGTTTGAGTCCACGCTCACGCAACATGTCGAACGATTGAGCCGTGACGTCGTGGACGAAATGCCGGTCTATGAACAGCAGGTCCTGCCCATCGTCGCGGGTCATGACCCGGTGAGCTTCCCAGATCTTGTCGTAAAGGGTTCGCGGACCACTCATCGCTTGGTCGAATTGCATTGCTTCGTCTCACTCCATCAATTTATCGACCGTGATCAACACGGCCATGCGGTTTCGCAATTGATTCTGGTGTGGAAGCATCATGCATCAGGCACGCCGGCTCGTTCGTGGTCTTTTGGAAAGGCACCATCGCCGATCGCGATGACGAGATTCATCGCTTTCGACGTTCTCGACGACGCGACAAAATTTCGTGGCCTGTCGGGATCAAGGACGCAATGGCCGGCAAGACGCGTCAACGGCTCGTAGCAAAAGCGCCGTGCGGGCAACCGCTCGATCCGCAAACGCTTCGCGATTGGGGTGTGAGCCCTTAGCAGACCACCCGTCCGGTCAACGCCGGATCGTTGCAACGCCTGTTCAAAGGTGCCTATTTGTTAGCGGGCGACACGCCCACCCGCGATGGAAACATGAGTTCCCGGCGCAGCGAAATCGCTGTCAACTTGAGCGGCATCGCGTCGAGCGTTTTCGGATCGTCGATGACGCCAAGCTGGCGCCCCGGATGTTTTCCAATCACGGCACCGCTCGCGTCATTCCGTTGCCCGCGCAATCGCCTGACAATCCGGTCAAACGCGTGCCATTGCTGTGCGAGCAATCCGCCACTAGCGATGACACGCAACGCGAGGCCGAATGCGGAAATTGCCGGGTAACGGGGCAATCGACAACGGCTCGCCGTCGATCGCCCCTTAGCCACTGTTGAATCCGCCCTGTGAAGCGGACGCCGGTCAAAGCAACCCACCTTGGGACTGCTTATGTTGATTACGAATGGAGGTCGAAGAGCGGCAGCCCGCAGGCGCTTACATCCCGTCTGCCCGCTCAGCGAGTCGTGAAGGCGCGAATCCTTCGTCGCCCACGATCTTTCTTTGCCGCGCACAATACTTCGCAAATAGTGCGGTCAACAACGGCGCCAGCAGCGACGTGACAATCGTCGACGCGGCAATCTGCGGTGTGGCGACCGCGACGAGCGACGCGAGGTGCGGATCGACGGCTGCAATGGCGATTGGCGTCGCGACCGCGTTGCCGGCGGTCGTCGACACGGCGACACCGGCCACGCCTGAACCACCGGCGAGACGGGACGCCGCGATGTTGACCACGCCGCCAATGATGAGCGTTACGAGCCCGAGCAGGATGCCCGACGCGCCCGCGCCAAGGATCGAGTGCAGGTTGATCTGCGCGCCGAGGCCGAAAGCAAAGAAAGGAATCAGGAGATCACTGCCTGATTTCAGAAACGCGCGCATGTTGCGATCGAGGTTGCCGAGCAGCATGCCGATCAGAATCGGCAGGATTGTCGCGATCAGGTCGATAAAGGGAATCCTGGCGAGACCGGACATGCCGAGCGCGAGCATGGTCACGAATGGGCCTTCAAGAATCGACAGTACCGCGAGCGCGCCACGATCGACCTCGTCACCAAACTGTTTGGTCAGCGCCGCGTAGAGCCCCATGTTCGCGTTGGTCATCGCCGCGATGATCGCCATGCTGGACAGCCCGAACACCGGGCGCCCCTTGAACAGATAACTGACCAGCAAGCCGATCGCCACCCCGCTCGCGAGCTTGGCGAGCGTGATCGCCGCGCCGTTCTTCAGCGCGCGCGGCGCGGTTTTCAACTGTATTTCGGCACCCATGCAGACGAAGAACGCCGCGAGAATCGGCAGCGCTCCGTGCGCGAGCGAGGTTGAGAAACTGCCGATGGTCAGTACATGCGGGAAGAACGTGTTAAGCAGGCTGCCCCACAGCAGCGGAATCACCATCATGCCACCGGGAAATCTCTCGATGGTTTCCTTGATCTTCATTTCGATTCGTCTCCGTCGGAGGACGCGCCCGGTCGGGTGAGCGTGGCGCCCCACCGTTGTCCATATTCAATAAGGCAACTTCACGGACTGCGCAGGCTGCCAGGGCTCTGCCGCAGTCCGCTTCAAGGATGCGTTACATCTGCGCGCCGATCATCCAGGGCACGAACTCTTCGTTGCCGACCCCGAGCGCTTCACTCTTGCTCTGCGCGCCAGATGCGACTTCGATGATCATCTCGAAGATCTCGCGGCCCTTCTGCTCGACCGTCGTCTTGCCATCCATGATGTCGCCGCAGTTGATGTCCATGTCGTCGACCATGCGTGTGTACATCTTCGTGTTCGTCGCGAGCTTGATTGACGGCGCCGGCTTTGCCCCAAAGCATGAGCCGCGGCCGGTTGTGAACAGAACGAGGTTCGCGCCGCTCGCAATCTGGCCAGTCGCGCCCATCGGGTCGTAGCCTGGCGCATCCATGAACACGAGTCCCTTCGTGTCGACTGGCTCGGCATAGCGGTACACCCCCATCAGCGGCGTCGAGCCGCTCTTGGCGACCGCGCCGAGCGACTTCTCGAGAATCGTGGTGAGCCCGCCCGCCTTGTTGCCCGGCGTCGGGTTATTGTCGATGCTGCCCTTTTCCCGCTCCGCGTAGCTTTCCCACCAGTGGATCCGCTCGACGATTTTCTCGCCGACCTCCGCGGTAATCGCGCGGCGCGTCAGCAGGTGCTCAGCACCATAGATCTCCGGCGTCTCACTGAGGATGGCGGTGCCCCCGTGTTGAACGAGCAGATCGACCGCGGCGCCAAGCGCCGGGTTCGCCGTAATGCCCGAGTAACCGTCCGAGCCGCCGCATTGCAGTGCGATGTTGAGGTTGGAGATCGGCAAGGGCTCGCGCTTGACCTCATTCGCAGCCGGCAGCATCGCCTCGATCGCCGAGATTGCCGCATCGACGGTCTTCTGTGTGCCGCCATGCTCCTGGATCACGAGCGGCACCATGGTTGCACCCGGCTCGACACCTTCCGCGATAAACAGCGCACCCATCTGGTTCGCTTCACAGCCGAGCCCGATCACCAGTACGCCCGCGAAATTCGGGTGGCGGATATAGCCACCAATCGTACGACGTAATTGCTGCACGCCTTCGCCATTGTGATCAATGCAGCAACCGAAACTGTGCGTGACCGGCACGATGCCATCGACGTTCGGATACGCATCCAGCCTGCCGGGCGCGGAGAAGTGCTGCGCGACGAGCTTGGTCACGGTTGCCGAACAGTTGACCGTGCTGACCACGCCAATGTAGTTTCGCGTAGCCACCCGGCCATCGGTACGACGAAAGCCCATGAACGTCCGCGATTCTCCGGCAGGCGCAACCGCCTTGACGTCCTTGCCGAACGCGTAATCGCGCGCGAAATCGCCCATCGACACGTTCTGGGTATGCACGTGCGCACCCGGTTGGATATCCTGCGTGACGAAACCGATGATCTGCCCATAGCGCCGCACCGGATCGCCGGCTTTCAGCGCGCGCAGCGCAACCTTGTGCGCACCGGGGATATCGTCGCGCGTAACGATGCCGCCGGCCTCGGCGAGCGTCGTGTCCGCAGGTATCGGACCGCGCGCGATTGCGACGTCGTCGTCCGCATGCAGCCTGATGACCAGTGAAGTAGAATCCGTCATGTTTTTCTCCTGAATCGTGGGGGACGGACGCACCCGAGATTGATGCATCTCTTCAATGTGCCCGTTCTGCCAAATGGTCGTTTCTTGCCAGGAGCGGCGCAAATTGGTCAGGCCACTTCGGCCGGAGCAGAGATGGGATTTCACAGACTTTCATCCGGCATCCTCGACAAGGTTGTGCGGCAGATCGAGGAAAACGTGCTTGACGGCACTTGGGCTTTATCTGCGCGCCTGCCGGCCGAGCGCGTGCTCGCGGAGCATTTCGGTGTGTCGCGTCCGACCGTGCGTGAGGCGATCCGTCACCTGATCAGCAAGGGGATGCTCGAAGCGAAGCGTGGCAGCGGTGTATATGTGGTGCAGAAGCAGCTTCCCGCACTGACTTCGCCGTGGCTCCAACTTGTCGCCGAGCACCCGCCGCTGCGCGAGGAGACACTCGAGTTCCGAATGGTGTTTGAGTGCGCGGCAGCACGTTTCGCAGCGCAGCGCTCCACACCCGAAGAGCTACGCCGGTTGGAGTCTCTGCTTGCGCGGATGCACGATGCGGTGATCGGGCACGATGTCGATACCGAGGCGCGAATGGACGGTGAGTTTCACACCGCGCTGACCGCAGCGGCGCATAACCGCATGCTCGGGCAGTTCTATGCCAGCGTGATCACCATGTTGCGTGACCATATCGCCGCGAACACCTTCGACGCCACCGCGAACAACGCGAATGCAGCCGTGCAATCCGCCATGCGCATGCGCCAGCACGAATTGATTTTCCTCGCAGTGCGTGAACGCAATCCGGAAGCCGCGCAGCAGGCGATGTTCGCGCACATCGATTTTGTTGGGCGGCAGTTCATGCCCGCTACGAGCGCGTAAGGCAAACAAACGGCAAGGTTGCCGTCGCCGGCACTATCGTACTGATTGAAGACACGCCCCACGAGCGAGGCAGATCCGGCGTCGAGCACCGAGGCATGTCACGTCGGTTCGACCAATAGCCGCCACGAAGGCAATCCGCGCGAAATACCTTGTCGCTGCGACTATCGCTGCACATTCGTCATCACCTCCGCTTGAGCCGTGACCGAACCCGCGCCAGCTTCATGACGCAAACACGACACGGCAACTAAGCGCGTGGGTCGTGAAGCGCATCACGCCGCGCTGCGCTTTCGGCATGCGTTCACTGATCTCCGAGCGTCCCGCTAGACGCTATGCCGCTCTTCCAGGCCGCACTCTCGCGAACAGCGGATCGCCGTCCGCGAGAGCCCAGGCGTCCGGGACAGCTGCCCGCATCAGAACCCTGCGGCCAGGCCGTCGCGCCGGGTGTCGCTCGCGGCAACATAACCGCGCTCGGGGTCGTTGCGGTCGAGCTTCCAGATGTACTGCCCGGAACCGAAATCCATATACGGATCCTCAATCGACTTGATCGTATGACCGAGCTCCTGGAGTGCGCGCACGGTGTCCCGATCGAGCGTCGCCTCGACGTCGACTGTGAAGTCCCGATTGACCTTCCAGCGCGGCGCGTCACACGCGGCCTGCGGCTGCTGACCGTAGTCGAGCATGCGTACGATGGATTGCAGATGCCCTTGCGGCTGCATGTCGCCACCCATCACGCCGAAGCTCATCACCGCTTCCTGGCGGCCGTCCACCTGCTGGGTCAGGAAAGCGGGGATGATCGTATGGAACGGCCGCTTGCCGCCTTCCACCACGTTCGCCGATTTCGGATCCATCGAGAAACCGTAGCCACGGTTCTGCAGCGAAATGCCGGCGTCCGGCACGACGATGCCCGAGCCGAAGCCCATGTAGTTCGACTGGATGAAGCTGACCATCATGCCGCGCTCGTCGGCCACCGACATATAGATGGTGCCGCCCGCCTTCGGCATGCCGAAATCGAACTGCGTGGCGCGCTTCGGATCGATCAGTTTGGCGCGCGACTTCAGGTACGCGTCGTCAAGCATCTGCTCGGGCGTGACTTCCATCGAACGCGGATCGGCAACGTAGCGGTAGACGTCGGCGAACGCCAGCTTCATGGCTTCGATCTGCAGGTGCTGCGATTCGATGCCGTCGACCGGCAACGCACCCACGTCGAACTGTTCGAGAATGCCCAGTGCGATCAACGCGGCGATGCCCTGCCCGTTCGGCGGAATCTCGTGCACCGTATGACCGCGATAGTCCTTGCTGATCGGTTCGACCCAGTCGGCGCGGTAATTGCGCAGGTCGTCCATTGTGAGCGCGCCGCCGCCTTGACGCGAGAACGCGGCAATCTGCTCGGCGATCTCGCCTTCGTAGTACGCGCGCGGACCCTGCTCGGCCAGCTTGCGCAGCGTCATCGCGTGGCCCGGAAAGCGCACCAGTTCACTCACTTCCGGCGCGCGGCCGCGCGGCATGAAGGTGTCGGCAAAGCCCGGCTGATCTTTCAACTCGGGCACGGCCGCCGCCCACTTGTACGCGACGACGCTCGCCACCGCGTGCCCGCGCTCGGCGATCTCGATGGCCGGCTCCATCAGGTCCGCAAACGGCAGCGACCCGAACTTCTGATGCAGCGCCTCCCAGCCGGCGATCACACCCGGCACCGTCACCGCATCCCAGCCGCGTTTGGGCTGCTTCGCGAGACCGTTTTCCTCACCGTACTTACGCTTGAAGTAATCGACACTCCATGCGGCGGGCGACACGCCCGACGCATTCAGCCCATGCAGCTTCGCGCCGTCCCACACCAGAGCGAACGCGTCGCTGCCGAGACCGCACGAGACCGGCTCGACCACCGTGATGGCGGCCGCCGCCGCGATAGCCGCATCGACGGCGTTACCGCCTTTCCACAACATCCGCAAGCCGGCTTGCGCCGCAAGCGGATGGGAAGTCGAAACAATGTTGCGCGCGAAGACGGGCAAACGGGGGGTGGGATACGGGTTTTGCCAATTGAAACGTGTCATTGCAAACTCAAACGAAAGTGATGAGGGAGCCGCTGCCCAGCGAAGCGGTCATGGGATCCGGTTACGACTCGCGCGGATCGAGCGCATCGCGCAAACCGTCGCCGAGCAGGTTGAAACCGAGCACAGCCAGAAAGATCGCGATGCCCGGAAAAATCGACATCCACGGCGCCTGACTGACAAAGTCCTTCGCGGTGTTGAGCATCGAACCCCACGACGGCGCCGGCGGCAGTTGGCCGAGCCCGAGGAACGACAGGCTCGCTTCGGCGATGATCGCGGTCGCGATCGTCAGGCTTGCCTGCACGATGATCGGCGGCAGCACGTTCGGCAGAATGTAGCGCATGATGATCCGTGCATGGCCGAGCCCGATTGCGCGCGCGCCTTCAACGTATTCCTCAGCCTTCACGGTGATCGCCTGGCCGCGCGTCAAGCGGACAAAGCGCGGCATCGCAGAGATGCCGATCGCGGCCATCGCGTTGGTCAGGCTTGGTCCGAGGAACGCGGCGAGCGCGATAGCGAGAATCAGGAATGGAATCGACAACAACGCATCGGCGATTCGCGAGATCACGCCGTCGACGAGCTTGCCGAAGTAACCCGCCAGCAAACCGAGTGGCACGCCGATCAAGACCGCAATGCCAACCGATACGACACCAGCAAGCAGCGACGCGCGCGCGCCCCACAGCAGACGGCTCAACACGTCGCGGCCAAGTTCGTCGGTGCCGAACCAATGCGCCGCCGAAGGCGCCTGACGCACGGTCATGAAGCTCGCCTGCACCGGGTCGTAATGTGACAGCCAGGGTGCGAATACCGCCATCAGGACGATGAGCAGCACGAGCGCCGCGCCAAGAACGGCAGCGCGATTGCGCATGAATTTCGCGATTCCGCGGCGCTTGCGGCGCGGCAAGCCGGCCGCCTGCGATGCGGCGCGCGCGTGAGCGGGGGTTGTGGGAGTAGCCATCAGCCGCGCCTAAGTCGGGGATTGAGGAGGACGTACAGAACGTCGGCGCACAGGTTCACGACGATAAAGCACAATGCGGTGACGAGCACGACGCCCTGCACGACCGCGTAGTCGCGATTGAACACGGCATCGACGATAAGCTTGCCGAAGCCGGGGATCGTGAAAACCTGCTCGGTCAGCACCGCGCCCGCCAGCAGTTCGCCGAACAGCAGCGCGAGCACGGTGACGATCGGAATCAGCGCGTTGCGAAGAGCGTGCTTGACGACCACGGTGCCGCGCAGCAGCCCTTTGGCGCGCGCGGTCCGAATATAGTCGGTGCGCAGCACGCTCAGCATCGCGCTGCGCGTGTGGCGCATCAACTGCGCGCCGAGCGACGCGCCGAGCACCAGCGCGGGCATCAGCATCGTCTTGATGCTCAGCCAGAAGTCTTCGGTCGGCGACACGTAGCCGGACGACGGCAGCAGATGCCAGCGCACCGATACGATGAAGATCATCATGATCCCGAGCCAGAAGTTCGGGATCGACATGCCAGACAGCGCGAAAATGTTCGCGCCGTAATCGAGCGCTCCACCGCGGCTTGCAGCGGAAATGACGCCGGCCGGAATACCGATGCCGATCGCGAAGATCATCGCCATCGCCGCGAGTTGCAGCGTGACCGGCAACTTCTGCGCGATCAGCGAAGTGACCGGCACGTCGGTTCGCAGCGACGCGCCGAGATCGCCGTGCACGACGTCGCGAACCCATAGAACGTATTGCGTCGGCACCGGCTCGTCGAGATGGTACTTGACGCGCAGCGACGCGATCAGCTGTGGATCCTGATCTTCCCCGGCCATCGCCGTCACCGGATCGCCGGGCAGCAGCTTCTGCAGGCCGAAGATCAGCATCGACACGAGAATCAGCGTTGGAATGGCGACCAGCATGCGATTGGCGATGATCCGCAGCATGATCGGTCAGCCTTTGATGCTAACGCCGCGCAGGCGGATCAGGCCGTCCGGATAGGGCGTGAAGCCTTGCACCTTCTTCGACAGCTCGAACGGCCAGGGCTGGCTATAGACATAGACGATCGGATCGTCCTCGGCGAGCAGCTTCGACGCCGCGTCGTAATCCGTTTTGCGGTCCGCCGCAGTCAGTTTCACGCGCGCGGCGTCGAGATACCGGTCGACGTCAGGGTTGCAGTAATGCGCGTAATTGAGGTTGCCGGCGCACGTATTGAACTGATGCAGGTTGCCGTCGGGGTCGACGCGGCCCGACCAGCCGAGGTACATCGCCTCGAAGTCGCCGCTATGGGCGGCATTGAGCTCCGTCGCGTAGTCGGTCGGCCGCAGCTTCAGGTTGAAGCCGGCTTCGCCGACCATCGCCTGCATCATCTGCACGATCTGGCTCGACACCGTGTTGTTCGGATAAGTGAACTCGATGTCGACGTGCTCGTGGCCCGCCGCCTTCAGTAGCGCCTTCGCTTTCCCAACGTCGCGATGCGGCATTGGCAGCGACGCGTTGTAGTACGGGCTCGACTTCGGTATCGCCTGGTTCGCCGGCGTGAAGATGCCGGCACCGATCACCTGGTTGATCGCATCACGGTCGATCGCGAGGTCGAACGCCTGCCGCACGCGCTTGTCTTTCAGCAGCGCGTTGCTGCGCTTACCGTTGCCGACATTGAACGTCACGTAGTAATAGCCGAACCCGCTGACCGGCGCGAACTTGCCGCTTGCGTCGCTCTTGACCGACGCGACATCGGACGGCGCGAGGCGTTCGAGCATGTCGAGCGAACCCGAGCGCAGATTGGCGAGCCGCACCGTGCTGTCCGGAATGGGCAGGAAGATCACGCGCTGGACCGGGTATTTATCGGCGTCCCAGTAGCCGGGGAATTTTTCGAGCACGACTCGATCGTTCTGCACGCGCTGGACGAACTTGTACGGGCCCGAACACACCGGATGCGCGGCAACGCCGGCCGGATCGGCCAGCGTCTTCGGCGCGAGCATCATGCCGGCGCGGTCGGTCAGCGTCGCGAGCAGGGCCGCGTCCGGCTGTTTCAACGCGATCGCGACCGTGTAGTCGTCGATTACATCGACGTGATCGACCGACGCCAGTTCGCTCTTCCGGTTGCTCGTCGGCAGCGTGCGGTCGCGGTCCAGGTTCGCCTTGACGGCGGCCGCGTTGAACGGCTCGTCATCCTGGAACTTGACTCCTTGACGCAGCTTGAACGTCAGCGTCTTGCCGTCGGCGCTCGTCGTCCACGACGTCGCCAGCATCGGCACGATCTTCAGGTCCGGCGTGATATCCACCAGCGAGTTGCACAGCGACGCAAACACGATCCGGTCGACGAGTTGCACGCTGCGCGCGGGGTCGAGCGAACCGATGTCGTCCTGCAGGCCGATCCGTATCGTCTGGCTGGTCTGGGCCATCGCGGCAGTGGCGCCGAGCGCGAGCGCCGCGGCAATCAACATTCTTCGCATGAGGACTTCCCTTTCTCTTCTAATTCAAAAAATGGTGCGCTAAACGGCATCGGTGCGTCGGCAACTTGATGCTTCACTCGATCTTCATCTCGGCCAGTGGCTCAATCGCCGCCGGCGGCGGCCAGCGTTGCCTGACGGTCGCGGTAGATCGCGAGCCGCTCGGCCAATTTCGGGCTGACGCTCGTGAGCAGCGGCGCGCCGCCGCCGGTGTTCTGGATCTCGCGCCAGAAATGGCACGCCACCTGCCGTCCGTCTTCGAGCCGCTCGCTGACCGGCCGCACTTGCGCACAGTGCGGCTTCGCGTGCGGACAGCGCGTATGGAAACGGCAACCGGACGGCGGCGCGCTCGGACTCGGCAGATCGCCGGACAACGCTGGCTTCGCGCGCCGCTCGTGCGGGCTGCTCGCCGGAATCGCGCGCAGCAGCGCTTGCGTGTACGGATGCAGCGGCGCGTCGAACAGGGCATCGACATCGGCCAGCTCGACAATCTCGCCCAGATACATCACGGCGACGCGATCGCTCATATGGCGGATCACCGCGAGGTCATGCGCAACCATGATCAGCCTGAGGCCGAGATTCTGTTTCAGTGTTTCGAGCAGATTGATCACCTGCGCCTGCACCGAGACGTCGAGCGCCGACACCGGCTCATCGCCGACGATCAGCTTCGGCTCGCCGGCCAAAGCGCGGGCAATGCCGATCCGTTGTCGCTGGCCGCCCGAGAATTCGTGCGGGTAACGGTCCGCATAGGCCGGTTGCAGGCCAACCGTGCGCAGCAGTTGCGCAACGCGCTCGCGGTGCTCGACGCCGTTGCGCGCGAGCCCGTGCAGCGCGATCGGCTCGCCGACGATCTGACCGATCGTCATGCCCGGATTCAGCGAGGCGAACGGATCCTGAAAGATGATCTGCATTTCGCGACGCAGCCGCCGCAGCGGCGCGCCTTGCTGGTGGGTGATGTCCACGCCTTGATAGAACACCCGGCCGTCTGTCGAGTCGATCAGACGGAGCAGGAGTCGGCCCAGCGTGGACTTGCCACAGCCGGATTCGCCGACGATCGCGAAAGTCTCGCCGGCGTTGACCGCGAACGACACGTCGTTGACCGCATAAACAGTGGGCGTGCGCGTGAAGAGATGCCGCGCACCGCCAAAATGCTTCGTCACTGCGCGCGCCTCGATGATCGGCGACGGCGAACTCGAGGCCGGGTCCGCATGCGGCGTTGCTGGAGTCAACCTCGTCATGCGAATTCCTTGCGTGATAGCGGCGCGGCGACCTGTTCGACCGGCGCTAGCCAGCAGGCGACGCGATGCACAGCGTCGATCACCTTGTCGGGCGGCGCGGCGTCGATGCAGCGTTGCTCCGCGAACGGACAGCGCGGCGCGAAGCGGCAGCCATGCGGCATCATCTCGGGCGACGGCACGGAACCGCGGATCGTCGCGAGCGCGCCTTCACGCTTGCCGACCGACGGAATCGCGCCCATTAGTCCGATCGTGTAGGGATGTTGCGGGTCGTCGAACAGATCGGCGACGGTGCCGTATTCGACGATGCACCCCGCGTACATCACCGCGACATGGTCGGCGACTTCCGCGACGACGCCGAGGTCATGCGTGATCAACACCATCGCGGTGCCGGTCTCGGCTTGCAGATTCTTCACGAGTGACAGCACCTGCGCCTGGATCGTCACGTCCAGCGCGGTGGTCGGCTCGTCGGCGATCAACAGGCGCGGGCGATTCGCGAGCGCCATCGCGATCATCACGCGTTGGCGCATGCCGCCGGAAAGCTGATGCGGGTACGCGTCCAGCCTCGTTTCCGGCGCCGGGATCCGCACGAGCCGCAACATCTCGAGCGCTTGCTCGCGCGCCTGGCCGCGCTCGACATGGCGATGCCGCCGGATGCTTTCGCCGATCTGCTCGCCGACGGTGAACGCCGGGTTCAGCGACGTCATCGGCTCCTGGAAGATCATCGACAGCCGGTTGCCGCGAATATCGGCCAGTTCGCGCTCGGACAGTGAGAACAGGTCCCGGCCTTCGAAGTGCGCGGTGCCGCCGACTCGGTGCGCAGGCGGGCTTGCGAGCAGACCCATCAGCGCGAGCGACGTCACACTCTTGCCGCAGCCCGATTCACCGACGATGCAAAGCGTCTCGCCAGGGCCGACTGAAAACGACACGTCGTGCACGAGGTTCGGCACCTCGGCCGCGCGCGAGAACTTCAACGAGAAGCCGCGGACCTCCAGGACCGGTCGACGGTCGGCATCGGGCATGCTTGAAAGCTCCATATCGGACTAATGGTCCTGTTCAATGCGTCGTTCCGGGACGATTATCTGGTGCGCTTTACGTTGGAAAATATTAATATTTCTTGGTCACACTTAAATTTTTCTTGTGGATGGGCAATGCCAACGCTGCGCATGTTGAGAACCTTCCGGGCCGTCGCACGAACCGGATCATTCGCCGCCGCGGCCGAGAGCGTCGCGCTGACGCAGGCGGCGGTGAGCTTGCAGATGCGCGCGCTCGAGCAGGCACTCGGCCGCCAGCTGTTCGATCGCAGCGGGCGGCAGATCGCATTGAACCGGCACGGGCAAGAGATCTGGCCGAAAGTCGAGCAGATTTTCGATCTGCTGACCGAGCTCGAGGGAACGCCGACGGATTCGATGGTCGGACCTGTGACGATCGGCGCCGTGGTATCGGTGATCGGCGCGCTGTCGCTGGTCGTCGCGCGGCTGAAGGCCGCCCATCCGCAACTGGATGTGCGGCTGCTATCGTCGCGCTCCGACGAACTGGCCAAGATGGTGGAGGCGGGAGAGGTCGATATCGCGGCGATCGTTGCGCGTGCCGACATCACGCTGCCCGACACGCTGAAGTGGACGACGCTCTACACGGAGCCGCTGATGCTGATAGCCAGCCGCAAAATCACCGATACCGATCCGCAGCGCATCCTGCTCAGCCACCCCTTTCTGCGCTTCGACCGTCGGGTGCGCACCGGGCGCGTCGTGGAGCATGCCTTGCAGGCGGCAGGCCTCGCGGTCAACGAGTACCTCGAACTCAATTCGATCGAGACGATCGTGGCGCTGGTGCGCGAAAATATCGGCGTCACGGTGCTGCCACTTTTGCACCGGGGCAACTGGCACAACGATCCGTCGCTACGCGTGCTGTCGATTTCGAATTCACCGGTATTGCGCACGGTCGGCATGATCCATCGCGCGTCGTATGACAGACGCGCCATCACGCAGGCGATTATCGATACGCTGCACGGCAGTTAGGCGGCCCAGCTGTACGCGTGGGGTTGGCTGGCGAGAAGAGAAGAAAGGTGATCGGGAGGCCGGTTAACTGAACCGTTTACCGGTGTGCAATCTGAGCGCGCTCGTCGACCACACCGGCAGGCAGATCCCCGACGCGCTCACAGCGATGACGCGACAATTCCGCGCGACTGCACGCCGCCCATGCCTTGCTCAGGCGCCACGAAGTTTCACGACTTATCCGACGGCCGCGGAGTCAGCATCAGCGCCAGCACCGCGACCCCAATCACCAGCAACACGCCGCCATACACGGTGTCGTTGCGGGTGTCGAACAGAACGCCGTGAATGACCATCGCCATGCCGGCGAGCGCGACGAACACCGCGATGGCCGCGAACACGATCCGACGTTCGGCGCGAATCATGGCGTTCTCCCGCGAGATGGTTGGTGCCGTAAGACGCACAGGAACAACGGAAGACTTCCAACCTCGCACTATTTTCTTTCTATCGACGACAAATCGCGCAGGAAGTCGAGCCGAAACCTCAATCTATCGTAGATGGCGATCGGCCAATAGTAAATACGGATACCGCCTGGCTGCCCTCATACCCAAGGCGGCGGTCTGAGCGTAGCGCAGGCTTTCTTCGAATTGAATGTGTACTCAGGGATGCAGACGATCGACTGCTAAGGTGGCTCATAATTACACGCCACGAGCCGGCGCTGATTGAACGCCTAAAACTTGGGATGACATTCGAAATTCATAGACGACCCATGCTCCGTCAGCACTTGCACGCCGCTGACGGTTTCCGTCGTCACGCTGGCTTGCATGCCGCGACGCTCGCAGTAATCGCGCGCCTGGTTCATGGCCTGTTCGTGCGCGCGCGCCCACGCCATGCGTCCACCGGTAGCGCTTGCCGCGACTGTATAGGTGTTGGGCTTGCTGGTGGCCACCACGTCGCTGGACGTGGCGCATCCCATCAGACTCGCGCACGCGGCGATGGCCACGACAAGGGCGCGCGCGCGTCCCGACAGCGGGTATCGCTCGTTGAGCGCGCCGAATACCGCCGCCCGCCCGGGCGTGCGGTCCGAGACTGAGTTGAACATGTGTCACCTGCACTTCATTACGGATTAGTCGATATCGAATTATCCGTAATCGCGCGCAAGAGATCAGCCTCGCCATCTGAAAACACTGTTGCTTGCGCCTAAACAATCGCACACAGCGAGTCCACTCGGCTCTAACACGACATCAATTCGACCGCCTGTCACGCGTTTTATTGACGCAGGTCCGTCGCACGCGCCAACGGTTGGCCGCATTATTTCTCGCCGTCCATCCAACGCGAACGGTGTCGGCACATTCGTTGCTGTCGGTTCCCGTGTGAGCGCGCTCGGCACCTTTCCGCAGGCCCTGACCCATCTGGCGCTGATCAGCGCGGTCGGTCAGCTCGATCGCAACCTCGATAAGGTCCACACTCCGTGGACCTGAGCGCGGCGCGCCGCGCAAAAAACTTCCGCAATCGCACCTCAGCGTCTAGTCTGTAACCACACCATTCCAACCAGACCGGACATGAACCGGAGGAGACAGTCGATGGATCTCGAAGCACGCACCATGAAACGCGTAACGGTTCGGCTCGTGCCGTTCCTGATGCTCTGCTATTTCATAGCCTATCTCGACCGCGTCAACGTCGGCTTTGCTGCGTTGCAAATGAACAAGGCGCTCGGCTTTTCCGCGAGCGCTTTCGGTTTCGGCGCCGGGATCTTCTTCATCGCCTACTTTTTCTTCGAGGTGCCGTCCAATCTGCTGCTGGAGAAATTCGGCGCGCGCCGCTGGATCGCGCGAATCATGTTCACATGGGGCATTCTCGCGGGCGCGATGGCGTACATCCCAGATATTGCGCGTTACACGGGGTTTTCGGCCGCGCACGTGTTCTACGGCCTGCGCATTTTGCTGGGCGTGGCGGAAGCCGGCTTCTTTCCCGGCATCATCTTCCTGCTCACCTTGTGGTTCCCCGCCGCGTATCGCGGCCGCGTGGTCGGCTACTTCATGGCGGCCATTCCGCTGTCCACGGTGATCGGCGGGCCGATTTCCGGCGCCTTGCTGTCGATGGACGGCTTCGCCGGACTGGCCGGCTGGCAATGGGTCTATCTGATCGAGGCGGCGCCCGCGCTGGTGCTCGCGTTCGCGGTGCTCTACTACCTGACCGACAAGCCCGCCGACGCGAGCTGGCTCGCCGCAGACGAACGCAACTGGCTGGTCGCGCGCCAGAAACAGGAGCGCGATCATCGCGAAGCCGTGCATGCTTTCAGCGTGAAAGAAGCGCTCTTCAATCCGCGCGTGCTCGCGGTCGCACTGATCTATTTCGGTGCGAACGCAACCAACTACGGGCTGAGTTTCTTCCTGCCGCAGATCGTCAAATCGTTCGGCCTCACCAACCTGCAGACAGGCTTCGTGACGTCGCTGCCGTACATCGTCGGCGTAATCAGCATGGTGTTCTGGGGACGGCATTCGGACCGCAAGCTCGAACGCAAACGGCACGTGGCGTTCGCACTGCTGGTGGCGGCCGGCGGCATCGCCGCGGCCGCCGGGCTCGACAATCCGGTGCAGAAGATGATCGCGCTGTCGATCGCCGGGTTCGGCATCTTCGGCTGCCTGCCGGTGATCTGGACCCTGCCGGCGGCATTCCTGTCGGGTGCGGCGGCGGCCGGCGGCATCGCCGCGGTCAACTCGCTCGGCAATCTCGCAGGCTTCTTCGGACCCTACGCGATGGGCTGGATCAAGGACAGCACCGGCGGCTTCGGCGCGGGTCTGTTGTGTCTGTCGGGCGCGGGACTCGTCGGGGTAGCGGCCGTTCTGCTGCTGCATCACGACGCTTCGCTCGAAGCGTCGTCCGGTTTTTCGGAACCTGACATCGCGGACGGCGCGGAGGCGGCGCGGCCCTAGACGCGATTATTTCCGCCGCGACCGGAACGGAACGGGCCACGCCGTGAAAGGCGTGGCCCGTTCCACATCAAGGCGCGCCGCGGCCGCTCGCCGACGTTGCCGGCAGCGCGTTGGCCGGACTGCCGGCATCGGGCGGCACCACGTCGTCCGGCGTGGGTGTCGGCGCCAAGGCCGGCTCGCCACCCCCGCGCGCTTCACCATCCACCGCCCCGCTCGCGGCCACCGGCGCCGAGCCCGGCGTAGGAAGCAGCGGCGGTTGCGGCAACGCACGCGGCTGCGCGGCCGCAGCGGACGCCGACGGCTCCACAGGCGCCGTCGGCGGCGCATGACGTGTCGTACTGCGCGGCGCAACCGGCGCCTCCGGCTTGGCCGGCGACGCCGCGAACAGATTCTGGAACCACTCGCGCAATCTGCCCGAGCGCTCGGCAAACCAGCCCGGCTTCTCGTCGGTCGCGAACTTGACGCGCGTATCGACCAGCCTCGAGCGCTGCGCGCGCTGGAAGAAATCGCCGACGATCGGCAGCGCGCTGTGCGCCCCTTGCCCCCAATAATCGCTGCGCAAGGTCACGCGGCTGTCGTTGAAGCCCACCCACGCGCCCGCCACGAGTTGCGGATGAATCAGGATGAACCAGCCGTCCGCATTGCCTTGCGTCGTCCCCGTCTTGCCCGCGACGTCGCCGCGCACGCCGAAACGGCTGCGAATGCTCGACCCCGTGCCGCGGTTCACCACGTCGCGCATGACGTCGATGAGCACGCGGTCGGCGTCGGCGGATACCTCCTGCTTGGGCGGCACCGGCGCGAATTCGGCCAGCACCTCGCCCTTGCGGTTCTCGATGCGCGTCACCATTACCGGTTCCACGTAGCCGCCCAGATTGGCGATCGTGCCGTAGGCCGCGACCATCTCCTTCAGCGTGACGGGGCTCGTGCCGAGCGCGAGCGACGGCACCGGGTCCAGTTCGCTGTCGCGCACGCCCATGGCGCGGGCGAGACGCGCGACCTTGTTCGGCCCGACCGTCTCCATCAACTGCGCGGTAATCCGGTTGCGCGAATACGCGAGGCCGTCGCGCAGGCTGATCTTGCGCTCGCTCGGCTCGTCCTCGTCGCTCGGACGCCAGACTTCGCCGCCCGCCAGCGGGATTTCCACGGGCTTGTCCACGAAGGTGTCGGCGGGCTTCGCGCCCGACTCGAAGGCCGCCGCGTAGACGAACGGCTTGAAGGTCGAGCCCGGCTGGCGCCGCGCCTGCTGGACGTGATCGAACGGATCCTGGCTGAAGTCGCGGCTGCCCACCCACGCTCTGATCTGGCCGTTGCGCGGGTCCATCGCCAGAAAGTCCGCCTGCACGCGAGTCTTGGTCTCGCAGAGCGACTTGACCAGTTCGCGGTCGGACGAGACGCGCTTGAGCGCGTCGTCGTCGCTCAGTCCCGCGTCTTTGGCGGCGCGGTAGTCCGGTGTTTCGCGCAGGAAGGTCTGCAGCAGATCGCGGCCATTCGAGCAGCCCGAACGCGTGCCCCACGCGGCGTTGGCGATCCCCTGCAACTGGTTGCCCTGCAAGGTGACGGCTTGAGTGGCCATGGTCTGCAGACGCGAGTCGATGGTGGTGCGCACCACCAGCCCGTCGGCGTACATGTTGTAGTCGTTGCGATCCGCCCATGAGGCGAGCCACTTGCGCAACTGCTGCGCGAAGTGCGGTGCGGGTCCGGGCGGCTCGGTCTGGCGCTCGAAATCGATGCGCAAAGGCCGGCGGCTGAGCGTGGCATAGGCCGCCGGCGTCAGCTTGCCGTACTTGACCATCTGCCCGAGCACCGTATTGCGGCGCTGCAACGCGCGTTCCGGGTTGATCACCGGGTTGTAATAGCTATTGCCCTTGAGCATGCCGGTGAGCGTCGCGCTTTCCAGCACGGTCAGATCGGAGGCCGATTTGTCGAAATAGGTGCGGGCCGCCATCTCGATGCCGTAGGCGTTGTAGAGGAACGGCACCGTGTTCAGGTAGGTCTCGAGAATCTCGTCCTTGGTGTAGAGCGCCTCGATCTTGAACGCCGTGATCGCTTCCTTGAGCTTGCGCGTGAGCGTCGGCGCGCGGCCGATCTCGTCAGGATAGAGATTGCGGGCCAACTGCTGGGTAATGGTCGAGCCGCCCTGCCGGTCGCCGGAAAAGGTGTGCAGCGCGGCCGAGGCCGTGCGCCGCCAGTCGAGACCCCAATGCTGGTAGAAGCGGTGATCTTCAGTGGCGATCAGCGCATTCACCACGTTGGGCGAGATGTCCTTGAGCTTGACCCACTCGCGGTTGGAGGGCTTGAATTCCGCCAGCAGCTTGCCGTCCGCCGACAGAATCTGCGCGGGCTGCTCGACCTTGGCCTTGCGGATGTCGCCGATGCCCGGCGTGAACGGGATCAGGATCAGCACATAGAGCACGAACAGCAGCGGCAGCGCCGCGCAAGCCTTCAGCACGCCGCGCCAGGTAGGATGGCGCACGTGCCACAAGGCTTGGGCGATCAGGGGGTTCGCCAGAGTCAGCCCTTTTTCAAGGGTCTCCAGAAATGAGGGGATCAGGCGCTTCACGCTAGCTTCGAGTCGGCTTGGAAAGGCGCAATCCTACCAAGATGCGCGGCGGCGGCCGATTTTTGTAGCGCCAGCGCGTCGCGAGGGGCCAAACCAGCGGGGTGCGCCCGCATCAATCGAGGCCCACTATAATGTCGCCAATTCCGACAAGAGGTGCTTCATGATCATCAAACCGCGCGTGCGTGGCTTCATCTGCGTTTCCACCCATCCGACCGGCTGCGAGGCCAACGTCAAGGAACAGATCGAGTACGTCAAGGCACGCGGCCCCATCGCCAACGGCCCGAAGAAGGTGCTCGTGATCGGCGCATCCACGGGCTACGGCCTCGCCGCCCGCATCAGCGCGGCGTTCGGCTCTAACGCCGACACGCTCGGCGTGTTCTTCGAGCGCGCCGGCAGCGAGACCAAGGCAGGCACGGCCGGCTGGTACAACACCGCCGCCTTCGAGAAATTCGCCACGGAGAAAGGCCTGTACGCCACGAGCATCAACGGCGACGCCTTCTCCGACGAAGTCAAGCAGCGCACCATCGAAGTCATCAAGCGCGATCTCGGCCAGGTCGATCTGGTCGTCTACAGCCTCGCCGCGCCCAAGCGCACGCATCCGAAAAGCGGCCAGGTGTTCAGCTCGACGCTCAAGCCGGTCGGCCGTGCCGTGAATCTGCGCGGCATCGACACGGACAAGGAAGTCATCAAGGAAACCGTGCTCGAACCCGCCACGCAGGACGAAATCGACCACACCGTCGCGGTAATGGGCGGCGAAGACTGGCAGATGTGGATCGACGCCCTGCTCGAAGCCGGCGTGCTCGCGGACGGCGCGAAGACCACCGCGTTCACCTACCTCGGCGAAAAGATCACCCACGACATCTACTGGAACGGCTCGATTGGCGCGGCCAAGAAAGACCTCGACCAGAAGGTGCTCGGCATTCGCGAGAAGCTGGCGGCCAAAGGCGGCGATGCGCGCGTCTCCGTGCTCAAGGCGGTCGTCACCCAGGCGAGCTCCGCGATCCCGATGATGCCGCTGTACCTGTCGCTGCTCTTCAAGGTCATGAAGGAAAAAGGCACGCATGAAGGCTGCATCGAACAGGTCTACGGCCTGTACAAGGACAGCCTGTACGGCACGGCGCCGCATCTCGACGACGAAGGACGTTTGCGCGCGGACTACAAGGAACTCGATCCTGAAGTGCAAGACCGCGTGCAGGCGCTCTGGACTCAGGTGACCAACGACAATATCTACGAACTCACCGATTTCACCGGCTACAAGACGGATTTCCTGCGTCTGTTCGGCTTCGAAATCGCGGGCGTGGATTATGAAGCGGACGTCAATCCGGACGTGCAGATTCCGAAGCTCGTTCAGGTTTGACAGACGGCGGGGCCGACGGTGGCCCCGCCTCGTTGACGCCTGGTCGACGCCTGCTGGCCGGGCATGTCCCAGAGCCTTTGCTTCGAGATCGTGGAGATTCTGCCGGGCGTGGAGAACGCTTACGCGAAAAGCTGCGCGCGCGAAGCGCCGGCCGCAGCCTGAGCCGCGCGTGCCACGCAGTCCCGCTCGGCCTCAGCAGGGAAACGCGCCCTGCAGCGAACGGAGAATCGCGAGACCGATCGGAAAGTCGTCCGAAATGCTCGGGTGATTGTTGAAAAACTCGTCGAGCAACGGATAGACGTTCTGGTTGCCGATCGCGAGATTTTGCGGCGGGCAGAAGAGCGCCGGACGCTTCTTCGCCACCAGATCTCCATTCGCCCAGCCGAACGCATTGATCGTGCCGGTGATGTACGCCGCGTAGATCGAGTTGTTATCGGCATGCGCCCATTTTTTGTACTGGGCGGCCGTCATCTCGGCACTCGCATTCAGAGTGAAACACGCTGTCAGTAACGCCAGCGCAACTTTCGATACCCGCATCGTGGAACCTTCAATCGGTGTCGCAAAAGCGGCCATTGTAGGCGACTCGGGGCGTGCCACGCAGAAGCGCTTGCACAGGCAGGAATCCGCAAGCACCGTGCATGGTTTTTGTAAGCGGCGCAGGTGTCCGCGAGCGCGTGTGCAAAGCCCGCCGCGGTCACTCGCGGACGTTACGGTGTGCCGTTGCGGCAATACGTTCGGTAAGCTTCGCGCGGGGCAAGACGCGCCATATAGGCGGCGACCGCGGGCAAATCGCCGTGCTGCAACGGCGTCTCAAGCCAACGGTTGATAGACAGCGCGATCGGAATGTCCGCGAGCGAAAACGTCTCTCCCGCGATGAACGCGCCAGTCTGTTCCAGTTGACCTTCGATCACGGCCATATGCCTCGCCCAGTTCTCGCAAGACAGCTCGATCTGCCGCGGGTCCTGGTGGGCCGGAGAATGCCTGACCAACGCCAGAAAAGCATCGCTCCACGAGCGGTTCAATTCGCTCGCCTGCCAGTCGATCCATTGATCGCAGCGGGCGCGCTCGCGAGGGTCGACGGGATACAACGACTCGCCCTGATAGCGGCCGGCGAGGTAACGGATGATCGAATTCGACTCCCACAACACGAACTCGCCGTCCTTGATGACGGGGACCATCGCGTTGGGATTCAGCGCGAGGAACTCCGGCACGCCGGTCGCGCGAAATCCGGAGCCCCAGTCTTCCTGCTCGAATGGAAGCGCGAGTTCCGCACAGGTCCACAGGACTTTGCGGACGTTGATGGACGAGGTCTTGCCGAGGATCTGTAGCATGGGTTCAAACTGTATCGGCGGCGTGCTGAAGCCGACAGGCACGATTTGCGTCGTGCGCACCGGGCCAGCTGTGCTCAGTGCGAAGCGACAAAGATCGAGCCCGGCGCGGGCGGCGGCATGGCGAAGGTCTTGCGCAACCGGTCGGCCTCCTCGACCGGACTGCGGCCGAATAAGCGCTTGAATTCGCGGCTGAACTGGGAAGCGCTTTCATAACCCACCTGCGCGCACGCTAGCGCTGCCGTCATCTCGTTTCTCACCATGAGAAGGCGCGCCTGATGAAGCCGCGTCGACTTCAGATATTGCATGGGCGACGAGCGCGTGACTGCCTTGAAGTGAAAGTGGAAGGTGGGCACGCTCATGTTCGCCTCCAGCGCCAGTTGCTCGACGCCCAGGGGCTCGCCATAACACGCGTGAATCTTGCGGATGGCCTTGGCGATCCTCGCGAATTGTCCTTGCGCGGTCAGGGCGGCGCGCAGCGCCCCGCCCTGCTCCCCCGTCAGCACGTGGAAATAGATTTCGCGCACCAGCGCCGGCCCGAGCAGCTCGGCCTCCAGCGGCACGCTCATCGCCTCCAGGAAACGCAGCACTGAAGCGCTCAACTTCGCATCGAGCGGCGTCGACATCATGCCGAGCGGCTCGGCTCGCACGCCCGCGTTCCGCTCGTCGAGTTGCAGCATCAGATCGGCCGCCACCTTGAAGTCGAGGCGCAAATAGATCGCGAGCAAAGGCTCCGCCTCGCTCGCTTCGGTTTCCATCGAGAACGGCACCGGCACCGAGACGGCCAGATAGTGCTGCGCGTCGTACACGTAGACCGTATTGCCGAGAAAGCCCCGTTTGCGGCCCTGGCACACGATCACCACGCCCGGGTCGTACAGCACGGGCGTGCGACTGAGCGGCCGGTTCGAACGCAAAAAGCGCACGTCGGGCAACACGGTGAGGTTGTAGCCTTCCACCGGCGCGAGATTTTCGAGCAAGGCCACCATGCGTTGCCGCGCGCCTGGATTACGGTGTTTGGCCGTCACTTTTGAGCCCCTTCCAAAACATGCATAACCAGACGGCAATGTGCCACCGCCGCGCTGGAAAATCCATCGACTCATAGGATTAGGCAATCACCGCAGACGAACCGGCATTCGCACCGGACCTGGCCGCCCCTACCATGCAGTCCTGGGCTGGCTTCCGTCGAGGCCGTGCGCTTTCGCCCGAAGGCGCCGCGTGACGGCGGATAAACAAAGGAGTGGATCATCATGAGCAAAACGTTTCTGATCACCGGCGTGAGTTCCGGTTTCGGCCGCGCGTTCGCGCAGGCTGCGCTCGACGCGGGCCATATCGTCGTCGGCACGGTGCGCAATCAGGCCGCGCGCGACGCCTTCATGGCGCTGGCGGCTGGACGGGCCCACGCCATCGTGCTCGACGTAACGGAGTTCGACGCCATCGCGCCCGCCGTCGCGACGATCACGCAAACGGTCGGCCCGATCGACGTCCTCGTCAACAACGCGGGCTACGGGCACGAGGGTACGCTGGAAGAGTCGCCGCTCGACGATATACGCCGGCAATTCGACGTCAACGTGTTCGGCGCGGTGGCGATGATCAAAGCCGTCTTGCCGGCCATGCGTGAGCGTCGCTCGGGTCACATCATCAATATCACCTCGATGGGCGGCTTCATCACGTTGCCCGGCATTGCGTACTACTGCGGTAGCAAATTCGCGCTCGAAGGCATCACCGAGACGTTGGCGAAAGAAGTGGCAGGCTTTGGCATCAAGGTGACGGCCGTCGCGCCCGGGTCATTCCGCACTGACTGGGCCGGCCGCTCGATGATCCGCGCTGGCCGCAGCGTTGCCGACTACGACGCCCTGTTCGACCCGATCCGCGAGGCGCGCGAGGCGAAGAGTGGCAAGCAGGCCGGCGATCCGCGCAAAGCGGCGCAAACACTGTTGACGATCGTCGCAGCGGAGAATCCGCCGGTGCACCTGCTGCTCGGCAACGACGCGTTCGATCTGGTGAAAGCGAAGCTCGCTGCACTGAACGCGGAGATTGAAACGTGGGAGGCGTTGTCGCGTTCGACCGATTTCGGCTGAAAACAACGATGCATATGCGTGGGCATGGGCGTATCGAAAGCCCATAAAAACAGGGCGCGCGCAATCAATCTGCCGATTGCGCGCGCCGATACACTGTCTTGATTGCCTCTACCGCTTACTGATTCCGAATCCGGATCGGCCCGCCGATGCTGTTGAACAGCAAATCGCCGTTCGGGAACAGTTGCGGTTGAGCGTAGCCGCCGTTACCCCAATTGGACTTGCCGAAAATCGCGCGATACACGACCTTGCCGGTATTCCAGTCGAGGCCGTCCATTTCCCAGCCGTCTTTCTCGTAGTAGCCATTGGTCATCACAATGCCGGAAGGGCCGCTCATGGTCGGCGCCATGCTGATCGACACCACCGAAGCGTTGGTCCACGCCGACTTCCACTGATGCTTCACCGGATCCCAGTCGATCCGCTCGGCCCCATGCGCCGGCTTGTTGATCGGACCGAGCGACAGGACGTCGACCAGTTTGTCCTTTTCGCCGTGCTCGGCAATGTTGTTGACCACGAATGCGCCATATCCGTTGACAACCACCGACTGCTCGGACTGGATGTATTTCGTGCTCGACGGCAAGCCGGCAGTCACGAGAATCTGGCCCGCGATCCGGTTCGATTTCGTGCCCGACTGTTTCTTGAAGCCCTCGGGAATCTGGTCGCGCCAGAACGCCACGAGTTTCATGCGATCCGCGCCGTCCGTTATCACGACGAGCCGGTCGTCATCTTTGCCAAAGCCCATCAAGGTCGGCGTCGAGCCGGTTCCGGTGCCGAACTTGACGGTCGGCATCCAGTCGCCCGTGTCGTATGGCGAACTCCACGCGCCGTCAGACGCGTCGTTGGAGAGTTTGGTCCCCGTCCAGACGACCTTGTGCATCTTCTTGTCGGAGGCGAAATAGAGGCCGTTCCTGTCGTCGACCGCAACCGAATTGCTGACGAATTCGTTCTCGTCGAGGTGGATGGTGTGCGCCTGGCCGCTCAGATCGCGGTTGATCACGGAGACCGAGTTGTTGCCCAGCACGACGAGCTTGCCGTCATAAGTCAGATTCAGACCCATGATGCCTTCCTTGCCGGAGAAGCCGTGCTGGCCCGTCAGCACATCTTTGCTCAGATCGCGCGATGCGACCACTTCGATACCCGCTGCGGGATTGCGCGGATCCTTCAGGCCATAGACGAAGATCCGGCCGTCCGCGGTGTTGTAGTAGACGCGGTTGTCCTTGTCGACCAGACCGTAGATGCCATTGCCCACGCGCGTCTGATCGAGGCCCAGCCGGTTGAAGACGGCGTCCTTCACCTGATCGACGTTAGCGAAATGCTGATCCAACACCTTGCCGAGCACTGCAGGCTCGATCACCTTGACGCCCGGCGGCGTGATGCGCGCGACTTCCCTGAATCCGCCGTTCGAGACGTCGATGTACGTCGCACCTTCGCTCGACACTCCCCACATAAAGTCTTTCGATGTGGACTCGAGCGTCATGATGTTGACGGGGCCGCGAATCACGCGTGGCTCTTTGGCCGGGTCGATGTGGAACGTGCCGCGCGTTAGAGGATAGGGTGCGACGTCGGTAGCTGCCGGATCGACGTGAGTCAACGCATAGGTCTTCGACGAAAAAAACGGATTCGGTGCGGGCTCGCTAACAACAGCAAACGCGGATGACACACTCAGAGATACCACAGCCGCAATCGCGCCAAGCCGCAGCGCCATTTTTTTGTTACTTTGCATTCAGTTCTATCCTCACAATGTGGGTGGTGACGCGGGCGCTATGTTCAACTGATCGTCTTCACAACACAATGCTGCGCCGGTTAAAACTCAATTTGCGCTTATGAAATTGAAAGACGATTGGCTTTCCGAAACAAAGCAAGCTGAATAAGAAAGTCATTGAGCAGGCGCCCAACTGCCCGTCACTAACGCCGACCGGCATGATCAGTGCGATCTGGATAATCAGGATCGCGAAAATATCCGCGAAGCCGGTCGAGCGGCAACGGATTGTTCCGCATACCTTGGCTCCGTGAGAGTGACATCGCGTCGCATAGGCGAGTGGGTGGCGCTTTCGTCGAGCAACCAACGGGTTACGCTTAAGTGAAGTGGAGACGCGCAGGCGGAACGCGGCCTGACGACCTTGCTTCCTGGCCGTCGCCGCCTTCACGGCTTCACGCTTTCACGCTTTGAGCGTCGCCTGCTCGAGAATCATGTCGTAGAGCGCCTGCGCCGCCGGCGACAACTGCGCGGTCTTGCGCGCCACGAGGACGAGTGTGCGCGACACGACGGGTTGCGTGAGTTCGACGGTGCGCACCGTCGCATACGCGCCCTTCTGGAGCGCGAGCGCCGGCACCACGGCCGCGCCCACACCTTGCGCGACCAGGCCGACAGCGGTCGAACTGCGCTGGACCTCGTAAAAGGAGCGCAAGGCCAGCTCGCTCGACTCCAGTGCGACATCCAGTAACGCGCGGTTGCCGCTCACCTCGCCCGCGAGAATCAGCGGATAGGATTGCAGTTGCCGCCAGGCAATGCGGCGCCGCTTCGCGAGCGGATGATCTTCATGGCAGATCAAGACGTAGCGGTCCTCCGTGAGCGGCACGCTGACCAGATCCGGATGCGCCTCGCGCGCGATATTGATGCCGAATTCCACCTCCCGGCGCAGCACGGCCTCCTCCACCGCGGCCGAAGCGTGATCGAGAATCCTGATCCGGTTATGCGGGTAGCGCGCGGAATAGGCCTGCAGAATGCGCGGCAAATACTGCACGCCCACCGTCGGCACACAGGCGATCGAGACATCGCCACGCCGCGCCTCGCCCGTCTCGCGGATTTCCACCAGCGCGTCGGCGAGTTCGCCGAGCAGGCGGCGCGCCTGCGGCAAAAAACTGCGCCCGATTTGGGTGAGGGCCATGGACCGCGTGGTCCGCTCGATCAGCGTGACGCCGAGGTAGGTTTCGAGCTTGCGCAGACGCTGCGTAATCGCCGTTTGCGTGACGTGCAATGAATCGGCGGCGCTCTGGAAGCTGCCGCGATCCGCAATGGCGACGAATGCCTGGACGCCGAGCGTGTCGATTTTCATTAGAAAAATGAAGGAATCGGAATGATAAATTCATTTTACTCCGCGCTCGGCGCCACTGAAAATGAACGGATTGGATCGGTTCGGGGCACGGTGCAGACGGAGTCCCCGACAACCGGTCCGGCCATCACGCACACGAGGAGCAACAGATGACGTCGAAGCAGGATTGGCAAGCAAAGCAATACGTGTTGTTCGAAAACGAGCGCACGCGTCCGGTCAGGGATCTGCTGGCGGCCGTGCCGGCAACGGACGTACGGAGCGCGGTGGACATTGGCTGCGGCCCGGGCAACTCGACCGAAGCGCTCGCCGCGCGTCTGCCGGGCGCCGTGGTCAGCGGCATGGACAGCTCGCCGGACATGATCGAGGCAGCCCGCAAGCGCATGCCGCAATTCCAGTTCGAGGTGAGCGACATTTCCACGTGGGACGCGCATGGGCCGTATGACCTGATTCTTGCCAATGCGGTGCTGCAATGGGTGCCCGATCATGAGCGGGTGTTTCCGTCGCTCGTGGCGAAGCTCGCGCCGGGCGGCAGTCTCGCCGTGCAGATGCCCGACAACCTGGACGAGCCCGCACACCGTCTGCTGCGCGAAATCGCTGCGGACGGCCCGTGGGCTGCCAGACTCACCGGCCTCGAGCGCACCCTGCGCTACGACGCCGGCTGGTACTACGCGTTGCTCGAGCCGCTGTGCGCGCGGGTCGACGTGTGGCGCACCGTCTACCACCACCCGCTCGCGGGCGGCGCGGACGCGGTGGTCGAATGGTTCAAGGGCAGCGCGCTACGGCCCTTCCTCGCCGAACTCGACGCCGCCGGGCAAGCCGCCTTCCTGCGGCGATACCGCGACGCGATCGCCGAGGCTTATCCGGCGCTCGCCGACGGCACGGTGCTGTTGCCGTTTCCGCGGTTGTTCATCGTCGCCACCCGCTAGCGCAGCGGGCCCGCGAGTCGGCTGGCGTGCCGGTAGTCGCACCGGCACGCCAGGGAACGTCAGGAATTGCCGCGCTTGAATTCTGCGTGATATTGTTCAATCAAAGCGGAGGATGGCGGCTCGCCGTCCTCACCGGAACGCAATTTACAGCAGCGAGCGTCGCCATGAGTGATGTACGCCATCATCTGAGTCCACGTGACCGTTTGGAGCTGTTGTGCTGGCTCACATGCGGCAGTCTTGGCGCTTATTACCTGAATGAGGACTGGCCCGACGCGGCGTTTCACGTGCAGGCGGCCCACAAATGGCTCGACCGGCGCGCGCGCGAGGCCGACTGGCTGAGTATCGCGAAACTGTCGGCCACCGCGGTGGAGATTGCGCGGCGGCACGCACAGTTTGTCGAGACCGATTGGGCTAGAGACGCGGTCGAGGAGATTCTTGATACGGACGAGCTGGATCCTCAGGCCCGGCTCGTAAGGCAGGTGATCGCCGATTGTCAGAATGCTTTGGCGGATAAAAGGCTGGCGGATTAGCTTAGGTTTTTGCCTTGGCCGGGGTGCATCAAAAGTTATGCCGCAGCCCCAAAATCACCGAAACCTGCCGCTCCGTATCCGAATTGACGATATTGGGAATCTGCGCCAGATTCTCCGTCCCTCCTGTCGCCGGATCCACTCCCAACCCGGCCCCTGAAGACTTTTGCCCGATCGCCACGGCATAAACAGCGGTGCGCTTCGACAGGCTGTACACCGCGCCAAGATTGACCTGGTGCACCCGGGTAGAAGCCCCGCCGCTCGGTTTGGCATCATTGAAGATATACGCCAGCCCAAGCTGCAAATCCGGCGCAACCATATAAGTCGTATTCAACTCGGCAATATCGAACGAAACATCGGCTCCCGCGGGTCGCGCGGCGCTCGCGAAGTACTGGCTTTGCGACAGCCGTGTGTGCGTATAAGTCACCGCCACACTCGCCTTGCCGAACGCGTACGAGCCCCCTGCCCCAAGAATGCGCACCTTGCTCGCATCCTGCAACAGACAATACGACGCGTCCGCGTTAGCGCAACTCAGATCGCCGATATAGCTGCTGGTGCCGCCCAACGCCGCCTGCAACGGCTGATTCAACTCCAGATAACCCGCGCTCAGCGACAACGGTCCCTGCGCGTAATTCGCCGCCAGCGCCCACCCCTTGTTCTGCGAAAAATGACCCGCCACGCCGCCCAGACTGAACAGGCCACCCACCGTGAAGCCACCGAAACTCGGACTGATGTACTTGATCGAATTATTGAAGTTGAATGCTTCGTTCAGATTGTCGATGTCGCCGAAATGCGAACCGTATAGCGTCGCCCAGTTGTTGCTCGACGCGTACGCACCCATATAGTCCGAGAACGGATCGTATTGACGCCCGAACGTCAACGCCCCATACGTGCCGTTGTTCAAACCGACCCACGCATTGCGGTTGAACAGCGTATTCGATTGCAGCATCGCGCCGTTGCCGATCAGAAAGCTGTTCTCCAGCGCGAAGTTGACGCTCGTCCCGCCGCCAATGTCCTCCGTGCCCATCAAGCCCCAGCGCGACGGCACCAGATTGCCGCCCGCCAGCTGGTAGTTCGCGTGCCCGTTGGTGCTGCCGTCGGCGAGCGTCGTTTGCTGGTTGTTCGTGTAGACGACACCGGCGTCGACCGTGCCGTAAAGCGTCACCGAAGATTGCGCGTGCGCGCCCATCGCAAGGCCGAACGCGGCCAGCGCAAGCGCCGGGCGCTTGACGAAATTGTCTGCCATGATTTTCCTGCCGGGAAGTAAGGGGAGTGGTAGTCGGGCGACGCGATTACTGGCCGAAGCGTGCGTAGATATCCGGGCGCTTCCTGCGAAGAATGAGACCGATCACCACGCCGACGCACGCCACCGAGAACACGATCCACGGAAAGGATTTGACGATCGGACTATCGGAGCCGCTGAGCGCGTCGAGATTGCGCACCAGAATCACGCCGATATAGAGCAGGCCCACACCACCCACCAGCGGTGCGACGAACGAGTGCCATACGCGCGTGTCCTTACGCGTTTTGCGGAAGAACGCGATCACCGAAAAACTCGTCACCGCCTGCAACATCACAATGCCGATCGTGCCGAGCGCGGAACTCCAGCTGAACACGATGTTGAACACATCGCTGCCCGCCGCGATGAATAGCCCGAGCAGCACGCAAACGGACAGCGTTTGCAGATAGCTCGCCCTATACGGCGAACGGTACTTTTCGTGCACGCGGGTAAGCACTTGCGGCAGGATGCCCTCGAGACTCAGCGCGTGGATATAACGCACCAGCGTGTTATGAAACGACAACAGACTCGCGAAGATACTGCTGAGCAACAGGAAGCTCATCACCGTCGTCACCGCTTCGCCCAGATATTTGCCGGACTGGATGAACCAGAAATCGCCGGGCTGTTTGGTGGCGACCGTGACCACATCGGCAAGACCGTACGCGCAGACAATCGTCCACGTGACAAAGGCGAAGAACACGAGAATCAGCATGACCGATACGTACGTCGCGCGAGGCACCGTCACTTTCGGATCGCGGCATTCCTTACCGTAAATCGCGGTGGCCTCGAAGCCGATGAATGACGCAAACGCGAACATCACCGCAATGCCGAGGTGGCCGCTGAACACATGTTGCGGCGTGAACGGCGCGAGCGTGAGGCCGTTGGGTCCGCCGCCATGCACGACGATCGCGATCGCGAGCAGCAGCAGAATGCCCAGTTCAAGACACATCAGCACGCCGAGCAGGCGGCTATTCAGATCGATACCGCGTATTCCGGTGAATTGCACCACCGCTACGCAGATCAACGAATAGCCGTACCAGGGTAAGTCGGTATGCAGCAGCGGCGAGAGAATCACGGTGCAGAAGAATCCAAACAGCCCGTACAGCGCGATCTGGATGAACGTGTACGACATCAGTGCGACGAGCGCGCCGGCCATGCCCAACGGCCGCCCGAGTCCGGCGGTGATGTACGCATAGAACGCACCGGCTCGCACCACGTGCCGGCTCATCGACGCAAAGCCGACGCTGAAGATCAGCAACACCACGCCCGCAACCACGAACGCGCCCGGAATGCCCGCGCCGTTACCCAGACTGATCGCGGGCGGCACCGCGCCGAGCATGCCGGTCAGCGGCGCGGCCGCCGAAATCACGAGGAAAACGATCTGCCACAGGCCCAGCGTATTGCCTTTCAATTCCACGCCGTTCTCCGCGTCGACCGCACGGGTCGGAGAATAAGGTTCACTCATCGCTGCCTCTGTTGTGTTGGCTAGTCTGGAACACGTCCTGAACCCCAGCACGGCTGATCCAGGCACCCGGTTGACCGACGTCCGAAGCTTCGGTGTGAGCGCATGGTAGGTAGCTAAAAAATAAAGCGACTTCGCGAACCGCGCCAAATTTTCGATAATGTGCGCCAATGCGCGGGGAAGCCACAATTCAGCGGCTTACCGTGGATATTTAGGAACCTGAACTATTTTCGAGCGGCAACATCTGGCCTGCACGATGCTTTCACAATGAAAGAAAATGCCATGAGGTCCGGCGCTATTGTTTTTTCCAGTTGCGCGTGGCGCGCCACAAGACGGTCGCATCGGCATAACCGACAGCGCGGGCGATCGCCGCATTGGTGAGTTCTTCCCGTTCGAGCAGCCCCTCCACACTGCGCTGCCGCTCCTCGCGCAGGATTTGCCGCACGGACGTGCCCTGCTCCGCAAGGTGCCGCTGCAATGAGCGGTGCGAGAGACCGAGATCTTTCGCAATGTCGGCGACGATCAGCTTTTCGTGCGCGAGACGCCGCGTAACCAGATCGCGAACCTGCTCGACGATACTGTGCGGCATCGCATCGCGTGCAATCAGGTCGGTCGCGTGGCGCTCCATCATGCGCGCCATTTGCGAGTCGGCGCTCTTGAGCGGTGCGTCGAGATCCTGCGGACGCAGAATCATCCCGTTGAAAGGCTGCTGAAAGCGCACCGGCACACGAAAGATCCGCGCATACGGTTTGAGATCCGCGGGCGCTGCGTGCTCGAAATGGACTTCGACCGGATTCCACGCTGCGCCCCTCACCAGCCGGAACATGTGGCACATGGTCGAGAGGCTGTATTCCGCATCCTGCCGGCGCGGCCAGATTTGCGGACTGGCGATCTGATAAGTCCACATCGGCCATTCGTCGTCGCGTAGCAATTCGCAGGTCGTGGTGTTCTGCCACGACGCGAGCGCGAGCGAAAACTTGCGCAACGCCGCATTCAAGGTGGGGGACGAAAAGAACACCAGACCCGCCGGCCCGAGTTCCGTCACTTGTAATTCGCTGCCAAGGCGCAAGCCGAGTGCGGACTCGCCGAGCACTTCGGCGGCACGTTCGAACGCGGCCACATAACGCGTGAGCGGCAGAATTTCATACGGATTGGACAGGAGCCGCCGGTTCATGCCGAACTCCTCCAGCAGCGCGTCGCATTGCGCGCCCGATGCGTCGAGAGCGCGCACAACCGGTCCCATGACCGCGGCGCGAATCATCGGGAAACTGCCGTTGAGCGTGACTTTTTTCATGTTGAGCGTCTCCTCCTCAGTCTTCGCTGATGTGTTGCCCGAGTCATTCCTCTTGGCGCACTTTATCGTTCATTTGGCGCGATAAGCAAGCGCGAAAATAATATTGGGTTCCTACGATTTGCCATCGACTCAGCGTTTGCCGCGCGCCATTTGCCGCGCGAGCACGCTGTCCGGCCCAGCAACTCCTTACGGGAATCTTATGAACACGAATGCCACGAAAGCCGCTCACGTCCCCGTTCATCCGCTCGATCCGCTGAGCGGCGCAGAAATGCAGCTAGCGTGCGATCTCGTGAAGGCCGCGGAAAAACTCGATTCGCACGCGCGCTTTCCAATGGTTGAGCTGCGCGAGCCGCCGAAAGCCGAAGTCGTGGCGTTCAAGACCGGCGAGTATTTTTCGCGCACGGCCTTCGTGCTCGCAATCGATCGGACGAATGGCGCGACGATCGAATTCGAGGTGGACCTGAGAGAAAAGAAGATCGCCGCGCGCCGCGTCATGCCGTTCGGCGAGGCGCCTTACGGCCAGCCGCCGATCATGATCGACGACTTCATGAACGCGGAACAGATCGTCAAGAGCGACGAAGCGTGGCGCGTAGCCGTGATGAAACGCGGCCTCAGCGAAAAAGATCTGGAACGCGTTCAGGTCGATCCGTTCTCGGCGGGCTGTTTCGATCGCGAGAACGAGAACGGCCGGCGTCTCGTGCGTTGCGTGAGCTACTACCGCGAAACGCTGACCGATAACGGCTATGCGCATCCTATTGAAGGCGTGCTCGCCGTGGTCGATCTGCTCGAAAAGAAGGTGATCGAACTCGTGGACGACGGCCGCATCATTCCGATTCCGCGCGCCAAACACAACTACGACACGCCGAGCCTCGGCGAGCCGCGCAGCACGCTCAAACCGCTCTCGATCAACCAGCCCGACGGCCCGAGCTTTACGATCGACGGCTGGCACGTGAACTGGCAGAACTGGAACTTTCGCGTCGGCTTTACGCCGCGTGAAGGACTCGTCCTGCATCAACTTTCGTGGGACGACGGCAAGAGCGCGCGACCGATCGTCTACCGTGCGAGCGTCACGGAAATGTGCGTGCCCTACTCCGACCCGAGCACCAACCATTACTGGAAAAGCGCCTTCGACGCCGGCGAATACGGTCTCGGCAAACTCGCGAACCAGCTCGAACTGGGTTGCGATTGCCTCGGCACGATCCGCTATTTCGACATTCCGTCCGCGGACGACTTCGGCAATGCGTTCGTGATGAAGAACGCCGTCTGCATGCACGAAGAAGACTACGGCACGCTGTGGAAGCACTATGAATTCCGCACCGGCGTGTTCGAAATGCGCCGCTCGCGTCGTCTCGTGATTTCCTTCTTCGCCACGGTCGGCAACTACGACTACGGCTTCTACTGGTATCTCTACCAGGACGGCACGATCCAGCTCGAATGCAAGCTGACCGGCATCGTGCAGACCTCGGCGGTCGCCGACGGCGATACCTATCCGTGGGGCGGCATGATCACGGAGAACCTCGGCGGCCCGACTCACCAGCACTTCTTCAATGCCCGCATGCATATGATGGTGGACGGCGAGCACAACACCGTGACCGAACATGAATTCGTGCCTCGTCCAATGGGCGACACCAACCCGTACGGCAACGTGTTCGACACGACGAAGCGCGTGTTGAAAACCGAAAGCGAAGCGGCCCGTGTCGCGAACGGCAACACCGGCCGTTACTGGAAGGTCTTCAACCCGAACGTGAAGAATGCCGTCGGCGCGAATCCAGGCTACAAGCTGGTCGTGAACGACTCGCCGCTGATGCTCGCCGATGAACGTTCCAAGGTGCGCCAGCGCGGCGGCTTTGCCACGCGTCACGTATGGGTCACGCCGTTCGATCCGGCCGAGCGCTATGCCAGCGGCGATTACCCGAATCAGCATTCAGGCGGTGGCGGACTGCCGCGCTATATCGAAGCGAACCGCAACATCGAGAACGAAGACATCGTGCTGTGGCATAGCTTCGGCCACACACACGTGTGCAAGCCGGAGGACTTCCCGGTGATGCCGGTGGAATACGCGGGCTTCATGCTCAAGCCGAACAACTTCTTCTCGGCGAACCCGACCATGGACTTGCCGGCCGAGCGTGATCTGAACAGCGTTGAAGACGGCAAGTCCCCGGATCATGGTTGCTGCAAGCACTGATCCGATCGTGCCTCGTGCCCGGCACACCGCCCTCGCGCGCGTGCTGTGCGCGAGTTCGGCATGCGTGGGGCTCGCGAGCGGCGGCGCTACGCTGCTGATGCAGGCCGGTATCGGTCCGCGCGCTACTTCGCTGTGGATGAGCGCGCTGATGCTGCTGGTCATGATGAGCGTGCCACTGCTGATGTCACGCTCATGCGCCCGCCACACCCTGCTGGCGAGCGCCACGACGTTGATCGCGACGCTTACCGCGATGAACCATGTGCCGGCGTATCTGAACAGTTCGGCGCACGGCACTGTCATTGCAGTGCTGATGATGGCAATGGCCATCGGAATGTCGTTCTATAGACTGTGTGTGCTCGGCCCCTCCGTCAAACAGCGTCACGACCTGCATCGCCGCACGCACGACTCGGTCAACACGGCGCCACATTCAGCCGCAACGGCTTTGCTCGCCCTGCTGGCGGGACTGTCGAGCGGCAGCCTTGCCCGCTTCCAGCTCTTTGCGATTTGCGGCGTAAGCGGCGCGCAGCCGTTCTGGCAAATCGCGCTTTTGCTTGCCGCCGTCTGCGCGCTCGCATTCATCGCCGACCGTTCACGCGGCAATCGCATGCTGATCGCGTTGTACGTCGCGCGTGCGGCGCTGATCGGCACACTCGCGGCGAGCGACAATCCCGCGCTTGCCCCGCTCGCGGCGACTCTCTTTCTGGCTCTCGACTGCCTGACGATTCCAGCGCTCGTCAACTTGCGCGGACGCTCGAACAGCGTATCGAGCGCAAGCTGTCCCGGCCTCGCGCATCACGTCGGCATGGTGTTCGGCGCGGCGTTGTCGACCACTCCCTACTTTTTCGGCGATGGCTTTGTCGAGCTGTATGCATTGGGCGCGGCAGCGAACCTGATCTGCGCTGCGTCTTTAGCAGTGCGTTGGCGTGCAACGCAGCTCTTTTATCCGCATTCGAACCCATATCGGCGTCAAACGAATCCTTCCGGCTAGCGCAACGGCCACAACCCCAACGGAGACAAAACATCATGACTGAACACAAGCCAGCGATGACGCTGCCACATACCATGTTCATCAACGGCGAAAAGACCGGTAGCGCCGCGGGCAAAACCTTCCCGATCTTCAACCCGGCCACCGCGGAAGCAATCGCGCAGATCCCCGACGCGTCGGAAGCGGATATCGATCACGCCGTTAGAACCTCGAAAGCCGCCTTCGAATCCGACGCGTGGCGCAGAATGCCGCCGGCCATGCGCGAAGGATTGCTGCTCAAGCTCGCCGACCTCGTCGAGCAGCATAGCGACGAACTTGCCACGCTGGAAACGCTGAATCAAGGCAAGCTCATCGGCTTCTCGAAGATGCTGGAAGTCGCGGGCAGCGTGCAATGGTTGCGCTATATGGCCGGCTGGGCGACCAAGATCGAAGGCACGACGTTCGATCTGTCGATCCCCTTCCCGCCGGGCACGCGCTACAACGCGTCGACGAGGCGCGTGCCGGCCGGCGTGGTCGCAGCAATCGTTCCGTGGAATTTCCCGCTGCTGATGGCGGTATGGAAAATCGCCCCGGCGCTGGCCTGCGGTTGCACGGTGGTGCTCAAACCGGCAGAAGAAACGCCGTTGACCGCCATCCGGCTCGCTGAACTGGCGTATGAAGCGGGCTTCCCTGCCGGCGTCTTCAACGTGGTCACCGGCCGAGGCGAAACCGCCGGCGCGGCGCTCGTCCGGCATCCGCTGGTGAACAAGGTCACGTTCACCGGATCGACTGAAGTCGGGCGCATCATCGGCCGGCAATGCGCCGACGATCTGAAGCGCGCGTCGCTCGAATTGGGCGGCAAGAGCCCCGTGATCGTGCTCGACGACTGCGACCCGCGCAAGGCGATCGAAGGCGCGGCCGGCGCGATCTTTTTCAACCATGGGCAGGTTTGCACGGCAGGCTCGCGCCTGTACGTCGCACGTTCGATCTATGACGAAGTCGTGCAAGGCATCGCAGCCGTTGCCGACGGCATCACACTCGGCTCCGGTTTCGATGCCGCGACGCAGATGGGCCCGATGGTTTCCGCGCGGCACCGCGACAAGGTGGCAAGCATGATCGCGCAGGGCAAGGACGAAGGCGGTGAGATCCTGTCGCGCGATGCGCGCGTGGAGAGCGACGGCTACTTCGTGCGGCCGACCGTGATCGCCAATCGCACCCGCAAGCCGCTTTCCGTCGTCAAGGAAGAGGTGTTCGGTCCGGTGCTGGTGGCCATGCCCTACGACGACATCGATGAAGTGCTGATTGAGGCGAACGCCTCCGAGTACGGACTCGGCGCGAGCGTCTGGACCAACCAGCTCGACAAGGCGTTGCGGCTGGTGGATGGCATCGAGGCCGGAACCGTCTGGGTCAACACGCACAACATGGTCGATCCGGCCATGCCGTTCGGCGGCTTCAAGGCGTCCGGCATCGGCCGCGAACACGGCAAGGCGATCATCGACACCTATACGGAGAGCAAGTCGGTCTGTATTGCTTATTGATGACGGGCCCCGCCTGCGCGCCGCTTGTCAGGCAGGCGCCGCGCAGGCAAACCAGTAAAATACCGGGACATCGCGCTACCGCGCCTCACCTCCCGGTCGAACATCTTGAAACGCAAAATGCCCGCGCTGAATGCGCTCAAAGCCTTCGAAGTGGCCGGCCGCACGGGCAGCTTCACCCGCGCCGCGGAACTGCTCAACGTCACGCAAAGCGCGGTCAGCCGCCAGGTCCGGCAACTCGAGGCACAACTGGGCGAGACGCTGTTGCAGCGTCATCACCATCATCTGGAACTCTCCGCCGCCGGCCGGATTCTTCTGCAGGCGTTGCAGCAATCGTTCGACCGGATCGAACTCACGGTTCGCGGGCTGCAGGAGAAAACTCACCGCAACCGTCTGCGTATCAATGCGCCGCCCACCTTCACGAGCCGCTGGCTGATGCCGCGTCTCGGCCGCTTGCGCGACGCGCATCCGCAGCTCGAACTGAGTCTGTCGACGCGCGTCGACGATAACCTCGCGGAATCCGGCGTGCTCGACTGCGCGATCCGCTTTGGCAATGGCGAGTGGGAAGGCGTGGACAGCCGGCTACTGCTGAGCGAGCGGCATATCGCCGTCTGCTCGCCCGCCTTGCTCGCGCGCGAGGCGGGGCGTGCGGCGATCGACCTGAATCAGTTCACGCTGCTGCACGTGCTGGCGAGCGCCGATCAGCGCTACCTCACCTGGCAGCATTGGTTGAAAGCGGCGGGAATTGAAAACGTCGATACGCGCGGCGGCTACGAATTCGATCTGCTCGACCACGCGATTCGCGCGGCGATCGACGGACTCGGCGTGACGATCGCCGACCGTCACATGATCGCGCGCGAACTCGCGGAAGGCCAACTCGTGCAGGTGCTGAACGTGCATGTGGACGGGCATCAGTCGTACTGGTTCGTCACCCGTAGCGAGCAGGACGATCTGCCACACGTCGCGCTGTTTCGCGACTGGCTGCAGCAGGAGATCTGGTTGAGCGGACGCGCGCTCGATGCGTCGGAATCGGCGCCTATGAGCGACGAGGATTGAGGCGTGCGTTGCCGCACCGAGCGGCATTGCGACGCGTCACGCACGCCACATCGCATGAAATAGAAACCGCGCCGATGGCATCGCATCGGCGCGGCTTCTTACTGTGCGGTGGCCGGCCCGACAACCGCCGGGTCCATCACGCCGTCAAGCCGCGGCAGCCAGCTCGGTCACGTCGGGACGGTACGCAGCCTGACTCGCCGCGTCCTCGAGAATCATGTCGGCGCCCTTTTCCGCGACCATCATGGTGGGCGCATTGATATTGCCCGACGTGATATTCGGAAAGATCGACGCATCGACCACGCGCAGTGCAGCAAGGCCATGCACGCGCAAACGCGCATCGACCACCGAGGTGCGCGGATCGTCGCCCATCGCGCACGAACCGCACAGGTGGTAGATCGACCCCGATTGCTCGCGGAAGTACTGCAGAAAACCTTCCCGCGTGTTCACCTGCGGTCCCGGCGAAATCTCCTCGACCGTAATCGCCTTCAGTGCCGGCGAAGCCATCACCTTGCGCACCAGTTCGCAACCCTGGATCACTTCGCTGATGTCTTTCTCCGTGCTCAGCGCATTGATACGGATCTTCGCGGCGTCCTCGGCGCGATTCGATGCGATCTCGATCGAACCACGGCTTGTCGGCCGGCACGGATTGAATGCCAGCAGAAAGCCCGAATACGGTTCAGGTTCGAGATTCGCCTTATTGCTCTTCGGAATCCGGTACGACAGCGGATTGAAGTACAACTGCAGGTTCGGCTGCGCCTCGCGCTCGCTGCCCTTGAAGAAGCCGCCCGACTGGTTCACGCTCATCGCGAGCGGTCCCTTGCGCGTCAGCAGATATTGCAGACCGAGCTTGAGCTTGCCGAGCAACGGCCGCATCTCGTCGTTCAGCGTCTTCATGTTCGAGCGGTAGTAGAAGCTCACGCACAGATGATCTTGCAGGTTCTGGCCCACGGCGGGCAGATCCTTGACCATTGCGATGCGATGCTTCGCCAGTAACGCGCTGTCACCCACGCCGGAGAGTTGCAGCAGCTTCGGCGAATCGACCGCGCCCGCGGACAGGATCACTTCGCGCGTCGCCATGAATTGCCGTGCGACACCGTTCTGCGTGACGCTCACGCCGATCGCGCGTTGGTTGCCGTCGAATAGAACGCGGCTTACCAGCACGTCGCGCTCGACCCGCAGGTTCTTGCGTGAGAGCACCGGATGCAGATACTCGAAGCTGCTTGATGAGCGCTGCCCGTTTCGCGTATTCACGTCGTAAATACCGGCGCCTTCGAATTGCGCGCCGTTGAAGTCGTCGCTGCGCTGGTAGCCCGCCTGATCACAGCCCTTGAGGAACACGTGGCAGATCGGATGCACCGCGTCTTTCATCGGGGAGATGCGGATCGGGCCGTCGGCACCGTGATATTCCGTGTTGCCGAGCGGATGCGATTCGAGCTTGCGGAAATACGGCAGCACGTCGCGAAACGCCCAGCCCCTGTTGCCGGCGGCGGCCCAATCGTCGAAATCGTGCGGCTGGCCGCGCACGAAGATCATCGCGTTGATCGAGCCCGAGCCGCCTTGCACCTTGCCGCGCGGACAATAAATCGGCCGGTTGTCGAGTTCCTTTTCCGGCTCGCTGTAGTACATCCAGTTGTAGGTTTCGTTGTAGTACGTCTTGGTGAAACCCACTGGAATCTTGAACCAGAACGAGCTGTCCTTGCCGCCTGCTTCGAGCAGCAGCACCGAGTATTGGCCCGACGCCGACAGGCGATTGGCGAGAATGCAGCCCGCCGAACCCGCGCCGACGATGATGTAATCGTAGTTCATGCTCTATATCGCCAGACGGCGCTCAATCCATTGAAAGCGTATTGGTGAAACTCGCCAGATCAAACCACGCTCAACCCTTTGCCGGCGCGAGATCCTTCACGTCGGCCGGCTGCGCCGCCATCTGCAGATGCAGGCGCTCGCCGGTGTAAGGCGTGTGCTGCCTGACGACCTCCATATTCAGCTCGACGCCGAGACCCGGCTCCTGCGAAGGAATGATGTAGCCGTCTTCCCATTGAATCGGCTTCTTCAGCACGGCCGCATGAAAACCGTCCCACGTGCCGATGCTTTCCTGAATCAGGAAGTTCGGTGTGCAGGTGGCGAGCTGGATGCTGGCCGCCGCGCCAATCGGCCCGTTGTACAGATGTGGGGCGATCTGCGCGTAGTACACCTCGGCCAGCGTCGCGACTTTCTTCGCTTCGAGCAGGCCGCCCACACGAGCCACGTTCAACTGCAGAATCGACGCGGCGCCCGCTTCCAGCAACTTGAAGAATTCGTACTTGGTGGTAAGGCGTTCACCGGCGGCAATCGGAATGCTGGTGTGTTGCGCGACCTGCGCCATGGCGCCTTCCTGGCCCGGCGGCACCGGCTCCTCGAACCACAGCGGATCGTATTTTTCGAGGCGTTTCGCGAGCCGGATCGCCGACGAAGGCACCATCTGCCCGTGCGTGCCGAACAGCAGGTCGGCCTTGCTGCCCACCGCTTCGCGCACGCGCCGGCAGAAGGTTTCGCAACGATCCAGCACTTCCATCGACAACTGATGACCCGAGTACGCCGTGTACGGCCCGGCCGGATCGAACTTCACCGCTGTGAACCCGCGTTTGACGTTTTCAGCCGCGCATTCGGCCGCCAGATCCGGATCGTCGTAGTCGTATTCGCCGCGGCTGTTCTTCGGATACAGGTACGTGTATGAACGCAGCCGCTGATTCACCATGCCGCCGAGCAACTCGTACACCGGCTTGCCGGCCGCCTTGCCGATAATGTCCCAGCACGCCATTTCCAGGCCGCTGACCACGCCCATCATCGTCAGATCGGGGCGTTGCGTGAAACCGCTCGAATACGCCTCGCGCCAGAGCCGCTCGATATGGTGCGGGTCCTTGTCGAGCAGATAGCGGCCGAATACGTCGTCGATGATATGAGTCATCGCTTTCGGGTGGAACGTCGCCGAATAGATTTCGCCGACGCCTTCAATCCCGCAATCGGTCTTGAGCTTGACAAAGATCCAGTACATGCCGCCCACGTGCGGCGGCGGTACGGCGACGATATGCGTTTCGAGCGAGACAACTTTCATTTACGCAACCTCTTTTCTATTGAGCATGTTTCTCAGCGCGAGCCCGGCAAAGCCGCCGAGTGCCGCCATGGCGGCGACATAGCCGAAGTAGAGCTGGTAGCCGAAGACGCCCGGGAACGTCTGCGTCAGATAACCGTTGATGAGCGGCAGGAACACGTCCGGCGAATAACCGAGCACGGAGATCAGGCCGATCGCAAGACCCATCGTGGCGACCGGAATATTGCAGCGGTCCAGCAGCGACCAGTACAGGCCGCGAATCGCGTAAGTCAGAATACCGATGAACAACACCAGGAAAACCAGCAGCACGTGGCTCGAAATACGCGGCGCCGCCATCAGTCCCACGAGCGACAGCGCGGCGAGAAAGAGCGCGATCACAAGCACCGACACCTTCGAATAGCGGTCGCCCAGAAAGCCGCCACCAATGCCGCCGATCGGCCGCATCCACAGCTTGAGCGTGGTGATCGTGCCGGCCATCACGACCGTCAGGCCGATCTCACCTTCATGCAGATACGCAGAGAAACTGTAAGTGGCCCAGAACACCTGATAGCCGCAGAACACAATGGCGGCAACCAGCCACAGTTCGGGAATCTTCGCGAGCGTCTTCAGGTCGACCAGCACGTTGTTGCGTTGACGCGCGGCGCGATTGGCGGCTGCGTCTTCGGTGCCTTGCGGGTCTTTGACAAGCGCGAGCACGACGCCGAGCGCAATGCACAGAAACGCGTACATGTAGACCACCAGCTTGAAACCGGCCGCGACCGATGCACCTTTGGTTTGCGTCATCCATGCGAACAGCGTGATCGCGATTGTCGCGAGCATGGCTTCGATCAGGCCGCGTCCGCCGTCGAGCAAGCCGAAGAAACGCCCCTGCTCATGCGTGCCGGCGATCATCGTCACGCGTTTGATGACGGCGGCCCAGAACGTCAGGCCGGTCGACAAACCCCAGCCGCCGAAGATCATCATCAGCATGGGAAACGACGGCGCGGTCGAATACCACAGCCCGAGCGCGCCGGTGGCGATCAGCGAAAAACAGATCAGCAGACGCGGCGCGATGCGGTCCGCGAGCCAGCCGCTCGGCAGATAACTCAACAGAAAAATCGTGCCCAGCGACGAATACAGATAGCCGAGTTGGCTATCGGTGATGTGGAACACTTCGAGCATGGTCGGCTGATACACCTGCCGCAGATACAGAATCGGGTAGATCGCGCCGGCTGCGATCACCAGCAACATCAGCTGGATATAGCGCTGCGTCTTGCTGTCTTGCAGTGCGGCCTGCTCGTCGCCTAAAGCGAGCGATGCGTTGGTTCGAACGGGTTGGGATGACACGTGAGCGCTCCTCAGAGACACAGCACCGGTCCACCGGCCCGCCGGGTCTCCAATATGTTTTGTTATGGACTGGCAGCGGTTCGCTGCGCTTCTTTGGGTTGCAAGGCAGACACGCGCCGTGGGTTCGACGTGCGGTGCGTGCCGGTTCAGCTTCAGTACTTCATGACCACGAGACGGGTTTGGGTGAATTCGAGCATGCCGTGCTTGCCGTCGTCGCCGCCGAGGCCCGAACGTTTCCAGCCGGCGTGAAAGCCCTGATAGGGATCGGCCGGCGTACGGTTCACATACAGCTCGCCTGCCTCGATGCCGTTGGCGATCTTCATCGCACCGCGATAGTTCTCCGTATACAGCACCGACGACAAACCGAATTGATGGTCGTTGGCCATCTCAAGCGCTTCGTCCAACGTGCGGTATTTGACGACCGGCATGATCGGACCGAACGTTTCTTCCTGGATGATTTCCATGTCCTGGCGGCAGTTCGACAGTAACGTGGCCGGGTAGAAGAAGCCTTTTCCTTGCGGCAGCTTGCCGCCGGTTTCGAGCTTCGCGCCTGCCGCGACCGCACGTTCCACCATCGCGTGAATCGACTGGCGTGACGCTTCGTTGACGAGCGGCCCCATCAGCGAGGGCTGTTCGCTGCGATCGCCGCTTTCCACCGCGCTCATATGCTTTTTCAGCAGCGCGACGAACCGGTCATGCACGCTTTCCTGCACGTAGACCCGTTCGATCGCCGTGCACAACTGACCGCAGTGCGTGGTCTTGGAAGCGACCAGGTCGCGCGCGGCTTTCTCCAGATCGGCATCGGCCTCGATAATCGCGGGCGTCTTGCCGCCCAGTTCCAGCGATGGCTTGGCGATATTCGCCTTGCAGTAGTCGAGTACCTTGCGGCCCGCGCCGACGCTGCCCGTCAGCGTGATCATGCCGACCTTGGGATGCGTGCAGAGCGCTTCGGCCGTCGCATGATTCATCGCGAGAATGTTCACCACGCCCGCGGGCAAACCGGCCTTCTCGACCGCTTTGGCGATTTCGAATGCGGAAGTCGGCGTGTTGTTGCTCGGGCGCACGACGACCGTGTTGCCGGCGATCAGCGCCGGCGCCACTTTGCGCATGAACGTGTAGACGGGATAGTTGAACGGGATCAGACACGCCACCACGCCGATCGGCTCGCGATGCAACACGAGGTTTTCGTCGGGCGCATCGCTCGGAATCACTTCCCCTTCGATGCGGCGAGCCCACTCCGCGTGATAGCGGGTGATCTGGCCGGCGTAGATCGCCTCGTTGGTGGCGTCGGCCACGCTCTTGCCCGACTCCAGCGCGAGCGCCGCGCCGATGGCCGGCGCGCATTCGGTCAGCGCATCGGCGAGTTTGTGCAGGTAAGCCGCGCGCTCGGTCGAAGGCAGCTTGCGCCAGCCTTTTTGCGCGACCGCGGCGGCCTCAACCGCGACGATGGCTTCAGCTTCGGTGGCGCCCGTCACATGGGCAATGACGGCCTCCGTGGCCGGATTGTGGACGGCGATGAGCTCGCTGCCAGCGGTTCCTGTCGCGGGTTCGTTGAACCGGCCGTTAGCAAAATTCCGATCGAGTCGCATGGTCGTCTCCTGAAAAGCATTGGTGCGAAAAACGCATCGCCCTCGGCTATGGCCTGTCTGCCAAAGGTGCATGGACGGAATTTTTCTCTGCGTCACCGCTGGCCACAAGCGAATAATTTGCGGGACAAACATTCGAAAAAATCACGTTTATCCAGGGATGTGCCTCATTCGCGATCGGCCTCCCAACTTGCAGAATCCGGGCTTTGCCAAAAAGCAGCGGGCGTCGAAGGCATTCGGCCCGCTCACTACCAACGTCTGGAGCTCAAGATGAAAAAGAACCGCATCGCGACCGCCACATTCATGGCGCTCACGTCACTCACCTCACTGGCCGCGTCCTCGGCCTTCGCCCAAAGCAGCGTGACGCTGTACGGCGTACTCGACGAAGGCATCGACTACACCAACAACGCCGGACACGGCGCGGTTTGGGAAATGGCGAGCGGCTACGCGCAAGGCAGCCGCTGGGGCATGAAGGGTGCGGAAGATCTGGGCGGCGGCATGAAGGCCGTGTTTCAACTGGAAAATGGCTTCGACGTAAGCTCCGGGCGGCTCGGCCAGGGTGGCCGCATGTTTGGCCGGCAGGCCTACGTGGGGTTGAGCGACAGCCGCTTCGGCACGGTCACGCTGGGGCGCCAGTACGATTCCGTGGTCGATTACCTCGCTCAGACCACCGCCAACGGCAACTGGGCCGGCTACCTCTTCGCGCATCCCTACGACAACGACAACACGGACAACTCGTTCCGTCTCGGCAATAGCGTGAAGTATGCGAGCCCGGAGATCGCGGGCTTCCAGTTCGGCGGCGTGTACAGCTTCAGCAATGACACCAGCTTTGCGAACAACCGCGCGTACAGCTTCGGCGGCCAGTACGCGAACGGCGGCCTGCTGGTGGCCGCTGCCTACATGCAGGCGGACAATCCGGGCGTGGGCTCCACCGGCGCGATCACCGCCAACGACGCGAGCTTTATCGCCGGACGCATGCGGGTGTTCGGCGGCGGCATCAACTACACGTTCGGCTCGGCGACGGCAGGTTTTGCGTACACCAACTCGAACTACAAGAATCCGACCGGCAACGGCTATATCGGCATTCCGCTGGCCGCGCCGGGCGTGACGTTGAATACGCTGAAGTATCAGAACTTCGAGGTGAACGGTAAATACCAGTTCACGCCGGCGTTCTTTGTCGGCGCCCAGTATGTGTACACGATGGAGAACTACGACGCGTCGTCAGGCAGTGTGAAGCCGAAGATCCACTCGGTGGGGTTGATGGCGGATTACAACCTGTCGACGCGCACCGACGTTTATGTGCAGGGCGAGTACCAGAAGGTGGCGGGCGATTCGACTCACTCGATTCTCGACAACGCGTTCATTCCTGGCGTGCAGGCGCCTTCGTCGACGAGTACGCAGGTCGCTGTTCGGGTCGCGCTGCGGCATAAGTTTTAAAGCAGTGGGGGCTTCGCGTCCGCATCGTCGTAGGATCGCCCCCCCCTCAGATCTACTTCTCCTCCTGCTCGCGGCCCTTGAACAGCCGCGCACTCGACAGAATGGCGAGCGCGATGGCCACGCTGAGAATCGCCGTGGCTTCGCGCCCGAGCCCCGCAGCCACGCCAACACCCGCGCTCAGCCACAGGCTCGCCGCCGTCGTCAGGCCGCGCACCTCGCGCTCGGCGCTGAGCTTGATGATGGCGCCCGCGCCCAGAAAGCCGATACCCGACACGAGTCCTTGCAACACCCGGCTCATGTTGTCCTGCGAAAATCCGGCCTGCAACGGCACGACCACGAACAAGGCCGCGCCCACCGCCACCATCATATGCGTACGCATGCCGGCATCGCGCCGCGACAACTCACGCTCGAAACCCAATATGCCGCCGAGTATCAATGCGAGCCCGAGGCGCATTAGCACCTGGGTGACGTCGGCCACGCTGCCGAGATCGGAAAATTCTGCCTGGGCGGTCGCCCACACCACGTGCCACCCGTTACTCATTACATTTACCTGACGACAAGAAAACGCCAAGCATACGGCAATACCGCCGCTTTGCGTACCTCACCCCGTCGACGTCTTCTTCACGAATGCGTTCACCACGGCTTCCAGCTCTTTTGTGATCGTCGTCATTACGCCGGCCACCACGGCGAACTCGCGGCCGGTCACTTGTGCACGGCTCGCCACGATCTGTCCGTTGAACGACACGATGTGCGCTTCTTTCGCGATCCCCTTGATCCGCTCGATCAGTTGCTGCTGCTCCTTCTTCTGCAAGCGCGCTATGCGCCGGCTTTCCTGCTCGTAGACGGCGGTGACACCGTGCAGTTGTGTCAGCAACGGATCCACGGAGTCGACCAACGCCTTCAGCGCATCGTCAGCGCGCGGTGACGCGCGCCCGATCGCCTCTAACGCAGCCGAAGCCAGCGCGATAAAGTCCGCGATCTTCGCGGCGACTTTCCCGCTGCCGTGAAACGCTTCGCGCAGCGCCGGAGAAAACAGGCCGGGCAAGCCGTCGCGGCCTTGCGTCAGCACCGTATGACTGTCGGCAAAGGTGTTTAACGTTTCACGCGCGATCGCCAGCGCGCCGTCGAACTGCTGGAACGCCAGCATCGCTTTCAACACGATGCGCTGCGAGAGCATCCGCTGACGTCCCGCAAGATTGATCAACGAGCTCAACACCTCGCTGGAGACGTCTATGTCGGACGTGTGTGCGTGAACCCGTTCTGTCGTGATGCTCATGTCAACTTCTTATGATTGTGATCGGCCCCGTCGCGCGACACGGTCCCCGGGCTACGCCTCGATGCGCAACCCGGGTTGAGAGCATGGACCCGGTTACTCCGTTGCGTGCGCGTGCATCACACCGGAGTGCATCGACCACGCCATCCACGGACGACGCAGCGCGACGATCGCGAGGAACGCGCATGCAGCCAGCGCGCCGAACGTCGCAAAGCCCATCTGATAGCTGCCCGTGCTTTCCTTGGCGATACCCATGACGACCGGCAGATAGAATCCGCCGATGCCGCCTGCCGCGCCGACAATACCCGACATCAGACCCGTACGGCCGGCCCAGCGATGCGGCACCAGCTGGAAGGTCGCACCATTGCCGAGGCCAAAGGCCACATACAGGCACAACAGCAGTGTGATGCCGCCCGCCATCGAAGGCATGGCAGCGGCGAACACGAAGTCGCACAGCGAGATGATCGCGAGCAGGAAGGTCAGCGCGCGCACGCCGGACACCTTGTCGGCGATCAGGCCGCCGAGCGGTCGCACCATCGCGCCGGTCGCGGCGAGCAAAGCCATGAAGAGACCCGCGTCGATCTTCGAGAGCTGATAGAGGTTGGTCAGCAGCAGCGAAACATATGAGGACATGCCGACGAAACCGCCGAACGTAATGCTGTACACCAGCATGATCGCCCACGTGTCACGCTCGGCCAGCACCGCGCGATAGCGCTTGGGCAGCACCGCGATGGCCAGCAATGCGCCGATCACCGGCAACAGCAGCACACCGGTCTTGCCGGAGCCGAACATGCCGGCTTCGACCAGCAGCACCAGCACGATCAATCCGGCGAGCGTCACCGCGAAGCTGCCGAATGCGCGCAGCACGCTACCCGATTTCACGCCCGAATCATTGGCCCAGAAATAAAGCGTGATCGCCGCGATCGCGAGCAACGGCAGTGCGCCGCCGGCGGCCATCTGCCAGCCGTAATGCGTGGCCAGCTGCGGGAACAGGAAGCCGTCGAGCACCGCGCCGATATTGCCGGCCGCGGCGAGGCCGAGCACGAGACCTTGCACCTTCGGCGGATAGTTGCTGCCGGCCATCGGCAGCGCCACGGCGAAACTTGCGCCGCCGACGCCGAGGAACACGCCGAGCACCAGCAGCACCGTGTATGACGGCACGGAAGGCATCAACGGCAATACGATGGTCGGCACCGCCGACAACAGCACGCCCATCAATGCAATGCGCTTGCCATGGGCGGATTGATACAGGTTACCCAGCGTGACCCGCAGAATCGCGGCCGACAGCACCGGCACCGCGACCAGCAGTCCCTGTTGCGCGGGCGTCATCGCAATGCTCTTGCTGATGAACGGCGCGAGCGGTCCATACAGGACCCAGACGGTAAAGCCGGTGTCGAAATAGAGGAAACACGCCACCAGCGCGCGCCAGTCCCCACTCTTTAGGGAGCTCATCACGTTTTTCATCAGATATCCTCACAAAACTGATTTTTCGACTATCCGGCAGATTGCGCCACGCGCCACGCACCGGAATGATCACGATGTTGAAAACCGGCATGAACATGCAACCTCCATGCCATCCGGCTCCGTCTTTTAAAACTTCCCTGCGTACTCGTTGAAACCTTGAAACGGTGAACGCACTCGTCGCTCTGGAAAGCGTGCGGCTATCAATAAACGTCGCGTGCGTAGCGTTTTTCCTGCGCGAGGCGGCTCACGTAGTCGAGCGCTTTCTCATCGCTCATGCCGCCGTGCCGGGCGACCACTTCCTTGAGCGCCGCATCGACGTCTTTCGCCATCCGGTTCGCGTCGCCGCACACGTAGAAATGCGCACCGTCTTCGAGCCATGCCCACAATTGCGCACCCTGCTCGCGCATGCGGTCCTGCACGTAGACCTTGTCCGCCTGATCGCGTGAGAACGCAACGTCGAGACGGGTCAGCACGCCGCTGTCGCGCATCGATTCAAGTTCGTCGCGGTAGTAGAAATCGGAAGCGGCATGCTGCTCGCCAAAGAACAGCCAGTTGCGTCCCGTGTCGCCACGTGCACGCCGCTCGTGCAAGAAGCCGCGAAACGGTGCAACGCCGGTACCGGGCCCGACCATGATCATCGGAGTTTCCGAACCATGAGGAGGACGAAAGTGTGCGGACTTCTGCACGAACACGGGAACGTTGACATCGCCCGCGCGATCCGCGAGAAAAGTAGACGACACGCCTTTGCGATGACGGCGTCCGTTGCTGTAGCGCACGGCGGCAACCGTCAGATGAACTTCGCCGGCATGGGCTTTCGGGCTCGAAGCGATCGAGTAAAGACGCGGCTGCAGACGCTTGAGCATGCCGGTCAATTCGGTTGCCGTGAGGCGCACCGGAAATTCGTGCAGCACGTCGGCGATCTGCTGGCCCCACAACCACTGCTTGAGGTCGGCCTTGCGTTCGGGCGCCAGCAGATCGCGCAGCGCGCCGTTATTGCTGCGTGCGGCGACAAACGCGAGCAAATCCGGATTCGGTCGCGCGATCTCGTAGTGCCTGGCGAGTGCATCGGCGAGACGCATTTCGCCCGCGCCCGCCACATTCACGGCGGCATCCGCGCTCAAACCGCTCAGCCCGATCAATTCGTCGACCAGTTCGGGACAGTTGCTTGGCCACACGCCAAGCGCATCTCCTGCTTCGTATTCGAGTCCCGAGTCGCCCGTGTGCAGCGAGAAGTAACGCGTGTCTTTCGCCGCGCCCTGCTTGTTCAGGCGCAGATTGCTCACGAGCCGCGATGCGGCGGGCCGCGTCTTGCTCGGCACCGTGCCCGGCACCACCGCGTTGACCATGCCGCCGGGCGGTACCGCGTACAGCGCAGCATCCTCTTCCTTGATGCGCACGATGATGCGATCGAGCCACGCATCCGCGCTCTCCTGATACTCGCTGTCGCAATCGACGCGGTCCATCAGCCGCAGTGCGCCTTGCTCGGCGAGCCGCTGGTCGAGCCGGCGGCCATGTCCGCAAAACTGGTCGTAGTTGCGGTCACCGAGCGCGAGCACCGCGAAGCGCACGCCGTCGAGCCGAGGTGCGCCCTCGCTGTTCAATTGCGTCCAGAAACTTTGCGCGTTGTCGGGCGGATCGCCGTCGCCGAAAGTGCTTGTCATCAACAGCACGTATTGCGCCTTGGCAAGCATTGAGGCCGGATAGTCCGCCATGCACGATGTGCGGATTTCGAAGCCCGACTCCATCAAACGAGTCGCATAACTTTCGGTCAGCGACTCGGTGTTGCCGGTTTGCGAGGCCCACAGCAAGGTGACCTTGGGACGCGCGCGCACAATGCGCACGCCCGATACTTGCGATGCTTGCGATGCTTGCGATGCCTGCGCATGCGAGGCCGCAAGCGGAGCGGCGGCAATCGTCGCACTGCGGCTATAGAGACCGGCTAGCAAGCCGTCCACATACAGGCGGCTAGTGGTATCGAACGGAGCGTTGCCGGGCAGAACCGGCACGCTGTCGATGCCCTGCGCCTCCTGCGAACGCAGGCCGCCAACGAAACCGGCCAGATAAACCCGCTGCTGATCGTTGAACGAAGGTGCGAGCGTCGGCGGCAACTGCAACAGGCCGGTGAGTGCATTGATACGGGGCATATCCAGATCCTCGGCGCTTGCCGATACGGTGTTCTCCTGCGCCGCGCTCACGGCTACGGCAACGGATGCGTCGGCGAGCACCGTATCGTCGTCATTCAGAAGCGGCTCCGTGCTGTCGGCCACAACGGGACTCAACGCGACCGCACAAAACTTGAGTTCGGGCTGCTGCGAGACCGGGTCGATCGCATCGCTCGTTACGGCGTTGATGCACAGGTCGTCGCCGAATACATCGTTCCAGTGCATCGGCGCAAAGCAGTTGCCCGCGCTCACGCGCTCGGTCACGACAGCCGGCAACACCGCGCGGCCGCGGCGCGAGCGAATCTCCACCGGGTCTTTTGCCTTGATGCCGAGCGTGGCGGCATCTTCCGGATGAATCTCGACGAATGGACCGGGGTTCAGCTTGTTGAGCATCGCGACCTTGCCAGTCTTGGTCATCGTGTGCCATTGATGCTGCAAGCGGCCGGTATTCAGCACGATCGGAAACTCACGATCCGGCAATTCGGCCGGCGCCGCGTAAGCGCGCGCGAAAAACATTGCCTTGCCGCTCGCGGTCGGAAAGACGAGCCGCGGACGGCTGCCGTCCGGCAGTTCCTTGAGTGTCTGGCTCACTCCGTTGTTGAGGTAGCGAACCGGATTGCGCTCGGCGCAATCGTCCGATGCAAGCGGCCATTGCAACGGCGTTTCTTTCAAACGACGATGGCTCGCACCGCGCAGGTCATAGCCGGTTTTGGGATTCGACGCGCGGGTGATTTCCGCGAAAACTTCCTCGGCGCTCGCGTAAGTGAAAGCCTCCGCGTAACCCATTTCGCAGGCAATGCGCGCGATGATCTGCCAGTCCGGCAGCGCAGCGCCCGGCGGCTCGATCCCTTTTTGCATCAGCGTGACATTGCGCTCGGAGTTGATCATCACGCCTTCGGCTTCGGCCCACAGCGCGCCGGGCAATAGCACGTCGGCGTATCGGTTGGTCTCCGTGTCGAGGAAAGCGTCTTGCGCGATCACGAGTTGCGCCGCGCGCAAGCCGTCGATTGCGTTCTGACGATTCGCCACGCTCGCCACCGGGTTCGTGCAGATGATCCAGCACGCCTTGATCTCGCCCGCCGCCATGCGTGTGAACATGTCGATCGTGCCGTTGCCCACTTCCGGTTTGAGCGTGCCCTTCGGAATGCGCCACAGGTCTTCGATAAACGCGCGGTCTTCTTCGACTAGCACCGAACGCTGGCCCGGCAATCCCGGTCCCATGTAGCCCATTTCGCGGCCGCCCATCGCATTGGGCTGGCCAGTCAACGAAAACGGTCCGCTGCCGCGGCGGCAAATCTTGCCCGTTGCCAGATGCAGATTGCAAATCGCGTTGGTGTGCCACGTGCCGTGCGTACTCTGATTCAGGCCCATGGTCCAGCAGCTGATCCACTCGCTCGCGGTGCCGATCATCTGCGCGGCCGCACGCAGATCGTCGAGCGCGAGGCCGGTGATCTGCGCGACCTTCTCCGGCGTGTAGTCGGCGAGAAACTCAGGCATCGCGTCCCAGCCCTCGGTAGCGTCGGCGATGAAAGCGGCATCCGTATGGCCGTTTTCGTGCAGCAGATGCAGCAAGCCGTTGAGCAACGCCAGATCGGTGCCCGGCTTGATCTGCATGAAGAGATCGGCCTTCTCCGCCGTCGTGTTGCGGCGCGGATCGACGACGATCAGTTTGGCGCCGGCCTTCACGCGATCCATCATGCGCAGGAACAGAATTGGGTGACAGTCGGCCATATTCGCGCCGATCACGAAGAACAGGTCGGCATGATCGATGTCTTCGTACGATCCCGGCGGGCCGTCCGCACCGAGCGACAGTTTGTAGCCGCTGCCCGCGCTCGCCATGCACAGGCGCGAATTCGATTCGATGTTGTTGGTGCCGACGAAGCCTTTGGCGAGCTTGTTGACGAGATACTGAGCCTCGATCGACATCTGACCGGACACGTAAAACGACAGCGCATCCGGTCCATGTTCGTCGAGCATGCCGCGCAAACGCGCCGCTGTGGTGCTGATCGCCTGCGCCATGGGCAGCGGCGCCGGGTCCTGGCCACGCGCATGGCGCACGAACGCATCTTCAAGACGCCCGGACTTGCGCAACGCAACGTGCGCCGATTGCCCCTTCGTGCACAGCCGGCCGAAGTTGGCCGGATGCTCCTTGTCGCCGGAGATCTTCACGACCTGGCCGTCCTCGACATGCAGCACCATGCCGCAGCCAACGCCACAGTAAGGGCACACGGTTTTCACGTTAGGGGAGGACATGGCGGGCAAGATCACTCGAAAAGGTTTCAGACAATCCGTGGCTCAAACGGCGACCCACACCTGGCCGTTTTCGACTCGCGCGGCGAACGCGCCGACGGAATACGCTGGTGTTTCCAGGCACTCGCCGGTCCGCAGGTCGAAGTGATGCTTGTAGATCGGCGAAGCGACCACGATGCGCTCGCCGAGGCTGCCGATCAGCCCGCGCGACAGCACCGCCGCCTGCGAGCCGGGGTCGAAGTTGTCGATCGCGAACACGGTGGCGTCGGCGTCACCGTTGTCAACGTGAAAAACCGCGACCTGCTCGCCGTTGACGAGCGCGCAAACGCCCGTGTTGGGCACGATGTCGTCGAGCGGGCAAACCGGTGTCCAGGCGCGTGGCAGGCGATCGTTGTTCATGACGGAAGTCCTCGGTAAATGGTGCAAATCAATCAGACGGTTTCGACGACGACGGGAATCGCGGCGAGCTTCGCGTGGCGCTCGGCGGGCGTGGCCGGCCGGATCTGGCCGCGTTCCTCGACGAAAGCGACGTTGCTGTCGGATTCGCCGCTGTTGACGAAATGACGGAAGCGCTTGCGCGTTTCGGGATCGGTGACAGCCTTCTTCCATTCGCACTCGTAGGTGTCGACCACGTGCTGCATCTCCGACTCGAGTTCGTCCGCCACGCCAAGGCGATCGTTGACAACCACGTCGATCAGATACTCAAGGCCGCCTTCGAGGTTGTCGCGCCACACGCTGGTGCGTTGCAGACGGTCGGCGGTGCGCACGTAAAACATCAGGAAGCGGTCGATGTAGCGCACCAGCGTTTCTTTATCGAGGTCCGAAGCGAGCAGCTCGGCATGGCGCGGTTTCATGCCGCCGTTGCCGCACACGTAGAGATTCCAGCCCTTCTCGGTCGCGATGATGCCGACATCCTTGCCCTGTGCTTCCGCGCACTCGCGCGTGCAGCCCGACACGCCGAACTTGATCTTGTGCGGCGTGCGCAGGCCCTTGTAGCGGTTCTCGATCTCGACCGCGAGGCCCACCGAATCGCCTACGCCATAACGGCACCACGTCGAGCCGACGCACGACTTCACGGTGCGCAGCGACTTGCCGTAGGCGTGGCCCGATTCGAAACCGGCGGCGATCAGCTCTTCCCAGATGAGCGGCAATTGTTCGACGCGCGCGCCGAACAGATCGACGCGCTGACCGCCGGTGATCTTCGTATAGAGGCCGTATTTCTTCGCCACCTGCCCGACCGCGATCAAACCGTCGGGGGTCACTTCGCCGCCGGCCATGCGCGGCACGACCGAATACGTGCCGTCGCGTTGAATGTTGGCGAGGTAGTAGTCGTTGGTGTCCTGCAACGACGCATGCTCCTTCTTCAGCACGAACTCGTTCCAGCACGACGCGAGAACGCTCGCCACCACCGGCTTGCAGATATCGCAGCCGAGACCATGACCGTGCTTCGCGAGCAGTTCGCCGAAGCTGCGCACGCCTTCCACCCGCACGATGTGATACAGCTCCTGGCGCGAATACGGAAAGTGTTCACAGACGTGATTGTTGACCGCGAGACCCTGCTTCTTCATCTCGGCTTTCATCACCTGCGTGACGAGCGGCACGCAGCCACCGCACGACGTGCCGGCGCTGGTGGCGCATTTGAGTGCGCCGATGTCCGTCGCGCCCGCGCAGACCGCGGCGCATAGCTCGCCCTTCGAGACGTTGTTGCACGAGCAGATCTGCGCGCCCGCGGGCAACGCCTCCACGCCGAGCGCGGGCTTCGCGTTGCCGTCCGCCTGCGGCAGGATCAGGAATTCGGGCGACGCCGGCAGCTCGATGCGGTTCAACATCATCTGCAGCAGCGTGCCGTATTCGCCGGCGTCGCCCACCATCACGCCGCCCAGCAGGTATTTGCCGCACTCCGACACCACCAGCTTCTTGTAGACCTGCTTGCGTTCGTCGCTGAACTGGTAGGCGCGGCTGCCCGGCGTATTGCCGTGCGCGTCGCCGATGCTCGCCACGTCCACGCCCATCAGCTTGAGCTTGGTGCTCATGTCGGCGCCGACGAATTCGGCCGTGCCACCGTGCAATTGCTTCGCCACCGCGCGGGCCATTTCATAACCCGGCGCCACGAGGCCGAACAACTGGCCGTTCCATAGCGCGCATTCGCCGATCGCATAGATGTGCGGATCGCTCGTGCGGCAGGCGTCATCGATCACGATACCGCCGCGCGGGCCGAGTGTCAGACCGCTCTCGCGCGCCAGATCGTCACGCGGACGAATGCCCGCCGAGAACACGATCATGTCGGTGTCGAGGTGGCTGCCGTCCGCGAATTGCATGCGGTGCGTGCCCGCTTCGCCGTCCACGATCGCCGTGGTGTTCTTTTGCGTGTGCACCGTCACGCCCAGTTCCTCGATCTTGGTGCGCAGCACGCGGCCGCCGCCGTCGTCCACCTGCACGGCCATCAGACGCGGCGCGAACTCGACCACGTGCGTTTGCAGGCCCATGTCGCGCAGCGCCTTTGCACATTCGAGACCGAGCAGTCCGCCGCCGACCACCGTGCCCGTCTTCGAGCGTGCACCGCATTCGCGCATCGCTTCCAAATCGTCGATAGTTCGGTACACGAAGCAATCCGCGCGTTCACGGCCCTGCACGGGCGGCACGAACGGATAGGAACCGGTGGCGAACACGAGCTTGTCATAAGGCAGCGTTTCGCCCGTCGATACCTTCACGGTGCGCGCGTCACGATCGATCGCCACGGCCTTTGCGTTTAACTTGAGCAACACGTTTTGCCGCTCGAAGAAACCCGGCTCGACCAGCGACAGGTCGTCCGCCGACTTGCCCGAGAAGAACTCGGACAGGTGCACGCGGTCGTAGGCCGGCCGCGATTCTTCGCTCAGCACCGTGATGTCGAGGCCATGCGCGGCGTCTTGTGCAAGGCACTCGACCAGTTTGTGGCCGACCATCCCGTGACCGATAACGATGATTTTCATGACCGCGGTTTCCTCAATGTGCTGGTTGCGAGCGCCGTCGGGCGGCAGGTGGCGAAAGCGATTCCGGAAATAAAAACGGCGTCCCGCGAACCCAGTCGATGACTGAGTTCGGGGGACGCCGTTGTCCTGACCTGTGCTGCGGCGAGTACTTTGTGTTGCACTCGCAACGGATCCACGTTGATCCGATGGCAAGCCTTAATGCAAGGCCTGTGCCAATTGCACCGAACCGCCTGAAAGACGCCGTGGCTCGGGGCTTCGAGGCAAATGGCACGCGCGTGCGGCGAACCCGGCGCGCGACACGTTTCGATGCAGCGAAGCACACGCATGGTGCGACGCAGCACTGTCTACGTGCGCAATCGGGGCACGCATGCGGTGCGTCACCGTCGGTTTTTTTGGGGGGAAGGCGAGACACGGCAAGGCATTGAACGCACCGTCGCGACGTATGGCGTGATCTTTGCGTAAGAGTGAACAGGTCGACGTGGCAACGCAGCCACCATGACCTGCAGTACGAACGAATACCGGACGGGCACAACGCTGTGATTCGTCCCACTCGAAGTCGAATACCGATACACCAGGCAGCAAACGGACAACGGCGTCCCCTCGTGACCATCACGAGCGGATGCCGTTTTTTATTTGGCTCCGGCAATTCAACTGCCGTTAGCCGACCCACAAGCGAAGGACACCGCGATGAACACGAACACCGGAAAGGTCACCTTATTGAGCGCAGGCCCGGGCGACCTCGATCTGCTCACGCTGAAAGCCGCAAAAGCGTTGGCGGCGGCCGACGTCGTGTTGCTGGACGACCTCGCGAATCCGGAGATCGTGACGCTGGCGCCGCAGGCGCGGGTGATTCGCGTCGGCAAGCGCGGCGGCTGCCGCTCCACGCCGCAAGCGTTTATCGAACGCCTGATGCGGCGCTACGCGCTCAAGGGCTTGCATGTGGTGCGGGTCAAGGGCGGCGAAGCGCTGCTATTCGGCCGGGCCGGTGAAGAACTTGCGGCACTGCGCGACGCCGACATTTCGGTCGAGATCGTCAACGGCATTTCGTCGGGATTCGCGGCCGCCGCGGGACTGGGCATTTCGCTCACGCATCGCCGCCACTGCCACGGCGTTACTTTTGTTACCGCGCATACGGAGGATCACGGCGAGCCGGACTGGGCCGCATTGGCGGCGACCCGCACCACGTTAGCCATCTATATGGGGATGCGGCGCATCGAGAGTATTGCGACCGCGTTGCTCGCGAGCCTGCCGGCCGACACCCCGGCAGCCGTCGTTCAGTGGGCGGGGGGCAGCAACGAGCGGCGCCTCGTGAGCCGTCTCGATCGCCTCGCCGTCGATGCGACAAGCGCGAGTTTCGGTAGTCCGGCGGTGATTCTGGTGGGCAGCGCGATCGGCGAGAGCGTCGAGTGCGCGCGGGCTGCGGACCAGGCACGGCGCGATGAAACAGTGGCCATGCAGATCGACAAGCTGATCGGGCGAGAGTTCGTTGCACAGGCGGCGTAAAAGCGCTCAGGCGCAGAGATTACCGAAATAACTGCGGTCGGAAAGAATGCTCAGTACGGCAATATGGCTGCGCAGGTTGTAGATTCGCGCCGGGCGACCTTCGCTATAAAACGCGGTTCTGTGAAAACTGTCTCTATGCGGCCTGAAAACAGACTCTCCTGAAGATGAATTCTCTCAGGACTTCAAATTGCTCACTAACAAGAATGGACGGAAAGGAATAGACGGACACACAGAACACACACTGGGGAAAATCGGATGGGCCATCAACGAGCCACACGCCTTCTGATCGCAGACGACGACGCGAATCTGCTGGCCGCTTACGTACTCTTTTTCAGCGCACATGGTTTCGACATCAGGACCGCGCGCAACGGCCTCGACGCGCTGGCGCAATACTGCGCCTGGCATCCGGAGGCCGCGTTGCTGGACGTCGAAATGCCGCGCCTTGACGGGCGCGCGGTCGCGCGGCGAATCCGCTACGTGGGCGACGTGCCCGCGCCCATGCTGGTGGCGGTTACCGGGCTTGAGCGCGACGAGGAAAAGAGCGAGTCGCTGCGCTCGGGCTTCAATCATCACTTCGTCAAACCGGTGCCCATGCCGGTCATTCTTGCCGCGCTGAACGGGCGGATCCGCCATTAAGACCGAGACCGGCGGCTTGCGCCTCGTTGCGCCGGCAGCGTTGCGCTGGACATTTTGACCGGCCTCTTCCCGCGTTTGCCGATGTTGCCGATGTTGCCGATGTTGCCGATGTTGCCGATGTTGCCGACCTGGCCGACGTACTGGCCACCCACCGCCGTCAGTCGCCGAAACCCAGTTCCGCCTCCACCGACTGCCCCACGCGCAGCCACTGCCCAGCCCCGCGTGCGACAAGTGCATTGTTGCCGAACGTAATCGCCCCGTTTCGCTGCGGATTCGCGCGATAGACACTCATCGTGTCGGTCGGCTCGTTCGGCCAGTCCGGATCGGGCGCGCCTTTGGCCTGGTCGATGGTGGGCATCGGACAGCGCGAGCACGGCTTCACCAGTTGCAATTGCACGTTCTCACCCGCCTCCCCGTCGATGCTCAGCGTCTCCACGTAATCCTCTTCGTACGCGTCGAGCCCCGTCAGCACGACATTGGGGCGGAACCGGTTGATCGGAATCGCCGGTGCGCCCTTGCCGCTCAGCCGCGTGTTCAGATCGTCGAGCGACGCCTGACCAATCACCAGCAGCGGAAAACCATCGGCAAAGTGCGTGGTTGCGCCGCCCACGCTATCCGTATAGTCCGGATCGACAATGCGCTCCCGCTTGGGATCGAAGCGCAGCAGCCGTGCGGGCATACCAAGAAACGTCGAGAACCATGCCGCGCTTGCCGCGCCGGTGTCGAGTCCATAAGCGGCATCGCGCCAGACCTGCGTTTGCACTGCGCTCGGCGCTTCGAGCCGCGCGCTGTCCAGCGGCGTGCGCAATTCGCTCATGCCCGGCGCGCGAATCACGAGATCTTCGGCGCCGATTTCGGCCTGGATCAGCGCCATGCGCGGATACGCGCGCTGCGTGAGCATGGCGCCGGCCGGGTCGGTGACCATCCAGCAGCGGTCGTATTCGAGGCCGGTGGCGAACAGACGCGCCTCATGCAACGCAATGCCCGCGCAGGATTTGATCGGATAGACAAAAAGCTCGCTGATGGTCGCCATGGAGTGGGGGGCACGTGGGGAGCGTGCGAATTGTTGTGTTTAAGTCGCGATTGTAAAGCCCTCTACTCCCATCCTTCCAGCCGTAATGTCGCCCGCACGAGCCGCTGCTCTTCCTGTTCAATCTATCAACTGCTCGGCAACGAACTCGACGGCCCGCGCGGGCGCATCTATCTGATCAAGCAGATGCTGGAGGAAGAGCCGGTCACGCAGAAAACCCAATTGCACCTCGACCGGTGCCTGAGCTGCCGCAATTGTGAAACCACCTGCCCGTCCGGCGTCACCTATCACGCGCTGCTCGATATCGGCCGTGCCGAGCTGGAGCGGCGCATCGAGCGGCCCTTGTCGGAACGCTTGCTGCGCGAGGGTTTGCGCCGCGCGGATCCCGCATTCGGCGGTATTCGGCGCGCTGCTGAAGACCGGCCGCGCGATGCGGCCGTTTCTTCCGGCCGCGCTTGGACGTAAAATCGCGAGGCAAAGCGTTCGGCCAAATGCTGGGACAAACCCAAGGCCGGCGCCGCCGCATCCGCGCACAATGCTGATGCTGGAGGGCTGCGTGCAACCCGCGCTGTCACCGAACACCAACGCGGCCGCTCGGTCAGCTGCAAGCAAGCTTGCCAGGGCAGACTCAGCAAAGAAACGCGTTTCACTGCCCCTGCACGTTGCAGCATGCGCAGAAGCCGGGCGGCGCGGTCGAGTCGATCCTGCAACAACTCGGCTTCGATCTCACCGCCGTGCCCGACGCCTATCTGTGTTGCGGCTCGACAGGCACGTATTCGATTACCCAGCCCGAGCTTGCGCAAAGGTTACGCAAAGGTTAGGCAAAAACCGGCTCGACGCGCTGGAAAGCGGCAAGCCGGAGATGATCGTCACGGCCAATATAGGCTGCCAGATGCATCTGGACGGCGCCGGGCGCACTCCGGTGCGCCACTGGATAGAACTTGTAGAAGCATCCTTACCATAAACGAACCAGGAAATTCATTATGCTGAGCAAACCTGTGCTGACCCTTGCCGAAACGACCCGCATTCTCGAAGCCGCCCGCGCGGAAGCCGAGCAGAACAAGTGGGCCGTCGCCATCGTGGTGGTCGACGACGGCGGCCATCCGCTCGGAATGCTGCGCCTCGACGGCAGCGCGCCGGCCAGCTCGTATATCGCGACCGAAAAGGCCCGCACTTCGGCGATCGGACGGCGTGAAACCAAGGTATATGAAGACATGATCAACAACGGCCGCACCGCATTCCTGAGCGCGCCGCTGCAAGGCACGCTGGAAGGCGGCGTGCCGGTGATCGTCGACGGCCAGGTGGTCGGCGCGGTCGGCGTGTCCGGCGTCAAGTCGGATCAGGACGCGCAGATCGCCAAGGCCGGGATTCAGGCTATCGCCGCTTGAATTCGCCTGCCGCTCGAAGCGGCGGCGATCACCAAAAGAAGCTAAACCGTTGCACAACGCGGGCCGATGCCCCCTCATCGGCCCCATTCAGATAGATGGAGCAGTCGATGACTCAGATGAACCCGCGCGGCGGACTGCAAGTCGCCGCCAATCTCGACCAGTTCGTCGAAACCGAAGCCCTGCCCGGCACCGGAATCGACAGCGCTGAATTCTGGTCGGGCTTCGACGCCCTCGTGCATGAGCTGGCGCCCAAAAACCGTGCGTTGCTCGCCGAGCGCGACCGCTTGCAAACCGAGCTGGACAACTGGCATCGCGCCAATCCGGGTCCGGTGCGCGATCTGCGTGCGTACCGCGCGTTTCTGGAGGGCATTGGCTATATCGTGCCCGTGCCTGCCAGCGTCAAAGCCACGACCGACCACGTGGACACCGAAATCGCCGAACAGGCCGGCCCGCAACTGGTGGTGCCGCTCTCGAACCAGCGCTATGCGCTGAACGCGGCGAACGCGCGCTGGGGCAGCCTGTACGACGCGCTGTACGGCACCGACGCAATCCCCGAGAGCAACGGCGCCGACAAGCAGAAGGGCTTCAACCCGGTGCGCGGCGCTGCGGTGATCGCCTATGCGCGCAAGTTTCTCGATCAGGCCGCACCGCTCGCGAACGGCTCGCATGCCGACGCGACCCACTATGGCGTGGAAGGCGGCAAGCTGATCGTCACGCTGAAGAACGGCAAGAGTGAGCTGAAGACGCCGGCGCAATTCATCGGCTATCAGGGTGAAGAAAGCGCGCCGTCCGCGGTGCTGCTCAAGCACAACGGCCTGCACTTCGAAATCCAGATCGATGCGAACGACTCGATCGGCAAGACCGATTCGGCGCATGTGAAAGACGTGGTGGTCGAAGCGGCGGTGAGCACGATCATCGACTGTGAAGACTCGGTCGCGGCCGTGGATGCGGACGACAAGGTCCAGCTCTACCGCAACTGGCTCGGCCTGATGAACGGCGATCTCGCCGAAGAGGTCACGAAAAACGGCAAGACCTTCACGCGCCGGCTGAACGCCGACCGCGTCTACACCGCCGCGAATGGCACGGCGCCGGTCGTGCTGCATGGCCGCTCGCTGCTGTTCATCCGCAACGTCGGTCATTTGATGACCAATCCGGCAGTGCTGACGAAAGACGGCCACGAGATTCCGGAAGGCATTCTCGACGCCGTGATCACCACGCTGTGCGCGTTGCACGACCGCAAGCACAAGCTGAATTCGCGCACCGGCTCGATCTATATCGTCAAGCCGAAGATGCACGGCCCGGCCGAAGTCGCCTTCGCGAGCGAGTTGTTCGCGCGCGTGGAAGACCTGCTGAAGCTGCCGCGCAACACGATCAAGATGGGCATCATGGACGAGGAGCGCCGCACCAGCGTGAACCTGCTCGCCTGTATCGCCGAAGCGTCGGAGCGTGTCGCGTTCATCAACACGGGTTTCCTCGACCGTACCGGCGACGAGATGCACACGGCCATGGAAGCCGGTCCGATGCTGCGCAAGGGCGACATGAAGTCGAGCGCCTGGATCGCCGCTTACGAACGCAGCAACGTGCTGGTCGGTTTGAGCGCGGGCCTGCGCGGCCGCTCGCAGATCGGCAAGGGCATGTGGGCGATGCCTGATCTGATGCACGCCATGCTCGAACAGAAAATCGCGCATCCGAAGGCCGGCGCGAACACCGCATGGGTGCCCTCGCCGACCGCCGCGACACTGCACGCGTTGCATTACCACCAGATCGACGTGCAGGCGGTGCAGCAGGAACTGGAACGCACGGATTACGCGAAGGTGCGCGACGAACTGCTCGACGGCTTGCTGACGATTCCGGTCGTGGCCGAAGCAAAGTGGAGCGACGACGAGATCCGCAGCGAGATCGACAACAACGCACAGGGCATTCTCGGCTACGTGGTGCGCTGGATCGATCAGGGCGTGGGCTGCTCGAAGGTGCCGGACATTCACAACGTCGGCCTGATGGAAGACCGTGCCACGCTGCGCATTTCCAGCCAGCATATCGCCAACTGGCTGTATCACGGCGTGGTGAAACGCGAACTGGTTGAGGAGACGTTCAAGCGCATGGCGAAGGTGGTCGACGAGCAGAACGCGGGCGACCCGCACTACAAGCCGATGGCGCCGGGCTTCGACACGATCGCTTTCAAGGCCGCGCAAGCGCTGGTGTTCGAAGGGCGCCAGCAGCCGAGCGGCTACACGGAACCGTTGCTGCACAAGTTCCGGCTGGAAGTGAAGAAAGAAGCCTGAGGACTGGCTTGCCGGGCCGCGCGTGAAGCGTGGGCCGGCTGAAAGAAAGACGGGCGCCGCGTGGTTAGCGGCGCCCGTTTTAATGTGCGCGGTACTGCTGCGCGTTGCTTCTGCGTGATGAGTTTCGCGGGAGTTTCGCGAGCGCATGGCGCTCTCGAACGAGCGCGGCGCGCATCAGCCGCCTGCGCTAGCCACGGCGGCCTTCAAAGTGGATCAAGCCGCTTCCGCCGTATATTGCGCCGGCACGCCTTCCTGCATATTGGTCTGCATATACGCCTGCAAATAAGCCTCGAATTCCGCCTTCACTTCCGGATGACGCAGCGCGAATTCCACCGTCGCTTTCAGATACCCAAGCTTGCTGCCGCAATCAAAACGCGTGCCGAAATAGCGATAAGCCAGCACCTGCTCTTCGGTCAGCAGCGATTGCACTGCATCGGTCAATTGCAGCTCACCGCCCGCACCCGGCTTCAACGCGCGAATATGCTTGAAGATGGTGGGCATCAGCACATAACGGCCCACCACGCCGAGATTCGACGGCGCGTTGTCCGGCGCCGGCTTCTCGACGATGCCCGACAGCTTGATCACGTTGTCTTCCCACTCGCGGCCATCCACCACGCCGTACGAGCGGCTGTCTTCACGCGCGATGGTTTCGACACCGATCACCGAGCTGTGGTAGTGATTGAAGGTATCGACCAGCTGGCTCATCACCGGCTTCGAGCTGTGCAGCAGGTCGTCCGCCAGAATCACCGCGAACGGGCTGTCGCCCACCAGTTTTTCGGCGCACAGCACCGCGTGGCCAAGACCGAGCGCTTCGGCCTGACGCACATAGAAACAGTCGACATTGGCCGGCTTGATGCTGCGCACCAGGTCGAGCAGTTTCTGCTTGTTACGCGCCTCGAGTTCAGCCTCGATCTCGTAGGACTTGTCGAAATGATCTTCGATGGCGCGCTTGCTGCGGCCCGTCACGAAGATCATCTCGGTGATGCCGGCGGCAATCGCTTCTTCGACCGCGTATTGAATCAGCGGCTTGTCGACGATCGGCAGCATTTCCTTAGGACTTGCCTTGGTAGCCGGCAGGAATCGTGTCCCGAGGCCCGCTACGGGAAACACGGCTTTGGTGACTTTCAGCATGGTAGGCATTCCCACATCGGTTAGAAATTAGTGTGTTCGCGGGCCAGGCGGCCAATCGATTTCGCCGGAAAGGCTAGCAAAAAATGACGTCAGTGCCCACGTGAAATTTCCTCAATCAGAATAAATAAAACCATTCAATTTCGATATGCAACATGGCGATAAGCAACAATTACATATCGAAAATGGATTTATTTTTCGCAGATTCAGAAATTTCTACATATCCTGACAACTGGCCTACGGATGCGTGAGGCGCGCCGGCATACGGGCCGTTCGCGCCCGCCAGACGCCTCGCGAGCAGCGTTATTCGTTGTCGTCGAGCTGGGGCAGCTTGCCCGGATTCATGCGAAAACGGCGGATCGGCTCGTTGCGCAGCGCCTCCCGATAGGCGGAGGCGGCGACAAGGATCAGCAGCACGGCAATGCCGGCGAGTAAATGCAGGTTCATGACTTCACCTCGGGTCAAGAGAATCCGTCACTCAAATTAGCACGACAAAAGCGGTAAATAATTCGCCGCTACATCCGGATATATGCAATTACAATTCGTCACAAAATTGCCGTCTAATTCAATTCAGCACGCAATTTTTTTATCGATTTTTTGCCTGCGCCGTGCACTAGCATGTCATGCACCGTGGACGCGTACGTCGTCCGCGCGAACCCGCTTTTTCCTCCGTCAGAATAAGGACCGCGCATGAGCGACTCTGCACTGGATGCCGCCGGCTCATCCCTGCCCCTCTCCCCGCCCCGCACGACCGCCGCGTCGCGCGCGCACAGCGAAGCACGCGCGAACAGCGCCGGCAAGGAGCATGTCATCGACGCCATGCGGGGCTTCGCCGCCTTGCTGGTGGCCTATTTTCATTGCCGCCAGGTCGAATGGGTGGGCATGCAGGCGTTTCACCAGAGCGTGGGCCACGCCTTCAGCCTGAATGCGATCGCCGCGTATCTGACCTTCCCGATTGCGTGGGGCTCGGCGGGGGTGCCGATTTTCTTCGTGATCAGCGGCTATTGCATTCACCGCGGCGGCGCGCTGCGGCTCGCCGGCAATCCCGACTACCGGCTCGATACGGGCAATTTCTGGGTGCGCCGCTTTGCGCGCATTTATCCCGTGCTGCTCGCGGCGCTCGTGCTGACCTTCGCGCTCGACTGGTTCAGCCTGCAATTGCCGCCCGTCAATCACAAGATCCGCGAGATCGGCCTGCAGGCCTTCCTCGTCAACCTGTTCTCGCTGCAGGGCGTGGCCGGTCACACATTCGGCTCGAACGGCGCGCTCTGGACGCTATCGCTCGAAGTGCAGTTCTACGCGATCTATCCGCTGCTGTTCGCGCTGCGCCGGCGCATCGGCATGACCTGCGTGCTGGCGATCGTCGCGGTGATCAACGTGGTGTCCGCCTACATGCTGGAGCGTCACGACATTCAGTTCTTCACGTCCTATTGGTTTTCATGGACGCTCGGCGCGTGGATCGCCGACACCCGCGCGCGCAGCGCGCCGCACGCCCGCTCGCCGGTGTGGCTCTACGCGCTCGCCGCCGGTTTCGTCGCGCTCGGTTGCGCGGCGTTCCATTTCGGTCAGTACGGTGCATTCCAGTTGTGGGCGATCGGCTTCGCGTTCTACCTGTACAAGGCGCTCGACCGCGGCAACGCGGACCGCAGCCCCGGAGCCGGCATGCGCCTGCTATCGCGGTTCGGCGATTTCAGCTTCTCGCTGTATCTGATCCATCTGCCGATCTTCGTACTGCTGTCGTCGCTGCTGTTCCGCTCGTCGCTGCAAATGTCGATCTGGCCGTCGTTCGCCTACATGCTGGTGGCTGTGCCCGCCGCATACGTGTTCTACCGGCTGGTCGAGCTGCCGGCCATGAAGTGGTCGGCCAGTTTCAAGCCGAAAGCGGCGCTAAAACAGGGCTGAACGAGAGCAACCAGCCCGCGCGATAAAAAAAACGGAGCGAACGTCCTTGGACTTTCGCTCCGCTGCGCAAACGGCAGGGACTGGCCGAGCCCCTGCCTACCCCGCGTTGAACTTGCTTAAGCCGTTCTGGAGGCCGCCACGCGCTTCAGGATCTGCTCGACGCCTTCCACATAGGTTGCGGTGCCGAACCGGCCCAGCGCCGTCTGATATCCGTTCCGAACCAGCCTGTTACGCAGTTCGTCGTTCGAGCGCAATTCGGCGAGCGTGTCGGCGAGGCCGTGCGCATCCCCCGGCGTGCACAGCACGCCGTTCTCGTAGTCGTCGATGATCTCCAGCACGCCGCCCGCGCGCGCGGCCACCACCGGCCGCTGCGCCAGCATCCCTTCGACGATCACGCGGCCGAACGGCTCCGGCGTGATCGACGTGTGGACCACCGCGTCGACCGCGCACATGCAAGCCGCGATGTCGTGCTGGAAGCCGAGAAAATGCACGCGCTCGCCGAGGTTGTGCGCGGCGACGAACGCGTGCAATTCAATCTCGTACTGATCCTCGCCGAACAACGGCGCACCCACCAGCACCGCATGCATCTGCGGATTGAGGACCATCGCTTCGAGCAGCACGTGCTGTCCTTTCCAGCGCGCGAGACGGCTGAACGAGCCGACCAGAAACGCGTCCTGCGGCAAGCCGAGGCGCTGGCGCAGCGCCGCTTGCGGCACCGTGCGCAACGCGTCGAACGGCGCGGCGGAAATGCCGTTGAACACCACGTCGATGCGTTTTTCGTCGAACTGCGTGAGCTCGGCGAACGCGCGCGCCGAGGCGGCCGAATTGGCGATCACATGGGTGAGGCCAAGACGCGCGCACCATTTGATGATCGCCAGTTGCTTGCCGCCGAAATGCTCGGGGCTCACGATATCGCGCAGATGCCAGACCACCGGGCGCCGCGCCAGTTTGCCGGCGAGCGCGCCGATCACCATGGCGCGCTGGGTGTTCGCGTAGATCACGTCGGACTTGCGCGCGCGTTTGGCCGTGGCGCGTACGAGCGACATCAGGCCCTTGAGCGCTTGCCCCTTCGGCAATGAACCGCCCTGCTTGCGCACATGGCGCAGCGCGCCCGCATCGAGCACCTCGACCGCTACGCCGGCTTTGGCCAGCGCGGTGCGGAACGGGCCGTCGTCGAACAGCACGACTTCGATGCGCGAGCGCAATGCCTTGACGATCTCCAGCAACGACAACTCAGCGCCGCCGAGCACGCCGCTTTGATCGACGGCCAGAATGCGCGGCCCGTTGGCTGCGGTCTCAGCCTTATACGGCACGTAGGGCGGCAGTGTTGCCGTGCGCAGCGCGGGCACCGACGCGCGCACATGCGCGAAGAAACGCTCGCGGAAATGCGCGGCCGAAAACTGCTCGGCGTTCGCGCGGCAATCCAGTGGCGAAAAACGCTTCACGTGGTCGTCGAAACGTTCGACCGCGGCGATGATCGACTCGGCATTCTGTTCGTCGAAAAACATGCCGGTGGGCCGTGACTCGGACAGATCGCGCACGGTTTCGAGCGCACCGCCCTTGCCGTAAGCGATCACCGGCGTGCCGCAAGCTTGCGCCTCGACCACCGAAATGCCGAAGTCTTCTTCCGCGGCGAACACGAAAGCCTTCGCGCGGCTCATCCGGTCCTTGAGGACCTTGAACGGCTGGTAGCCCATGATCTCGACGTTGGGCCCCGCTTTCGCGCGGATCTTCTGCATGTCGGGACCGTCGCCGATCACGACGAGCTTGCGCTGCGGCATGCGCGCGAACGCTTCGACGATCAGATCGATCTTCTTGTACGGCACCATCCGCGAAGCGGTCAGATAAAAGTCGTCCTTGTCCGCGCACAGCGTGAATGCTTCGACATCGACCGGCGGAAAAATCACTCGCGCGTCACGCTGATAGACCTTCTTGATACGCCGCGCGATGAAGTCGGAATTGGCCACGAAGCCATCCACCGAATTCGAAGTGCGGATATCCCAGTTGCGGATGTAATGCAGAATCAGCCGCGCCATGGCCGACTTCAGGCCGGCGGTGAGCCTCGACTGCTTGAGGTACTGATGCTGCAAATCCCACGCGTAGCGGATCGGCGAATGCACGTAGCTGATATGCACCTGATCGGGTCCGGTCAGAATGCCCTTGGCGACCGCGTGGCTGCTCGAAATCACCACGTCGTAGGCGGACACGTCGAGTTGCTCGATCGCGAGCGGCATCAGCGGCAGATACGAGCGGTACTTGGTGCGCGCGAGCGGCAGCTTCTGGATGAACGACGTGGTGACGGTTTTGCCGCGCAGAAAGCTGCGGTCGTCGAGAAAATCGACGAGGCTGAACAGGTCCGCGTCCGGAAAGCACGCAACGATCTGTTCGAGCACCTTCTCGGCCCCCGCATACGTGACGAGCCAGTCATGCACGATCGCAACGCGCACCGTTTTATCGCCACGGAATGCGGCGCGGCGCGGCGGCGCCTGAACACCGGGAACGGTGGTGAGTTCGGCCAGTGCGCTGCGCGTCGCGGGTTGCAGCACGGCTTCTTCAAGGACTTCGTGGTTCATGCGCTTTTCCTCGGATTCAGTCGCAACAGCAGTGAACGCGCAAGATCGCGCAAGGCAGGGGTCATCGTGATCGACCAGGCGACATTCGCGCCGACCATCAATACGCCGGCGACAATCGCCGCCGCGAGACCCGGCAGGAAGCTGGCAAGCCACAGGCTCGCCAGCAGGAAAGCAAGGTGGGCGAGCATGTCGAGCGCGATCTGCCGCGCGTGAATCGCCGACAGGCGCAGCAGCACCGCGTAGTCGAACAGCGCCCGGCCGGCCACGGCCACTGCCGCGCCCGTCAGACCGAAATGGGTGATGCCGAACCACAACGCGCCTGCAAACAGGGGCAATTCGAACAGACCGACGCGCGCGGCGGTGGCCGGATTGACCTGTGACTGGATCAGAATCCGCGTCACATTGGCCTGCCCGACGAGCCACACGGCAACGATCATGATGCGGCCCACGGGCGCCGCCACGGTGGCGATTTCATTGCCCACCCACAGATGCAGGAAAGGTTCGAGCACCAGCATCGCGACCAGCGCGACGGGCGTGAACACACCGTTGAGAAACTCCAGCGACTGCCGGGTGATGGTGTCGGCGTCGGCACGTCCGACTGCGGAAAGCCGCGGAAACAGCGTGCGCACCAGCGCCGTCGGCACGATGTTCAGGCGCGTGACGAGGTTTTGCGGCACCGTGTAATACGTAACGAAACGCGCGCCGAGGCTCGTGCCGAGCATGACCCGGTCGAGTGAGTCGGCGATCATGGTGGTGACGCTCGCAATCAGCATCCAGCCGCCGAAATTGAACAGCCCTTTCGCCACGCCGAATTGCGGCGGCAGAACGCGGCGAATCTCCAGCACTTTCAGCGCGGAACGGCCCAGCAGAAGCGCGGCCAGGATCCGCGCGAACACCGCGGCGGCGAGCACGTTCTGCAAGGTCGCGCCCATCCACAGTGCGGCGCCGAGCGGCAGCAACTGGAACAGGAACGTGCCGATGGTCTGATTGGTGTTGTAGACGCCGAAGCGTTCCGCGCCGTTGATCGCACCCGCGAACACCCACGACACGTTGGCAATCGGAATCGCCACCGCGAGCCACGGCAGCGCCATATACACCTCGTGCTGCAACTCGGGCGATACCTTGGTGAAATACGCGGTGTAGAGAAACGCGCCGAAGTAGATGATCAATCCACCTATCACGCCGGTCGCGAGATTGAGCCATGTCGCGCTCCAGAACACGCGTGCGCTCTCTTCCTTGTCGCCGGATGCGCGTGCCTTCGAGATGTGATTCTGCGCGGCCATGCTCATGCCGAGATCGAGAATCCCGAAGTAGCCGATCAGCGTCCACACGAGACTGATCACGCCGTAGCGCTCGACGCCGAGCAGCTTGATATACGACGGCACGGTCACGAGCGAGACGAAAGTCGGCAGCACCAATCCGAAGAAATTGATCGCTACGTTCTTGAGAATGCCTTTGTCCATCGGATGCCTTGGGGTTGACTACGTTTGCCTGCGTGCTGCCTGGGTCTTTCCTGGGTGTTGCCTCGCTATGCGAATGAAGCGTTCACGCCTCGCTCATCAAGGTTTCCAGCGGTACATCATCACTTTGCCGCGCGCGTCTTCCTCGACGAACACGAGGTATTCGCCATTGGCGCGCCTGGAAGCGCTGATGCCGTTCGGCACATCGACCCAGCCCGACGCGCGGCCCACTTCCGGGCCCGGCCGGATCACGCCGAGCTCCTTGCCGCTGTCCTTGTCCCACACGTGCACCGCGCCGACCGGCTCGACGCCGAAGATGTATTGCCCCTCGACCGTCAGGCCGATGATGGTGGCGATGGGTTTGCTCTGCGTCTGCCACGGCAGCGTGATTGCATAGCGCTGCACCGGATTGCCGCTCGACCATTTGTCGTAGCGCACCAGCACGCGGCCCACTTCTTTCCAGAAGCCGCGATCGATCGGCGTGTCGGCCGTGTAGCCCGTCACATACATGGCGTCGGTGTCCGGGTCGTAGATCGCGCGGTGCAGTTCAGTGAACGGTTGCGGCACCGGGTACTGCGTCATGTTCGAGTACGCGTAGACCGGATTGCCCTTCGCATCCAGCCCGCCGAAACGGAAGCGATAAATGCCCTTGGTATCGCGCGTGCGCCAGATGTCGCCAGCGGTATCGACCCACCAGCCCCAGCCGCCCGCGAGCTTCGTACCGGACGTATTGAGCGTGAATTCGTCGGTGTTGAACTTGCCGTCGCCATTCGCATCGCGCCAGATCCAGTCGCCGCCGGGCGGCGCATTCGGCACCTTGGCCACGGCGCGCTCACGTCCCGCGATGAAGCCCGAGGGAATCGCCGTCTCGCCGTCATGCTGCGGATCGAAGCGATAGATCTTCAGATGGTCGGCATACATGTCCGTGAGATACAGAAACGTGCGGCCCTTCAATTTGCGGGCGATCGGCAGGCCCGGGTACTGATCGGTGTGAAACACCGGGTCGTCCGGATACTTGAACCGGTTCGACAGAAAACCCGCGTATTTCCAGTCCTGTCCCGCAGGCTTCGACAGATCGAGTTCGAAGCGTTTGTTGCCGGTATAGACGCTGTCCGGACGCGACGGATCGATCCATGCGCCGTCGACGAACAGCAGCCCCTGCACCTGCCAGTTCTGCTTTCCGTCCGGCGCATAGCTTTCGAGCGTGGCGCCGAGTCCCGCGCCGATCGGGGCATAGCGCGGACCAATGCCGTTGGTCGACACATACACGTTGCCGCGCGCATCCACGCCCACGCCGGTCAGTCCGTTGAAACGCTGCGAGCCCGGCTTGCCGGCAACGCCGCTAAAAATGCCGCCGTGCTCGCCGAGCGAGCCCGACTCCGCATAGCGGCCGTTATTCCTGCTGAAATACAGCACCTGTTGACGCGGACCGTTGTCCGCGATCAGGATGCGGCCTTGCGCATCGATCGCGATATCCACCGCAATCGTGCCGGCAGGCAGCGTGAAATTTTCGTCGATGCGTTTGCCCGCCGCCGTGTAGTGCTCGACGTGCGGCGCAGCGTCGTTGCGCGTACCGCTTAACAGCCACAGCGTACCGTCCGGCGCCAGCGCGAGTCGACCCGGCTCGTGCACGCTCCAGGTGGTTTTCTGCTGCATCGATTCCGCGTCGTACACCTCGATACGATCGCGCGCCGTGTTGGCCGCGTACAGCGTGGTTTCGTTCGCCGCGAGGCCGCCGATTTCGGCGCTCGTGTCGGTCGGCACTTCGTTCATCATCAGGAAACCCGCCGCCAGTTGCGCATGCGGGTCGGCGCTTTTCGCTGCGGGCTGGAACGGGGCGGCGCGTTTCGGATCGGCGATCTGCCGGCGCGAAATGCCGAACCATTGCTTGCCCTTCTCCGGCCACACGCCCTGCTCGACCAGCCGGCCCTTCTCGTTGCCGACCGCGATCGCGACGAACGCATATTTGCGATTCACCGCAACCGCACTGCCGCCGCTGTTGCCCCAGCCATGCGTGCCCCCTGCGAAGCCGAGCATCTTGCCGTTCTGATAGACGCTCGCCTCAGCGCCGCTTTCGTCCCAGGGCGCGTTCGTATAGACCTTGCCGTCCGGCGTCACCGCGATGGCGGTGATGTTGATCTGCGCCCAGGTGCCATCGCCGAAACCAAATGTGTTGCCAATCCATGACGTCTTCGCGTTCAACGCGGTTTCCGCATGAACCGCGAAACTGACCGATTGCGCAGTCAGTCCGGCGGCGCATGCGAACACGGCGAGCCAGCTTTTGAACGTGAAACGGGGCAAGGTATTTCCTCCAATCAACGCTGCGCCGCGCGCGCCGCAACTTGGCTCGCGCGCAGATCGCGGGTGCACAACCCAGTGAAATGACGGTACGAATCGCGGTCGATCTCGTGATGCAAGTCGCCAGAAGCCATGCAAGGACATGAGACAGATTCGTGCGCGGACAGGACTCAGGCAGGCGATGACAAGAACAGTTGCCGCGAGTCCGGTGCTCCGGCAGCGAGGCGAGGCGCGAAGCCCACGCGCCGTCCTTGGCCGCCCAATCCGCACGGCTCACATTACGCGGAAAAAACACCGCGACGAAAATCGAAAATAATTCAAAAATATTCGGCGCTTTAAGCGTTGTGAAAGAATTCAATTTAAAAATCGATTAAAAACAGATCGACTACGGCGCGTATCGCCGTACGCGCCTTTGCGCCATCCTTACCGATCTTCCGCGCGGCGATCCGCATTTATTACACCGCTGCTCATCCATTCGATACAAGCATAAAAATCCATTGCGAATGGACAACGAAACACCCTGTTGCAATATGATTCATTTATCCAATTCATTCCCGTTTTTTCACGATTTTCTTTTCCCTAGAATCAATTGCACTTCCGTTGCGACGCGAAGCGAGCGCGCCTGTTCTCCGCAACTCTCGCGCGATCCTTCGCCCGGCCCATCTGCTTCACACCATGGACGGTTCATGACTGCCAGCGCACTGCCCTTAGCGCCCTCCCACTCCCGCCGCATCGTGCAGCTCGACGGCTTGCGCGCCATCGCCGTGCTCGCCGTGTTCGCGCAGCACGCGTTGAAGGCGCCGCTGTGGATGGGTGTCGATCTGTTCTTTGTTCTGAGCGGGTTTCTGATTACCGGCATCCTGCTCGAGCGCAAGGCGCGTGGGCAGTCGTATTTCGGCTATTTCTACGCGCGCCGGGCGCGCCGCATCCTGCCGCCCTACGTGCTGCTGATGGTGGTGTCATCGATTCTGTTCGGCTTCGGCTGGGCGCAGCACTGGCAGTGGTACGCATTCTTCGCGACCAATATCGGCGACGCGCTCAACCAGAGCGGTCACGACAGCCTGAATGTGCTGTGGTCGCTCGCTGTCGAAGAGCAGTTCTATATTTTCTGGCCATTCGTGATCCTGCTCGTGCCCGAGCGCGTGCTCGGCTACGTGGCGGCCGCGTTGATCCTGCTCGTGCCCGTGCTGCGCGCGGTGGCCACGCCCTGGTTCGATTCGTTCTGGCCGATCTATTACCTCACGCCGTTCCGCATGGATCTGCTCGCGGCCGGCGCGTTGCTGGCGGTCGCCGTACGGCGTGACCGCAATGCGCTCGAGCCGTTCAAGGGGCTCGCAGTGCTGGGAATGATCGCGGCGCTCGCGGTGCTGGCGTGGCTGCACCTGCACTTTCCGCGTTTTCGCGCGGCTAACACGCCGCTCTCGAATGCAGGGCTCTATAGCGTTTCGTTGGTGCTTTGTACTTCCGTCGTGGTCATCGCCCTGCAGAGCAAGGGCATCGTCAAACGGCTGCTGTGCAATCCCGTGCTCGTCTATATCGGCACCATCAGCTACACGATCTATCTGATTCACCTGAGCGTGCTGTACGCGCTGTGGCCGCTGCATCTGAACCGCTATGTGACCGCCGCGCTCGCGCTAGCGATCACGCTCGTCTACGCCACCTTCACCTGGTTCGCATTCGAGAAGCGCCTGATTTTCGGCTCGGCGGGCAACGCGCATGCGCCGCTAAAAGCGCAGACGCATCCCCAACCGCAAACGCAGCCCGCAGCGGGCGGCGGCGTCAACACGGCGCCGCAAAGCCGCGCATGAAGCGCCGCGCATGGCTCGTTGCAAGCGTATGGGCGAGCGCGGCGATGCTCGGGTCGACCGCGCTCGCCGCGACGCCGGGCCCGCGAACGCAAGTGCTGATCGAGGCCTACGGCGATTCGACCACGCTCGGCATTACCTGCAGCGACGGCCATTGCGGCCCGCAAGCGCAAAACGCGGTGACGTATCTACAGGACGAATTGCAGGCGCATCACGGCGGCCAGGTGCGCGTCACGAACTACGGTGTGGGCAACACGATGGCGATGCAACTGCGCGACGGCACGGGCAATCGCCGTGCCGGGCCGACGGCCGGCCTGCCGTGGCAGGAGCGGCTCGCCGCTTCGCCCGCGCAGATCGTGCTGATCAACTACGGCATCAACGAAGTCATGCAGAACCAGACGCCCGAGCAGTTCTACACGGCCGAGACGGCGCTCGTAAAGACCGCTCGCGCGCTCGGCAAACAGCCTGTTCTGCAGACCGCGAACCCGATGCCGGACAACCGGCTCAACGCGCGGCTCGCCACGATGGTCGCGATGACGCGCCGCGTGGCCGCCGAGCAGCAGGTGCCGCTCGTCGATCAGTTCGCCTACATCAGCAGTTTGCCGGACTGGAAGACGTTGATGTCAGACGGCGCGCATCCCAAGCCGGGGTTGTACCGGCTGAAGGCCGAACAGGATTTTCAGGTCGTCGAACCGTTGGTGCGGCGGCTGCTGGACGGCACGCCGTGAAGCGCTTTTTCAAGTGCGTTTCGCCTCTTCGGCATCTTTGCCGCGGGCGAAAACGTGCTTCTGAGATGTGCTTTCCGAGTGCCGATGAAATGCGCCTTAACCGGCGCGACTGCTTTTTCTTTTTCTTTTAACAATTCCGAAGGCAAGCTATGAGCCAACCACGCAAAGCGATCATCACCGGCGTATCCGGACAGGACGGCGCCTATCTGACCAAACTGCTGCTCGACAAGGGCTACCACGTGACCGGCACCTACCGGCGCACGAGCTCCGTCAATTTCTGGCGCATGCGTGAGCTTGGCGTGCTCGATCATCCGAATCTGCGCCTCGTCGAACACGACCTCACCGATCTCGGTTCGACGCTGCGTCTGCTCGAAGGCGCGCAGGCCGACGAGTTATACAACCTCGCCGCGCAGAGCTTCGTGGGCGTTTCGTTCGACCAGCCGGTGACGACCGCTGAAGTGACCGGCATCGGCGCACTGAATCTGCTCGAAGGCATCCGCATTCTCAACCCGAAGACCCGCTACTACCAGGCGTCGACGTCGGAAATGTTCGGCCTCGTGCAGGCCGTCCCGCAACGCGAGGACACGCCCTTCTATCCGCGCAGCCCTTATGGCGTGGCCAAGCTGTTCGCGCATTGGTCGACGATCAACTATCGCGAGTCGTACGGTCTTTTCGCGAGCAGCGGGATTCTGTTCAATCACGAATCGCCGCTGCGTGGCCGCGAATTCGTCACCCGCAAGATCACCGACACCGTCGCCAAGATCAAGCTCGGCAAGCAGGACGTGCTCGAACTCGGCAACATGAGCGCACGACGCGACTGGGGCTTCGCGCTCGAATACGTGGAAGGCATGTGGCGCATGCTGCAAGCCGATGAACCGGACACCTTCGTGCTCGCCACCGGCCGCACCGAAACGGTCCGCGATTTCGTGCGCATGGCGTTCGCTGCCGCGGGCTACCAGCTTGAATGGTCGGGCAAGGAAGAACGCGAAACCGGTATCGATGTCGCCACCGGCAAGACCCTGGTGCGCGTCAATCCGAAGTTCTATCGCCCCGCCGAAGTGGACCTGCTGATCGGCTGTGCCGACAAGGCTCACGAAAAACTCGGCTGGAAGCCGGAAACCACGCTGGAACAGCTGTGCCACATGATGGTTCATGCGGATCTCGGACGTAACCAGCATCACGAGACGTTCTGATTCGCGGTGACGAGGCGCCGCCGTGCCGGCGGTTGCGCATCGTCACCGGCTGGTGTCTTTTCTCATGCCATGCCTCGTTGCGAGAACACGCGAACAGGCGTCGCCCCTTATGGAGCGGCGATTCAAGGAATTCGACCGCCTTTCACCGCGCCCGATAGACCTCCGTTAGATCGGCAACAGTTCGACGCAAAGCACGATGATGTTTCGCAACCGGAGGCACAACCGGTGCCGCCAGGGTCCGTCGTGAAGTGCCAGTCGACCCCGCATTCGTGGCCGTCCTTCGCCATGAATCTATACATCCCCCAGCTCACCGAAATCTGCGTGCCGTTACTGCATGGCGCCCGTATCGCGGCCTGACGATCAGTCAGCTTGCGCACGCCTACGCGCGAAGGCGCCCAACTCAGGACGAGGGAGCCCGCACCGTCGATGCGCTCGCGCAATCCAACAGCCTGTCGTAATGATCTGACAGCAGAACCGGAACGGTCCGATACCTGAAACTCTCGCCATGCGGTCAAATCGGGTGTCGCGCTCAGGCGGTCCCGTCAACCGTTCGCTCCGCTCCCGCTTGGCGTGCACCTCTCCCTGGTTAGTCCCCAACCGCGGCCCATGACCGCCCACACCATTACGGCTGCCGTATTTCATTGTGTGGGTTCAATGGCGGGAGAGTCAGCTTGATCGCATCTACCTGTCAGACGGCTGATTGCTGGCAGCGGGGAATGTTGAAGGAAGGCGCTACGGCAGCCGCCCACGCGCCCACGCCCACAAAGGTCAACTACGAGATCGGTGTGGAAAATCGTTTCGTTGTCGAGCGGGTTTTGACCGCATCGAATTGGGCCGCGGGGGCAAAGGGCAGCTATCGGGCGATAACGTTAAACACGCTGGAGGAATTCCTTGAATAAACCGCATCAGAATGGGCATGCCTCGACGCGCCCAAAAGCGCCGCCTGATCCGTTTGTTGAAGTGACTATCGTTTTCCGCGACGCACTGAATCACCCTATCGAGCGGCTCGCTGTGCGCGTTGCAGCCGGGACTGGCGCGGCGCCGGCTCCGATTTGGGTGACCGGCTCCGACACGGCACCGCGGCCCGAGTCAGAACCGCCAGCACTAGAGGCAACGGCGAACAACAGTACTGACGCCGTGACAGACAAAGACGGGTACGCCATAACGATCCAGAACGCCGCGCGTGGCCAGCCGCTTGATGTCCTGGTCAGGAACCGCCATGGACAATATGTATGGAAGGCAACGGTAACGCCAACAAAGGACGTGAATGCCTATGTGATCAACAGTCCCGAATATCATCTTGACGGTGTGACGCAGATTACGCCGCAGAATACATTCGAGCAGGACGTGACCATTCCCGTCATGAAAGACGGCGAAATCATGACGATGGATAGGCTGATTAATGAGTTTGGCCCTTACATCGGCTCCGCTCGAAAGGTCACCGAGCAGGGCAAGGTAAAAAAGGACTTTCCGGCGAAAAGGAATGAAACGCAAAACGATCCCGCCACCGGCAAATCAAAAACCACAATCACGATTGAGCATCATTACCGCGTAGTCGATACAGGCAAGCCGCGAACCATCGCGATAAATCTACTTGCATCCCGGTTGAATTTCCCAAAGAGTCTGGATATTTCCGATGCGAAGTACGCCGAGATTTCGCGGAGAATAAATTGCGAAGTCGCTGCTGTTAAGGCTGTAGCCGAGACCGAATCCTCGGGATTCGGATTCTGTGACAATGGGTTGCCAAAGATCCGCTTCGAACGCCATTATTTTTTTAGAGCATCATTGGCTGTCAACAAAAGAGCCAATGGGGTTTGGCAAAAACAGAAGAATCCGTTCCCGAAGGTGCCTGATTTGTCGTGGCCCAAATCGGGAGGCTACAGCATGGGCGAGCCCGCAGAGAATGGAATCTGGACGCACAGCGACACAGACATCATGTATCAGTACCAGCGGATGGTAAGAGCAGCAAACCTTGATTCCAATGCCGCATTCATGGCGTGTTCGTGGGGAGCATTTCAGGTGATGGGTTACTTCTATAAGGAGTGCGGCTACTCTTCGCCGGCAGCATTGGCGAATAGCGTGATGACCGGCATCAACGAACAGCTGGAACTATTTTTCGCCTATGTTTCATATGTCAGCCCTTTGGCGTTAGACGCGCTACGAGACAAGAATTGGGCCGGTTTTGCGCAGGCTTATAACGGTGCAAACTGCCCACCATCCTATGCTTCAACAATGAAGAGAAACTATGATAAATATAAGTAAATGGGGGCGCCTGTGCCTGATGACGTTGGCTGCACTTACTTGCAATGCCGCTAGCTCCGCAGAGGCATTGATTTTCGACAACCCTTTTTTTGTGGCAATTCGCGCTGGAGACAATGTCTACGGATACTATTACTCCAAAGACGAAAGGTTTTCCTGTCTATTCATGTTTTCAGGAGTCAACCAGCTTAAAAATATCGATAATAGATCCCCCGCCCAAATAAGAATCGAAACATATAGCCCAAACCTTCACCAGGCATCTTTTGCCTACACGGACAGGGATAAACTGTTTGACGTATCAGGAGATTTATTTGTTAGCTCAGAAAAATGGGTTATTAGAACAGAAAAGCCTCAAGGCGCCTGCAATGGGATCGGAGCAGATTTTGGAAAGTCTCCCGACGATCCCGCTGCGACGCGTTTCACCGTCGAGAAAAAGATCGAGGTCGTTGGGATTGGAATTGCGAACCGGAAAACTTTTTTCTATCGCCAGCCTGGCGCAGAAATAGAGAAAAGATTTTTGCTGAGGGGAGATATTGCGCTGATAATTTCGAAGCGCGGCGACTTTGCCCATGTCCGGTTTGCGAACCCCAACCTGGTTTCGTCGACCCGCGATCCCGTTATTACCGGATGGATACGGTCGGCCGATCTAAAAAACCCCCTTCCGCCCCTTGCGCATTAGTTACAACGCCGCAAGTTCCTCCAAGCCGGGATGTGATGCCAAAAACCGAGTTCCGCGTTCGCTAAGAATGCGCTCTTGCAAGAAGAGACGCGGCGCCCGATCGCAATGATCGAGGCCCCGCGTCTTTTTCATTTCACCGCGCCTCAGGCTTGATTCAGTGCACCCCACCCGCCGCAATCGCCTCGCTATACACCGAGGCCACCCGTTTCGCGATCACCGCGTTATCGAAGTTCTCGCGCGCATAACGGCGGCATGCCTGGGCATCCGGCAATTTCAGCGTACCGTTGAGCGCGCCCGCCAGTCCGTCCGCGATCGCCTTCGCACCCGTCCCCGGCAGCACCAGATCCGGCGACAAACCCGCCACCGCTTCCGGCAAGCCGCCCACCGGCGTGACCAGCACCGGCGTGCCCGAGGCCAGCGATTCGACCGTGATCAGGCCGAACCCTTCCAGCGCGACGGTCGGCACGACACTGATATTCGCCGCGCGATAGAGCGCCGCCAGATGCTGATCGGGCACGAAACCCAGCAGCTTGACGTTATCTTCCAGACCCGCTTCATTGATGCGCGCCTGCAGTTCGCCCTCCAGCCGCCCCTTGCCCGCGATCAGCAGCAGCACGTCCGGCGCACTGCGCTTGAGCAGCTTGATCGCATCGATCAGATCTTCGAGGCCCATGCGGCGCACCAGACGCCGCACCGCCAGCACGATCGGCCGGTCTTGCGGCAATTGCAGTTTGAGTCGCGCCTCGGCCGGAGATATCGGCAGATTGAACTGCTCGACATCGACGCAACCGGGCACGACGCGCACGCGGTCCGGCGCGATGCGATAGCGCGACGTCAGAATCTTGCCGAACGCTTCGGACAACACGATCAGCCGCGACGAGCGCGCATAGACCGATTGCTCCAGATAGCGCTTGGCGCGCTGGCCAAGCGAATCGGCGCCTTCCACGTGACTCTCGTCGGCCCATGGTCCCTGAAAATGCGAGACCTGCGGAATGCCGCGCGTCACGTCGAGGCCCGGAAACGTGTAGAGCGCGAAGTGCGACGAAATCACGTCCGGGCGTGACGTGCTGAGTTCCTGGCGCAGCGCGCGGCGCGCGGCCATCAGCCGCAACGGCAGCGATTGCGCGGCGGAGCCGAAGCCGTTGATCGCGCCACCGGTGTCGGCGGCTACCTTCGGCGAGCCGGCCACCACGCCGCGCACCGCGACGCCCGCGCCCGGCAGCGCGCCGACCAGCGAGTAGTACATGCGGTCGAGGCCGCCCGCGCGCTCGGGGAACCAATGCATCCCGATCTGCAGCGATTTGATAGAGCTCGTCGTCATGGTTGTGACCCCTGTGCGTTCTGAGAGTTGTGATGGTTAAGCGATGAAACCGCCGGCGGGTCGATACGAACCCGCCGCGTCATTCCGCGCTCTTCTGGCCGGCCAGCGTGTTCAGCGTCAGCGCGTCGGTCTTGGCGACCGCCGCCGCTTCCGCCTCGCTGCGCCGGCGATCCTTCTGCTGCCCCGCCAACTGGCGATACAGCGCGATGTATTGCGCGGCCATGCGCGCCCAGCCGAAGCCGGTTGCGAGTTCGTTGGCGGCCACGCCCATCGCACGGCGCGCCGCGTGGTTCTCGGCGAGGCGTGCGACCGCGTGGGCCAGCGCCTTGGGATCGTCCGGATCGTCGAGCACGATGCCGCATTCCGGCGTGATGATTTCAGCGCCGCCTGCCGTGCGCGCCGTGACCACGGGCAAGCCCGCCGCCATCGCTTCGAGCAGCGACAGGCTCATCGCCTCATAGCGCGACGGGAACACGAAGGCGTCGACCGAATGCATCAGCACCGGCATCTCTTTCACGAGACCGAGAAAATGCACGCGATGCGCGATGCCGAGCGCCTTCGCCTCTTCCGGGTAAGGACTGCCCGGCAGGAAGCCGGCCACCGCGATCTGCACGTGCTCGGGCAAAAACTTGAGCGCGGCGAGTACGGTGCCGAGATTCTTGCGCGGCGTGCGCAGGTCGCCGACGAACAACAGCAGGAACGCGTCCTTCGGCAAACCGAATTTCTCGCGGTCGCCGGAGGCCGCGGCAAAGCCTTGCGTATCGACGCCGTTGTAGATCACATCGACACGGTTGCCGGGCGTGAGGCCGATCGCGCGGATCTCATCGGCGACCTTTTGCGACACTGCGGTGATGACCTTCGAGCGCCGGTAAGCCCAGCGCTCCAGCAGCGCATTGCAGCGCGTATAGACCGACTGATACGCGGACCACACGCCCTTGGTGAGCCCGAATGGGTAGTACTTGCTGCCGAACCAGCCGCTATGCACGAAGTGCGAGGTGTTGACGTCGGCGGGCATCCACGTAATGAAGCCGTTCACGTGCAGCACGTCGTACTCGCGGCGATGCGCGCGCAGCCACATCGCGCTCTTGAATGCGAACACCTGCTGGCGCAGCAGATTGGTCGGCCACCAGCGGCCGATTTTTACCGGCACCCAGCGGACGTTCGGATGCGCGAGCAGATCCGGCGCGACGTGCGAGGCGACCAGCGTGACGCCGATGTTCTCGTCGAGCGCCGCGCGGGCGATCTCGTGGTTGACGCGCCCCTGGCCGTCGTTATGGCGCACAACGTGCGTGACAATGGCGACTCTCAATCAGTGCCTCCGTGGATAGATAGCGTGCGGTATGACGCATTGGCGCGGTTGATTTTTTCGTAATGCACCGCGGAAAGAATCGAGAAAACACCCATGAAAAGCAGCAGGCCGCCGGTGCCGACCAGCGAATTGGTGAACACCAGCATCGCGAAGGTGGCGAGACTCAGGCTCATGCAGGCAGACACGAATTTATCGTTGCGCAGCTTGAACGACGCGAGCACCGCGCGCGTCACCAGCCAGATAATTCCGGACATGTAGAGCAGCGTGCCGGGCCAGCCGAGCACGAACGGAATGTTCATCACGCCGCTGTCGAAGTTGCCGTACTGGCCGAGCTGGCCGCCGTCGTTCGAGAGCTTGGTGGAGGTGCCGGTGGCGCCCATGCCTTCGCCGGATACATCGGTAAAGGCCGTTTTGGCGAAGGTCGCGTAGAACTCGTTACGCGCGGCGTAGCTCTGGTCGTCGTTCAGGTTGACGATGGTGGTCAGGCGCGCCTGCATCCGCTCGGCCACCGGGCCGACCGCCAGCAGCGGCACGCATAGCCCCGCCAGCAACACCGCGCTGGCCACGATACGCACGCGCACCTTGTTGTTCGACTTGACGAGCTGGATCAGCAACGCGATGACCCACCCGCCCCACGTCGAGCGCACGAGGCTCAGCGCGAACGAGAAAAAGCCCAGCGCCGCGGCAACCCAGCGCACCCGGTGCGTGGCCGCCATCACGAAGACCATCGCGCCCATCATCGCGAACGCGAACGGTCCCGACGAATTCATCGTGCTGAACACGCGCACGCCCATCGGCACCGGATCGCCTTGCGAGTTCATCTGCGAGCCGAGCATCCACAGCGCGTCCCACTGCGGCATGATGAAAAACTGCACGAGGCCGTAGCCGCCCATCACCAGCATGCCCCAGATGAACGTGTTGACGATGGTGTCGCGGTACTGCGGATACTGGCGCGTATTCGCCATGATGTGAAAGCCGATCAGGATCGGATAGAGCCAGTTGGCGAGGTCGTAGGTGGCCGCGAGCGGCCCGCTCGACATCACGCCCACGAGGAACGCATAGATGAGCCCGAGCAGGACCAGCAGCACCGGCAGGCCGCGCCGTTGCGCGAGCAGCTTGTAGTAGCGCAGCAGCGAGAGCGCGCTGATCATCGTCACCGCGAGCGGTGCGACCTGAATCAGGCTGGTCGGTGTGAACGATCCCTTGGACCAGTCGGCCAGACGCCGCACCTCCGGACTCAGGAACCACAGCCACCACATGAAGCCGATATAGCGCGCCGGGCTCTTGAAGTAGAGCCACAGGCCAGTCAGGATCGCGAGCACCGGAAACGCGAGCGTGAGCACCGTGCCCTGATGCGCGCCGATCAGCAGCGTCGTGACGAACCACAGCAAAGCCTCCGGCAGCCATTCCTTGCGGGCGCGGGACTTGGCCCGTCCCGTGCCGTTCGCGCTTGCGGCGCTTCGCGCAATCGTCGACATCGTTCAGAGCCCCCCGCGCGACTGGCGCGCCGGCCGCTCGGACTCGGACACACCCGCAGCCGCCGTCGTCATGCCGGCCGCCGAGCGCGCGCGCGCCGCGGCGCGAGAGCGCAGCATCTCCTGCGTGATCCGCACATGCTGCATGGCGTAGTGCTGTGTGGTTAGATCGCGCGCGAGCAGGCCGGCCGCGGCCGCCTGCGCCTGGCGCAATGCGTGCATGGGCTCGGCTGCGAGCTGGTCCACGGCCTCGCGCAACGCCTGCGGGTTGAACGGCGGGATATAAGACGCCTCGCCGGCCGGAAAATAATCCTGCAACGCGCCGACATTCGTGACCACCATCGGCTTGCCGACCGCGGCGGCTTCGAGCATGACGGTGATGCCGGAGGCGTGCGAATTCGGCCGCAGCGGCACGACGATCACATCGGCCCAGTCGTACAGTTCGTGTTGTTTCTTGATGCCGGAGAACAGCGCGATCTCGACGTTGGGCGCTCGCAGCGAAGCGGGAATGCGCCGCCGCGTCGCGAGCTTCACCGTGTAGCGCGCGTCGTTGCCGAATGCCTTGATGAGCGTTTCCCAATCGCGGTCACGGTCGTTGCCGATGGCGGCGATGCGGATCGGCGTGTGCGGCGTCCATTCGGTGGGCGTCTTGACCGGGAAATCGCGCGTATTCAGACCGTACAGCAACGCCTTGGCGTCGCGATCGAAGTAACGCTGGCACAGCCCGGCGTTTTCGCTCGCGAGCGTGGTGAGTTGATCGGCGCGCGTTATCAGCTTGCGATACAGCCAACTGCGCAAAATGCCGTAAGAAGGCCATTTATCGAGCAGCCACACGCTTTGCGCGAGCAGCAAGGGGCCGTGATCGGCGCCGGCCTTGCGGCCGCTCAGCAGCAGCATGAGCGCCGCCGAGAGCCATTCCTGTTCGGTGTGCGTCCAGATCACGTCCGAGCGCAGCATCTCGGCGCGGTTGCGCCACGTATGAATGAAGTCGAAGCCGAGCGCCGCCTTCAGCGCACGGCGCAACAGGCGCACCGGTTTGCCTTCGCGGGCGTCCTGCGAATAGGTGAGCTTGAACGCGTCGGATTCCGCGTGGTGATAGCCGTACAGACAACCAATGTCGTCGCCCTGTCGATAAAAGCGCGGGTCGGCGCCGTAAAACAGATGAACGTGAACTTTCGTACTCATGCAGACACTCCGCTCTGCCGGTGGAAAGGGGCATCGGCGGCCCTGATGCGGGCCGTGCGCCGATGCGCGAACGTGCGGGACGTGCGGCGCGGTGTCGTGCTCACGCGGCGCGGGACAGCGCGCGGCGCGCTTCGTGCGCGCCGGTGCGCACGGCTCGCCAGCGCGTGAGCTTCAGGCCCGCCTGCTTCGAGAGCAGCGCGAGCGCCGCGTGCGTGAGCCCTGGATAAACTCGCGTGCCGACCAGCGTCCACCACCACCACGCGGTCTCGCGGTGCAGCGGCGGCAACTGGTCGCGCAGGATCAGATGGAAGTTGAACGCGGCGTTGCGCAAGGCCGCCATGGTTTGCGCGTCGCGCCGGTCGTCGTCGAAACGCTCGGCGGGAAAGTGATCGACCGCCACGCGCGGGTCGTACATCAGCTTCCAGCCGGCGTTCCTCACCGCCAGGCTGAACGCCATGTCGTTGTGAACCTGTGCGCCCGCGCCGCGCAGGCGCGCGTCGAAGCGGATGGTGCGCACCGCCTCGCGGCGGTAGCTCATGTTCGCGCCCTTCAGAATGTCCACTTCGCGCGCACCGCCCACGCCGAGATGATGATTGCCGATAATCTTGCCGTGCGCCGTGACCTTGCCCACCAGCGGCCGCTCGCCGTCGAGCACGCGACCTTTCTCGTGCACCCAGTCGCGCCCGCCGAGTGCGCCGAGGCGCGCATCGCTCGCGAACGCGGCCGCAATGCGTTCGACCCAGTCGGCGTGCGGCGCGGCGTCGTCGTCGGTGATCGCGATCACGTCGCCTTTGGCCGCGTCCAGCCCGCGATTCAGCGCCGCGACCTGGCCGGGCACCTCGACCAGCGCCACCGAGAGCGGCAACGCGCCCGGCACGGCCGGGTCGCGCAGGCAGGCGTGGGTCGCTTCGTCGTCGGCGCGCGCCACCACCACTACTTCGTCCGGCAGACGCGACTGCCGTTGCAGCGCGGCGAGGCAGCGCGCCAGATCGGCCGGGCGTCGATAAGTCGGAACCAGTACCGTCACTTTCATCGTGATGTCCTTTTTTAACGTCGTTGCGCGAGGTTCGAGTTGCATCCCTAAACGCATCCGGCTCAAGTGCTCAGGTATTCCTGAACCGCCGCGTAGCCCCGGTCGTAGCCGCCGCGCGAGCGGGCCGGCATGCCGTTGAAAATGCCGCCCTGCACGTGCACGCCGGCCGCGCGCAGACGCTTCAACGCGTCCGCGATCTCGCCTTCGCTGTGCACGCCCGAGCGCATCACGAAGAAGGTCGAACCGGCATACGCGCCGATAATCGACGCATCGGTCACGGCCAGCACCGGCGGCGTGTCGATCATGATCACGTCGTAGCGTTTGGCGAGACCGTCGAGGTATTGCGGCAGGCGCGGCGACATCAGCAGTTCCGACGGATTGGGCGGATGGCGGCCGCACGAGATGAAGCTCAGGCCGTCCACGTTCGAGCTGCGGATCGCTTCTTCCAGCGAGATCTGCCCGCTCAGCAATTCGGACAGACCGTTATCCGGCACGCCGCCCAGATAGCGCTCGAGCACGCCGCGGCGCATGTCGCCATCGATCATCAGCACGCGCTTGCCCGAATTCGCGAGCAGCACGGCGAGGTTGACCGTCAGGAAGCTCTTGCCGACTCCGGCCATCGGACCCGTCAGCATGACGATGCGGTTCTTCGCATCCATCATGGTGAACTGCATGGAGGTGCGCAGGCTGCGCAGGCTTTCCACCGTGACGTCCTTGGGCCGCGCATTCGCGAGCACCGAGCGCAGGCGTTCGCCGCCGCGCTGGAAGCTGGTCTCGAGCACGGCCTGTTCGGCGCTCTGCGGCACGAGGCCGAACACCGGCAGATGGAATGCGCGCTCGATGTGATCCGGGTCGTCGATGCCCTTGAACATATTGCGGCGCAGGAACACGAAACCCGTGCCCGCGATCAGCCCGAGAATCACCGCCGCCGACAGGATCAGCGCCTTTTTCGGCTTGACCGGCACACCCGGACGCAGCGCGACGTCGACGATATGCACGTTGCCGCCGGTGCCGGCCTTCTGCACCGACAGTTCCTGCACGCGGTTGAGCAGCAGCACGTAGATGTCTTCGGCCACCTTCGCGTCGCGCTGCAATTGCACGGCCTTCACTTCGGTGGCCGGCAGATCGCGGAAGCGGTCGGCGTATTTGGTGCGTTGCGCCTGCAATTCGGCCATCTGCGCACGCGCGGCGACGAGCATGGGGTGATCGTCCCCGTAACGCTCGGTGAGCTGCGCCATCTGCAGGCGCAAGCCGGCGATCTGCTGCTCGTACTGCACGCTGCCTTCGAGGTACACCTTGGCCTCGTCGCTCGCGTTGATCGAGCCGGACTGACGTTGATACGCGGTCAAGGCGGCCTCAGCGCGTTCGAGATCGGACTTCAGGCGCGGCTCTTCACTCTTCAGGAAGTCGAGCATCTTGCTCGCGTCGGCCTGCTTGTTCAGCACGTGCTGGCGCACATACGACTCGGCCAGCGCATTGGCGACGAGCGCGGCATGTTCGGGGCTCTTGTCCTCCAGCGAGATCTGGATCACGCCGGTTTGCTTACCCTGCTCCTGCACCGTGATGGCCGACTGGAACGCGGAGATCGCGTCGAGGTCGTTGGCGCGCATCACCGTGAATTCCTCGCCCGGGCGCGCCACCAGTTTGTTGACCATCATGGTCACGCCGCCGCCCTGCTCCTGCTGGCCGACGAGGCCGCGCAGCAACAGCGCGCCGTTTGCCGCATACAGTTCGTAGTGCTGGTCGTCGATCACCTTCATGGTGAGCTTCTGGCCTTCCAGCGCGGGCACCACGTCGATCGAATCGACGTCGGCCTCTTCACCGCCCCATGCGTACGACGACAGACCCAGCCACGGACGCGCCGGCTGACCCGGCGTCGCCATGCGCGCGGCGATGCTGCCGAGGAGCGGCAGCGTTTTCGGCGTGACGCTGAAGTTCAGCTTCAGTTGCTGCACGACCGGGCCGACCACGCCGCGGCTCTTGATGATTTCGATTTCGGCGTCGGTGGGCAGCGAGGTCGAGCCGGTGGTGATCGCGGCGCCCGTTTGCGTCTGCGTGAGCGCCTGCGACGTGTTGTCGGACTGCTCGACTCGCACGTGCGCATCGGCGGAATAGATCGGCTTGGCGAGGAAACAGTACGCGCCCGCGATCGCGACGATCACGGCGGCAATCGCGATGAGCCACCAGATGTCGTCGAGGATCACCTGGACCAGTTGTCCGAGGACGACGTCCTCTTCTTCGGTCTTGATCGGACCGGCCATGTGTGGAGAGATTTGGTTGCTCACAGTTCGCTTCCCGTATCGGTTACATCGGCATTTGCTTCGGTCCCGCGCCGCGTCCCTGAAGGACGGCGCGGCGCGGGCCTGACGACGGCTCAGACGATTAGCGCGTCAGCTGTTTCAGGTAGAACAACGTCTGCACACTCGGCAACACCTGCTGCAACACACGGTTGAAGGTGGTCGACGCAGCGGTGCCCACGTACACGACATCCAGCGGCTGCAACTGGAACTGCGAGGACAGCATGATGGCGTCCGGTTGCGTCATGTCGAGGCGGTAGACATCCGGCGTGGTCGGATGGTCTTTCATGCCGCGCATCACGAAGATCTGGCGCGGATTGGCGTCCGTGTCGAGAATGCCGCCGCCTTGCGTGAGCGCATCGGCGATCGTCATGCGACCTTTGATGATCGGCAACTGGATCGGCGTTTTCACCTCGCCCATCACGAACACGCGGCTGTCGGTGCGGTCAGGCACGTTGATCACGTCGCCGTTCTGCAGCATCACGTTCTGTGTGGTGTCGCCGCGATCGAGCATGCGGTCGGCGTCGAGCACATAGAGTTTGTTGTTGCGCGTGAGACGTACGCGCTGAATGTCGGCGTCCGCATTCGTGCCGCCCGAACGCGTGATCGCGTCGACCAGCGTGAGCGGCACGTCGCTCATGGCGAGCGGGCCCGGCGTCTTCACTTCGCCGGTCACCTGCACCTTCTGGCCGCGGTACGACAGCACGCGCACGTCGACTTGCGGATTGCGGATATAGCGCACGAGGCCGGCGCTCAACTGATCGCGCACCTCGCCGACGGTTTTGCCGGCGGCCCGGATGCGGCCGACGAACGGGAAGAAGATCGTGCCGTCGGCGGCGATGGTCTGGCCGTACGGGTCGGCCTGGCCCGGCAGCGCGGCCGTATACGGCTGCTGCAAGGCGCCGCCGACCGACTGCGTGGTGTTGCCGCCCGCCGACAGCGTGCTGCCCTGCGGCGTGGTCAGTTCAGGGTGGTCCCACACGGTGATGCCGAGAATGTCCTGCGGCGACAGGCGGTACACGTACTGCGACGGGTCGCTCAGCGTCGAGGGCGGCAGCACCTGCGTCTTCGCGGCGGCGGCTTGCGCCTGCGCGGTCACGACGGCGGCGTCGATCACATGGACCGGATAGGTCTCGGCGGGTTGACTGTCGTGCTGGCCATCGTCTTTCAGACGGGAGGTGTCGAGGTAATTGCCAGGTGCGGTGGCGCAGGCCGACAGAAAGGACGTCAGCAAAAGCGTGGCGGCAAGGTTCGACTTGAAATTCGTGTACTTGCCGTTCGCGAACGAGTGTGCAGCGAGTTTTTTCATCAGCATATTTTTTTCAGCCATCCCATGACCAGATGTTCGATGAGCACGAGACTCTCCCTATAAGCGGTTTCCGCACCGCCATGCGGATCGGCGACGTCGGAATCCGCTTCCCACTTGCCGAGCGGATAGACCTTGCCGCGCGAGGCCGGATCGAGCGCTTCGACGTCGCTCACCTGCGCGCGCTCGGTGACCAGCACCAGATCGGCGTTGCGCACGAGTTGCCGGTTCAGACGCCGTGAGTAGTGGATGCCCGAGGCGACGCCCTGCTCGTCGAGCAGGCGCCGCATCACAGGGTCCATGCCGTGACCGTTCACCGCGCGCAGGCCCGCCGAATGAAACGCGATCGGCGCCGAATGCGAACGCGACGCCGCGCGTTGCCGGGCCTTGAACAGCATTTCCGCGGCAGGCGAACGGCACACGTTGGCGTGGCAAACGATCAGAACGTTGGCAAACATGGCAGGCTCCGTGATGAGGCGCGTGGTGACGGCGTATCCGTGCGTCGGAACCGGATCAGCGGCCGGCTTCGGCCGTATCCGGCGTTTCCGCCGCTTCCGATCGCGCGAGCGGCAAGCCGTTTGCGCCGACCTTCGCCGGTGCGTTGCGCAGCGCGTGCTGACGGCCGATCGCCTGATACTCGATGCCGAGTTCGAGCAGCGCGTCCGGTTCGTACAGGTTGCGGCCGTCGAAAATCAGCGGCGTCTTGAGAATCCGTTTGAGCGAATCGAAGTCCGGGCTCTTGAACACCTTCCACTCGGTGAGGATCACCAGCGCGTCGGCGCCAACGGCCGCATCCATCTCTTCCTTCACGAATTCGAGGCGTGCGTGCTGCTGCGGCACGTCCTTCAGATCGAGCGCGAATACCCGCTTCGATTCGTCGATCGCGACCGGGTCGTACGCCTTCACGCGGGCGCCGCGGCGCAGCAGTTCGGCGATCAGCGGACGGCTCGGCGCTTCGCGCATGTCGTCGGTATTCGGCTTGAAGGCGAGGCCCCATACGCCGAAGGTGCGGTCCGACAGATCTTCGCCCAGACGCGAGACGATCTTGTGCGCGAGCACTTTCTTCTGCGTGTCGTTGACCGCTTCGACCGCTTCGAGAATGCGCAGATTCGCCTTGTGGTCCGCGGCCGTGCGGATCAGCGCCTGCACGTCTTTCGGAAAGCACGAACCGCCGTAGCCGCAACCGGCATACAGGAAGTCGTAGCCGATGCGCGGATCGGAACCGATGCCGCGGCGCACCGCCTCGATATCCGCGCCGACGCGGTCGGCCAGATTCGCCAGTTCGTTCATGTACGAAATACGCGTGGCCAGCATGGCGTTGGCCGCGTATTTGGTGAATTCGGCCGAGCGCACGTCCATGTACAGCGTGCGTTCACGATTGCGGTTGAACGGCGCGTAGAGGCGCTTCATCAGTTCGCGCGCTTTCTCGCCGGGCACGTCTTCGTCGCAACCCAGCACGATGCGATCGGGCCGCGTGAAGTCTTCCACCGCCGCGCCCTCTTTCAGGAACTCGGGATTCGACACCACCGAGAACATATGCGCGGCATTGCGTTCGGCCAGCTCGGCGGCGATCACCTCGCGCACGCGCGAGGCCGTGCCGACCGGCACCGTCGATTTGTCGACGATCACCTTGAAGCCCGTCATATATCGGCCGATATTGCGCGCGGCGGCCAGCACGTATTGCAGGTCGGCGGAACCGTCCTCGTCGGAGGGCGTGCCGACCGCGATGAACTGGATATCGCCGTGCGCGACGGCCGCTTCGACATCGGTCGAGAACTTCAGACGGCCGGCCTTGCGATTGCGCGCGATGATCTCCTGCAGACCCGGTTCATGGATCGGCACACCGCCGTTGTTGAGCACGTCGATCTTGCGCTGATCGACGTCGAGACAGAACACATCGTGGCCGATGTCGGCCAGACACGCGCCCGTCACGAGGCCCACGTAGCCACTACCGATGATCGTCAGGTTCATGTATTACACCTCGAAAATGGAGTTGATTCAGGAATGCGCTCGCGCGATGCATTGCGCGGCTAAGGCTCAATAAGCGTGCAATGAGCGGGTAATCAGCGGGTCAATATGCGTTGCTGCCCACGAAGCCCTTCCACAGCGTCAGCACGACGATCTTGATGTCGAGCCAGAAGGTCCAGTGCTGCATGTAGTACAGATCGAGCTTGACGCGGCCCATCATCTTTTCGATGCGATCGGTTTCGCCGCGATAGCCGTTGATCTGTGCCCAACCGGTAATGCCCGGCTTGATCCGGTAGCGGTGCATGTAGCCCTTCACCAGATCCTTGTAGATGTCGTCGTGTTCGAGCGCATGCGGACGCGGGCCGACCACCGACATCTCGCCGCGCAGCACGTTGATGAACTGCGGCAGCTCGTCGAGGCTCGTGCGCCGCAAGAACGCACCGACCGCGGTGATGCGCGGATCGCGCCGCGTAGCCTGGGTGATCTTGCCAACCTCTTCCTTGTGCACGCGCATCGAGCGGAACTTGTAGATCTCGAACTGATTGCCGTCGATACCTTTGCGCTTCTGCCGGAAGAACACGGGACCGGGCGAGTTCAGCTTCACCGCGGCGGCGATCACCAGCATGACCGGCGCGAGCGCGGTCAACGCGGCGAGCGCGAACAGACGGTCGAACACGCGCTTGGGCAGCACGCGCAGATCGGTGATCGGCGAGGCGGCCAGGTTGATCGCCGGCACGCCGAGCAGATCGACCATCGGCTGATTGAAGAGCGTGAGGCTGCGCACGTCCGGAATGAAGCGGATGTTCACGAAGTCGTTGCGCAGGTCCATCACGAAGCGATGGATCGCTTTCTCCTTCGAGATCGGCAGCGCGAGCCACAGTTCGCGAATCGCGCGCTGGCGCACGAGGTGCAGCATGCGTTGATAGTCGCGCTCGACCGGCACGCCTTCGATCGCCTCGCCCGCATCCGGGTCTTCATACGGATTGATCGTGCCGTCCTCGTCGAACACCACGACTGGGCTGAACCCAGCCTCCGGACGACTGCGCATCTGCTGGATCAGAAAGCGCCCATACGGCGCGCCACCGACAATCGCCACCGCGCGCTGATTGAAGCCCTCGCGGCGCAGTCCGCGCAGAATCGAATAGACGATCACCTTGGTGACGATCAGGAGCACGATGGTCGCCACGGCCCAATAAACGAGCCACAGCCGCGACAGGCTGTCCGAGCGGTGCAGGCTGAAGCTGATCAGCACGCCGGTGATTTCCACCAGCAGCCAGCCGCCCGCCACGCGGCTCAGCATGTCATACAGCGGCTTGCCGCGCCATGACTGATAGATCCCGAGCGCGGGGAAAAACACCACCACCAGCAGACAGTCGAACGCGAGCGAGACGCTTTGCATATCGTCCAGCCACACCACTTTCCCGCTGTGCACGGCCGCCGCGATGGCGGCGCCGAGCGCGACCATGGCGATGTCGATGATTCTCGATAGAACGCTCAGCATGCGCTGCCCCTCAGTTCGTCAGTCAAGTGCCATCCGTTGGTTGATTGAAATCCGGTCCGGCGACGGGACGCACAACGCCGGTATGCGCGTCATGCAAATTCATGCGCGACGCGAAACTATTTGAAGCCGTGCTAATTGCCCTTCTGTTTCCCGTTCGAAAAACCGTCTACACGGCCGGATTGGGAAACGCGTGTCGGAATGAGTGAATACCCTTGTACAGGTATAGATAAAGCGATATTAAAATTCCCGCCGCAAGACCGCAAAATATCTCAAATTGTATCGGTCAAAATTCCAGCATTTTTTCTCAATTTTGTTCGGCAATTCTTACCGGATTTGGTGTTTGACTGATGCCCGGCAAGCGTTTATACGAGCCAATTTCATGCTTTCTGAGCGTTTTCCTACGAAGCTTACGCAGCGCCTTCTGTCGTTATTCTGCGGCATGAATGACGATAAAAAAATGGTGCGGGATTTTTTTCGGGTAATTTTTCTTTTTAAAAAATTATCCGGACATTTTTTCTTCACGAAATGGATAAATTTATTGGGCGCTTTATATAGTTTCTATTTAACGCGCTTTTATTGATTCCTGAGTTCGTGATAAAACTCGACGCATTCACCCAGCCTCGAGGAGTCCATCATGACAGCTCCGGTTACGGCCACGCCCGCCGACACCCGGTCTATGCAAGTCAAGTCCCTGAACGTCAAGCTCAAGGTTCATCCCGTGATTCTGGCAGGCGGCTCCGGCACGCGGTTGTGGCCGATGTCGCGCGAACAGCACCCAAAGCAGCTCATCGGCCTGCTCGGCGAAGATTCGCTGCTGCAATCCACCACGCGCCGTCTCGACGGACTTGAAGCCGGCTATCCGCTTACCGAGCAACTCGTCGTGGTGGCTAATGAAGACCAGCGCTTCACGACCGCCGAGCAACTGCGCACGAGCGGCAAGCCAACCCGGCTGATTCTCGAGCCCACCGGACGCGACACGGCGCCGGCGCTCACGGTGGCCGCCCTCTCCGTCGCCGCGCAGGACGAAGACGGCATCATGGTGGTCATGCCCGCCGATCACGCTGTCACGGATATCGACGGATTTCATGCGGCAGTGGCGACCGGCGTGCAGCACGCGGCAGCTGGTCATATCGTCACGATGGGTATCGTGCCGACGCGCGCGGAAACGGGCTATGGCTACATTCGTATCGGCGCGGCGCTTGGCACGACTAATGATGCACAGGACGCGGGTGTCGAAACCATCGGCAAGATCGGCGCACACAAGCTCGATCGCTTCGTCGAGAAGCCGCATCTGGAGTTGGCGCAGCGTTATATCGAATCGCAGGAGTACTGGTGGAATAGCGGCATCTTCATCATGCGTGCGTCCACCTGGCTGAAGGCGATCCGCCATTTCCAGCCGGCCATTTATGAAGCCTGCGACGCGGCCTTCGCGGGCGGCAAGGCGGACGGCGACTTCTTCCGTCTGCAACGCGACGCGTTCAGCGCGTCACCGTCGAATTCGATCGACTACGCGGTGATGGAACAGCTCGGCAACGATCAGAGCGCGGCCTCGGGCATCGTCGTGCCTTTGCAGGCGGGCTGGTCCGACGTGGGTTCGTGGGACGCGATCTGGGACATCTCGGACAAGGACGCCGATCAGAACGTAGGGCGTGGACGTGTGATGTTCGAAGGCGCCGCCTCGACCTTCGCGCATTCGGAAGGACGCCTGATTGCCTGCGTGGGCACGCAGGATCTCGTGGTGGTTGAAACGGCCGACGCCATTCTGGTAGCCGACAAGTCGCGCGTGCAGGACGTCAAGAAGATCGTGGGACGGATTCGCAACGACGGCGGACTGGAGGCGGCCAATCATCGCAAGGTGCACCGCCCGTGGGGCAACTACGATTCGGTCGACACCGGCGAGCGCTTCCAGGTCAAACGGATCGTGGTGAAACCAGGCGCGCGGCTCTCGCTGCAAATGCATCATCACCGCGCCGAACATTGGATCGTCGTGCGCGGCACGGCGCTCGTCACGCGCGGTGAAGAGCGCTTTATCGTCTCCGAAAACGAATCGGCCTATATTCCGCTGGGTGTCACCCACCGCCTGGAAAACCCCGGCAAGATGCCGCTCGAAATGATCGAGGTCCAGTCCGGTTCGTATCTCGGCGAAGACGATATCGTGCGCTTCGACGACACCTACGGACGCCAGTAACGCACGTCAATCCAGGGCGTCAGGAATGGCGTCCTGCTGACATCACCATTGAATCACAACGAATGAAGCGGGAACCTGCGGCGGTTGCTCCTACCGGCCGCGGGGAAATGCCGTGCTAGCCGCCGCGCTCATCCCGCGTGGGAGATGAGTTCTGTGTACGACGGAAAACGGTCTGATGCACTGCTCTCGGTTGCTGCGTTGACAGCCGCCGGTTCGCCGGGATAACGGCGCAGCGGGCCACGGAACGCGTTCAGCGGTCCATGCAAAGGCGCGCCGTGATTGACCGCGACGGGCTCCGGCACATGGCGCAAGGCTGGCAACGGACGAGCCGCGGCGTGCGCCGGGTTCGCTGACGCATGCGCCGATGCTGCTGATTCAGCTGCCGCTGCCAGCGTGAGGCATTCACGGTCGATCCACTGGCGCGCCCAGTCCAGCGCGTAGTGCTCTGCCGCTTGCGCATCCTCAAAGCGCGGGCCGACGAGGCCGGAGCGCTCGACGCGTTTGCCGTCCTTCATGATTTCCGCCCATGCGCGATACATGGCGTTCGGCACCCGCTCAGCCGAGACATAGATCACATAGCCGCGGTCGGCGATTTCCGTGCCGCGAGGCGCGAGACTCATCGACAGCGGACTGCGCCGATCATCGGGCGCGGGCGTGCCGCGCGCCGACGCGATGGCGGAGTTCAAACCGTGCATGGCCGCATTCACCGCGCCCGCTTCGTCCGCGCGAGGCAGTTCTGCGCGCGCGACATACCGCGCAGGCGCTGCACCGTGCGACGCCGGTGCGCGCGACACTGGCGAGACGTTCGTCATGCCGTTCGCCACACCGCTTGAAAGTCCGCTTGAAACCGCGCCTGAAACTCCGTTTGAAGTTCCATTAGCAACCCCGGACAACTGCCGCGTCATGTCGGCAATCGGATCGGCCGAACGCCAGTTGGCGAGGCTGCTCGACATACCGGGCGCCTGCCACGACTCGGGACTTCTCCACGACACGCCACGCAGATTCTCGTCGCGCGTGCGGGGGCTTTCCGCTACCGGTGCGGCGGGTTTGGCCGCGACGGGCGGCGCCGGTTGAGGGACGTACGCAAAAGTGCGACCGGTTTGCGACAACAGCCGAACCATCTCCAGCAGCGTGCCGTTCAATTGCCACTCTTCAAAGCGGCGCCGGCAAGTGGGACCCGACGGGTAACGGCCGGGCAGTTTCGACCAGGGTTCACCGGTTGTGAGAATCCACAGGACGGCGTTCGCCACGATGCGCGGTTCGGCGCGAGGCCGGCCACGCCGGTTTAAACGGACGGCCGGCTCGTCTGAGACAAGCGCTGCCAGCAGCGCCCATTCGTCATTGCTTAGCTCATCGAAAAACATTGGGTTTTCTCCACGCAGCCTGGCCGGGCCGCGGCTTTGGGACGCCACGAATTCAACTTTCACGATTCGTGTGCAGCCCGCGGTTGCACAAATATGTTTTGTACGTTCTGTCAGCTGGTCAAACCCGCCCTTTCTTAGTGCGGCTTATCCCTATTGCGAAGCACAAAACGTGGTCTCACTCGTGCATGGGAGAATTTGTGCACGAAGCATACCATCCCCAGGGTTTCCGTGAATATGAGTGAGACAAGTGTTACGGATAGAAACAATCTTGTCCTTTTTGCTGCGTCTTTTCTCGCATTACCGTCACAGAACTCCTGTTGCTTCCGGGCACAAAACGACGCTATTGCAGCGCACAACATTTAGGCATCACGCGTGAATAGGCTTTAATGAATCGGCGATCTCCTCGACTCGATATTTCGATGCATTTCGCTTGCGGCTTTGTGAGGAACAGGTGCGGGGAAGCCGCGCCCGGAAAGACTATGCGCGGTACATGAGCGCGTGGACATCGGCCTGTGCGACGCGGCGAACGCAGCGCGCCACCCGCCGACTGACTGCGCGGCTCAGCGCTTCTCCGATACGACCCGCTCGATTGGGTTTCAACGTACCGGCTTTGCCGCGCCCTCGCCGACCACCGTCGTCCATTCACGCACGCGCCAGCGCGTCACGAGACCGGAGAGCACATAGGGATCGGCTTGGGCAAAGGCTTCGGCGACTGCGGGAGAGTCGCTCTGAAAGAGCAGAACAGCGGTGTCGGTGGGCTCGCTCAACGCGCCGCCCAGCAGCAGTTCGCCGCGCCCCGCGGCGGCCCACGCGAGCTTCAGATGCTCGTCGCGGTATACGGCACGCCGTTCCAGGTAGTCGGACACCAGGTCATACATCAACAGATAGTGCATGGAGAGCCTCCTTGGGACGGTGCGGGGAAGTGGACCAGCGACGCAACCGCGGCATGCATCGCGGTCAATATTACCCATATATCGGGATACAGAATTTCATGCCGATTTACTATTCAATTGCACCTGCAGCAATGCACAAAGCATGTTTGAATTTCCAGATTCATTCTATCGAATGATGCCGTGCTAATTCGTTTGTATTCGCCTTATGCAATTAATCTGGAATGCATAACATAATTCGACATGGCCGCCATTGTCCTTTCATTCTCCAATCCGGCGCGAATCCCCGCCACGTAGGGGAAAACCAGCGTGAGCGCGTGTCAACCGGATTGCTGTTTTGGCCGTTCTGGCAGACAGCATTTGCCATAATGGACGTGCCGAGGGTCCTGGATACCGTTGACGCCCGCGCGCATGAACGACCAAAAACGTTTTCACCACCGATGGAGTGTCACATGAAAATCCAATCCGCTATCGCTACGCTGGTGCTGGGCGCTGTCCTCGTTTCGCCGGTGTTCGCGGAGAACAGCCAGCAAACGAAAATGGCCGACTGTAACAAGCAGGCCGGCGACAAGAAGGGCGACGACCGCAAGGCATTCATGAAGACCTGCCTGTCCGCCAAGCCGGCCGCCGCCGCGCCGATGAGCCAGCAGGACAAGATGAAGGCGTGCAACACGCAAGCCACCGACAAGAAGGGTGATGACCGCAAGGCGTTCATGAAGAGTTGCCTGTCGTCCGCGCCGTCCAAGTGATCACAGCAAGTCAAACATAGCGAATCGGCGCCGCGCGACGAGCGCGGCGCACGAGCGCTTTCCGTTCGAACACAGCGACGCCGTATCCGGCGCGCTGTTTGCCTGCCTCCCGCCCCGCCCTTCACTGTCCACCCGCCCGAACGCGCCATTTTTCTTCTATGATGGCTGCGGAGACGGCCCACCCCCATATACAACATTAGACGGGCCGCCATCTTGTCGTTGGTGCTGCAGAGCATCCATCGGAGGCAAGGATGGTATCGAAGCATAAAAACCGCTGGCTGAGGCGGTGGCTGGTCGTCATCATATTCTGGGCGGTGCCCGTGGCGATCGTGGTGGTGAGCGAGATTCGCGAGGAAATGGCGTACAACGCCGTCGACCTCGACCGCGCGCTCACCAGCTGGAATTTCACCGACGCACAACGCGCCGCCGGCGCCCCTGCGCGCTGCCGCGGCAAGCCCGATGAGGCGCAAGCCGCAGGCTGCCCAAGCGAGGTGCTGGCCGCGAACGCGGCGCGTCAACAGGACGCCCGCAATGAATACAGCGTGCGCCGCGCTACGCTGATGGCTTACCTCTGGCATGCATTCGTCGGCTACTGGATCGTGCCGGCCGTGACGCTGTTCCTGCTCGGCATGTTGATCGGCATGGTGCGTCGCGTATTGCGGCGTCCGCCTGCGGTCAAAAGTCCGGCGAATCACGGATGAAAGTGCTCATCCGATCCGGCATCAGATCTGCGGCGTCGAAGCAACACTTTCAGTTTGATTGCAACGCTTATACGCCCGGCGAAAAATCGGTAAAAATGATCCGTCGATGCGCTCACGGGTACCCTTCCATTGAGCCCAATCAAATCAGGCACGATTTCCCCGGAACCATTCCAACGCGCGGCGCGCGCGGCTACGCCGCAGGCTCCCGCAGCAGTCAAAATTACAGCACGACGTCTTACGATTTGCCCGAAACCCCCGTCACACAAGGCTCTTGGCCTGCCAAGGAAGCGCGCCATTTGTGCTTGCGTGTGATATAACTCAAAGGCAACCCGGCAATATCAAATGAGGTTGCGCCCCGGAACCATGACGGAGAAAAACGATGCAAAGACGAAACTTCATGTTGAAGACTACCGCTGCGCTCGCTTTCGGAGGCCTTGCACTCGCTGGTTGTACGACGAACAAAGGCAACCCTGACACACCCGCCACCGACGCATCCAAACGCCAGTCGATCGACGCTAGCGTCGAAGGCACCATGTCGCGGCTCTTCACGACCGTGCAAGGCTCGCGCGAACTGGTCTCGAAGGCGCGCGGCGTTCTCGTTTTCCCGTCGGTACTTCAGGTGGGCTTTATCGTCGGCGGTCAGTACGGCGAAGGCTCGCTGCGGGTCGGCGGCGGCACGGTCGGCTACTACAGCACGATTTCCGGTTCGTTCGGCTTTCAGGCAGGTGCGCAATCCAAGGCGATCATCTTCCTGTTCATGACGCAGGATGCACTGGATAAATTCCGCAATGCCGACGGCTGGTCGGCGGGCGGCGACGCCTCGGTCGCGCTGGTGAAGATGGGCGCAAACGGCGCGATCGACACCAACACGGCAACGGCGCCGGTCGAGGTGTTCGTGCTCACCAATGCCGGCCTGATGGCCGATGTATCACTGCAAGGCACCAAGGTCTCGCGTCTGAAGATCTAACGCGCGCGGTCCGATTGCCGGTCTGCGGGGTGTGCGTCTGATCCGCCGGGTTCCGTGAGCAGCGGTGGCCGGATCAGACGCAATCCCACGCGGACCGCCTGTGCATTGCAAACAACGCGGCACGCGCCGCGCCGGTGAGCTTTTGTGGGCCGAGGTTCAGCGCGGGCGTACCGCATGGCCTGACGCACAAGTCCCGGCCGTCCGCGGCGCCTCGCTGTTCCGAGTGATGCGGCAATAAAAAGCGGCGGTGCGCACCACGCATCGCCGCTCTTTTTTATCCCGCCGCGTTGGCTGAATCCCTTCGGATCAGCTTCCCGACGTATCGATCACCTTGAAGCGCGAACGCTTCTGCGCGCGAATCACCGACTGATACGCGTTCACATACTGTTGAGCCATGCGGTGCGAGGTGAAGCGCTCCTCGAAGCGCTGCCGCACGCCCGCACGCGGCATCTTGTGCAGACGATTGACCGCCGCCACGGCGCCGATCTCGTCTTCCACGATAAAGCCCGTCACGCCGTCTTCCAGCACTTCCGGCACCGAGCCGCGGTTGAACGCGATCACCGGCGTGCCGCATGCCATTGCTTCGATCATCACGAGACCGAACGGCTCGGGCCAGTCGATCGGAAACAGCAACGCGTGCGCACCGGACAGGAACTCGGCCTTCTGATGATCCGCAATCTCGCCGATGAACTCCACATAGGGCAAATCCAGCAACGGACGGATGTCGCGTTCGAAATACTCGCGGTCGGCCGCGTCCACCTTCGCCGCAATGCGAATCGGCATACCGCAACGGCCGGCAATCCGGATCGCCGTGTCGACCCGCTTTTCCGGCGAAATCCGGCCGAGAAACGCCAGGTACTTCTGCTCGACCGGTTGCGGCGTATAGAGCTGCTCAGGCAAGCCGTGATACACGGTGGTCAACCACTTGGCCTGCGGCAGCGGATGGCGCTGCGCGTTCGAAATCGAGATCACGGGCGCCGTGTTAAAGGTGTCGAATACCGGCTGTTGCTCCGGCAAGTCGAGCCGGCCGTGCATGGTCGTTACGAACGGCGTTTCCTGACGCTTGAAAACCGAGAACGAGTAATAGTCGAGGTGAAAATGCAGAACGTCGAAGTCTTCGGCCTGGCGGCGCACCAGTTCCATCAGCAGCATATGGGGCGCGACGCGATCGCGAATGCCCGGGTCGAGCCGCAGCGCGCGCGGCCAGACGGCTTCGAGCTTCGCGCTGGTCACGGAATCGCCGCTTGCGAACAGCGTCACGTCATGGCCGAGTTCGACCAGCGCCTCGGTGATGTACGACACGACGCGCTCCGTGCCGCCGTAAAGCTTCGGCGGCACCGATTCGGTCAGAGGGGCGATCTGCGCAATCTTCATATTGTGTCTCCGTAAGCTGACGGGCTTGCGCCTTGGGCGGTGCACGTCAGCGGCGCTGCGTATGACAGCGCCGATACCTCCGATCAATGCAATGGTCGCGCTCGGGCGCGATGCAGGACCGGCATCGATGCATTATTCACTACGGGACAACAAAAAACCGCCAATCTTGCATTTTCTCGGCGCTGTTACATCCAGCTTACATGCGGCGCGCCGCCGATACGATTGTGCGGTTATCTCGCCGGCCATTTCCACGGCGGCAAATCTCGATCGTCCGGGTCGGCGATACGGGTCGCGCCGAAGTGTTTCTCCAGCACGATCGACTGGCTCGCCTCCTCGCGCTCGAGCGACGCGATCAGCCGCGCCGCGTGCGACACCACCAGCACCTGCGAATGCGTGGCGGCTTGCGCGATCAGGCGGGCGAGCGCCGGCAGCAAATCCGGATGCAGGCTCGTTTCGGGTTCGTTCAGCACGAGGAGTTCGGGCGGACGCGGCGTCAACAGCGCCGCGACCAGCAGCAGGTAGCGCAAGGTGCCGTCCGACAGCTCCGCGCCTTTCAGCGCTCGCAGCAAGCCATGCTGCTGCATCACCACTTCGAAGCGGCCGTCCTGGGTCGCGATGTCGAGGCGCGAGCCTGGAAAGGCGTCGTCGATGGCGGCGTCGAGCGCGGCCGGGTCGCCGATCTCGCGGATAGTTTGCAAGGCCGCGGCGAGGTCCGCGCCGTCGTTCGCGAGCACCGGCGTGTGCGTGCCGATCTGCGGCAGACGCGCGGGCGCTTCGGCGTCGGTGCGGAAATGGTCGTAGAAGCGCCACGAGCGGATCTGCTCGCGCACCGTGACCATCTCGGGCGCGGTGCGTGGATCGGAGAACTCCGTCATCATGCTGTCGAAGCTGGCGACGGGTTGCGGAATGGTTTGCCAGTCGCCACGCTCATCGCGCGTGCGCAACGCCGGGCCGTGCCGGTCCACCAGCAAGGCTGAAGGCCGCAGCACCGGGCCGCTCCAGATGCATTCACGCTTGATGACTGGATCAAGCGTGAACTTGCTGGGAATGGGAGGTGACGGCCGCTCTGGCGCCGGCAGACCGAGATCGATCGCATAGCCGAACTGGTCGCCGGCAAAGCCTAGCCGCAGACTCACAGGCTCGTTGCGCCGCGTGCCCTCGACCGGAAACTCGCCGGCCAGCACCGCCCGCGAAAAGCGCTCAGGACCAGCCCACAACGTGGATGGCAGGCCGCCCTCGCGCGCCAGCGAAGTAATCACCCCGCCGCGCGCCGTCTCCGCCAGCAACCGCAGCGACCGATACACGCTCGACTTGCCGCTGCCATTGGCGCCTGTGATCACGTTCAGGCGGCCGAGCGGCACGATCAACTCGCGCAGCGACCGGTAACCCGCGACAGCCAATGTGGTCAACATGCGTCCGCCTGACGTTCAGCCGCGTATGCGTGCGCGCTCCATGGCGCCGCTACGCGCCCGCACGCGGCGAAACGTCCGCTCGACGAGCGGGCCACGCACTGGTCGATACATGCCGTCATTTATGCCCGCCGCCCTTGCCCGGCTTCTGCACCGGCACGCTGCGCAGATCGCGCAGGAAGGTATCGCGCCAGACACCCAGATCGTTCTTGCGCAGCGCCGCCATGTTGATCTCGTGGCGCCGCTGACGCGCGTCGAGCGGCATCTGCAACGCGCGCTGCAACGCTTCGCACATGCCGATTGCGTCGTGTGGATTGACGAGCAGCGCGCCCGTTAGCTCCGCCGCCGCGCCCGCGAAAATCGACAGCACCAGTACGCCGGGGTCGTCGGGATTCTGCGCGGCGACGTATTCCTTCGCGACCAGGTTCATGCCGTCGTGCAGCGGCGTCACAAAACCGATCTGCGATTCACGAAATAGCGACATCAGCTTCCAGCGGTCGTACTGCTGGTTCAGATAGCGAATGGGCGTGTAATCGAGTCCCGAGTAACGGCCGTTGATGCGCCCTGCTTCGTACTCCAGATCCTGGCGAATCTTCTGGTAGGTGGCGACGTCCGAGCGCGTGGGCGGCGCGATCTGCACCAGCGTGACGTTGCCGCGCCATTCCGGCGAGCGCTCCAGCAGATGCTCGAAGGCGCGGAACCGCTCGACGAGCCCCTTCGAATAATCCAGCCGGTCGACGCTCATGATCAGCTTGCGGCCTTCCAGGCTCTGCTTGAGGTCGAGCACGTGCTGACGGCTTTCGTAGCGCTTCGCCTGCTCGGCGATTTCGTCGGGGAACACGCCGATCCGGTACACGCCGGTGCGCAGCTTGCGGCCGAATGCTTCGACCACGCCGTCCGCGCCCACCGTACCGCGGGCGTGGCGCGTGACGTAATCCTTGAACGCGAGTTCGTCGGTGGCGGTCTGGAAGCCCAGCAGGTCGTAGCACGACAGCGACTTCACCAGTTCTTCATGCGGCGGAATGTTGAGCAGGATCTGCGGCGCGGGAAACGGAATATGCAGGAAGAAGCCGATGCGGTTCGTCACGCCCTCGTTGCGCAGCGCCTCGGCGAACGGGATCAGATGGTAGTCGTGAATCCAGATCACGTCGTCGGGTTCGAGCAGCTTGATCAGCTTGTGCGCGAGCCACGCATTGACGCGCCGGTAGCCCGCGTACTCCTCGCGCTCGTAGCGTGCGAGGTCGTTGCGGTAGTGGAACACCGGCCACAGCGTCGCGTTCGAAAAGCCGCGATAGTACTGGTCGTAATCCTTGCGCGTCAGACCCACGGTCGCGAAGGTCACCGCGCCGTCCTGCTCCAGCGTCGGACCCGCGTTGGCGACGGTCTCGCTGACCACGTCGCCGCTCCAGCCGAACCACACGCCTCCGGCATCTTTCAGCGCACCGAATACGCCGACCGCGAGGCCGCCGGCCGATCCTTTGGTTTCCGTCGGCGTTGCGACGCGATTCGACACGACGATGAGTCGGCCCATGTTGCATGTCCTCCTTGGTTCGCGCGGCGCGCTCGCGTATCGATCATCGGGTCTTTCGCGATGTCTCGTCTCGTGCGCCATCGCGCGAGGAGAACCCAAAACACAATGAGACACGCGAAGCCGCGCCGGCTTCGTGAGTGAGTGGACGGTTCGACCGCTTTAGTGCCCGATCAGTTGCATTCATCGGCGTCGGCGTGCCACAGTCTGGCGGTTTCGTGGTCAAAGCCGTGGTTAGAGCCGCGATCGAACCTGCCGCCGGACTGCTGTCAAGCCGCCGTCAAAACGCCCTCAAGCCGCATGTTTGATCGCCTGTTTGATCGCCTGTTTGATCGCCTGTTTGACCGCTTGTCTGACCGCTTGTCTGGCCGCATGCCTGATTCGCTGTCTGATCGCTGTCAAGCCCGCCGTCAGACCGCCGTCAAACTTTTTCCTTCACATGCTGCGGCAGTTCGCCCGCCGGCGGCCTCGCGGCGCGACTCGCCACCGGATCGGCCTCGGTGTGCGCGGCCGTGCTGCCGGCCGGCGTCTGCGTGCTGCGCGGCACCCAGTCGAGCGCTTCGCCTTTGCCGGCTTCGAGTTCCGCCGACACTTCCGCGCGCGCCCGCGGCAGGTACTGCGGGTAGTGCTTCTGAATGTAGTCGAGCAATCCCTCGCGCACCCGGCAGCGCAAATCCCAGTTCAGGCCGGAATCGAGCGAACTGACGAGGGCGCGCAATTGCATCGAGCGCTCGGTGCCGTCCGTCACCTGCAACACCTGCACGCGGCGATCCCACTCGGGCGCGTCCTCGACGATGCGCGCGAGTTCTTCGCGCAACGGCGCGAGCGGCATGCGGTAGTCGACGTAGAGAAACACCGTGCCGATGATCTGCGAACTGCTGCGGGTCCAGTTCGAAAACGGGTTTTCGATAAACCATTGCAGCGGGACGATCAACCGACGTTGATCCCACAGACGCACCGATACATACGTGCCGGTGATTTCCTCGATACGCCCCCACTCGCCCTGAATCACGACGACGTCGTCGAGACGGATCGGCTGCGACAGCGCAATCTGCAAGCCGGCGATCAGATTGCCGAGCACCGGCCGCGCGGCGATACCGGCGACCAGTCCCGCCACACCCGCGGACGCCAGCAGGCTCGCGCCGATCTGCCGGACATTGGGGAACGTCATCAATGCGCCGCCCACGCCGACGATCACGATCACGAACATCACCGAACGCGCGAGCACGCGCGCCTGGGTATGGATGCGGCGCGCCTGGAGGTTGTCGGCGGTATCGAGCGGATGGGCCTGAATGATCGCCTCGCCGATCGCCGCCGCCGAGCGCACCGAGAGCCAGGTGATCGCGCCGATCAGCGCGATTGCGGCGGCGTCGCGCAACGGCGTGATGAAGGTCAGCGTGTCGGGCGCTTCCCAGCCCACTGCCTCCAGCGCGAGGATCACGAGCATGAATAGCGCAGGCCTGTCGATATAGCGCAGCACCACGCTGGTGAGCGGATAAGGCCGCGCGAGCCGCGTCACGATACGCGCGCCGACCCGATGGATGCCCACGGCCAGCACCACCGCGATCACCGAGACGATCAACGCGCCGAGCCACGTGTGCAGCGGCGCTTCGGCGATACGGCTGAGGTCGTCGAGAGTAGGCATGAAGGGGAATGTCCTCCTGGCATGAGTGCTGAGCTGGGCCGGCGCGGAATCGGCCACCGGCATGGCCGCGGTGTGGCTGCGGAGTGGCGAAAGGCGCCCGGCTGCCGGGCGGCGCCGGTCGCCAGGTGCCGCTGAAGCGGACGCGAGGCCGCACGACTGCACGGCCTGCCTACTGACATCTTAGATTGTTCTTCCGCGCGATCCGCGAAAGGTGGCGAGGCCAGCCGCCTCTGCAAGCGGACAGCCGGCGTTGAGACCGAATCTCAGGTGGAGCGGTGAGAACCGCTCCGAAGTGCCCACGGCTGAAAAACCGGAAAACCCTCATGGGCCGAAACGCCCAACACGCCGGATGCCGACGCGCAGGGCATCAGCCGTGCTTCATTTCAACTGCCGCTCTTGCAGGGAAACGCTTTACCGAGCCCGAGCGAGATCGCCGTGCTGGCGTTATAGCCGGCGACGATCGGATTCTCAGCGATATATTTGCGCACCGCGTCGGTCAGCTGCGCCGAGCGCGCGTCCTGCGGCAGGCAGAAGTACTGGCCGACGCGCGGGCCGGTCGTGCCGCCGATCGCGTCGATGGTGTTGAAGATGCCGTCAGCGGCGCCTTCGATATAAGCGGCGCACGCGCTACGCGATGCCACGTCCGTCTTGGTGCACAGCTTGTTGAGGTCGCCTCCCGTAAACGCGGCTGCCGATAGCGGTACGGCGAGCGCGCTGGCGAAAATCAAAGCCCGCAGCATGGTGTTCCTTTCCAGGGTCGTTTATCAGGCGGTCTTTCGCCGCATCCAAAGGGCGCGCACATGTGGCGCGCCAAAGTCGACATTCTGCACTGTTTTGCGAAGCGCAAGCGTGCGCGCCACCGCTATCTTCAGGCACTTTTTTTAAGCCGGGTGAGTTGGCGGCGGCAAGTGCTCCGGCACTTGCGTGCTCCAGCGGTACCACGGCAGCGTTTCGCGGGCTGCGCCCGTCGCGGCAGGCAGACCGAGCGGGCTTTTGACAGGAGCTCAGATGGCTGTCAGTGCGGGTGGGCCTTCGATTGGCGCTTCAGGCGGCAGGCAGAGCGCGTGGACCTTCGACCCGCGCTCCGGGCCGCCGACAGAGCGCGTAGATCTTCGACTCGCGCTCCAATTCGCCCGCCAGAGCGCATACACCTTCGGCTCGCGCTCCAGACTGCCGACGGAGCGCATACACCTTCGACTCGCGCTCCAGCCGCCGGCAGAGCGCATAGACCCTCTACCCGCCCCAAGCCGCCGGCAAACCGGCCGCCGCGAGCCGCGCGCACTATTTCTGTTGCATCTGCTGCAGGCGCGCGGTCAACCCTTCGACCACGTCCGGCTCCTTGTAGGTCTTCGCGAAATCGAGCGCCGTCATGCCGATCTGGTTCTTCACCGTCAGGTCCGCGCCGTTGTCGAGCAACAGCTTCACGGTCGACACGTGGCCGCCGCGCGCGGCCATCATCAGCGGCGTGGTGCCGTTCGGCGAGCCGGCGTCGACGTAGGCCGAATGGTCGAGCAGCACCTTGACGATGTCGTCGTTGCCGTTCGCCGCCGCGTAGTGCAACGGTGCCCAGCCCTTCTTGTTGACCTCGGCGTCTTTCGCGATCAACTGGTTGACGAAGGCGAGATCGCCGTTCAGCGCGGCCATCATCATCGCGTTCTCGCCGGCCTTGTCCTGAATCTCGATGTTGGTCTTCGGATTGGCGAGCAGCGCAGCGCCGACTTTGTCCGATTTCTCGCGCGCGGCCAGCACCAGCAGCGGAATGCCCTGGTTATCCACGCTGTTCGGGTCCATGCCCTTGGCGAGCAACTTGTTGACGCCGTCCACGTCGTCGAACTTCACCGATTTGATCAACGAATCGACCGGCGCCGCCTGGGCCGGCGACACCGCCAGCGAAGTCAGCGCGGCACAAACGAGCGCAGCGGCGAACGTGAAGCGCGAGACGCCGCGCCGTGCCGAAGCCAGCGCGCCACGCGTTGTCACGCCTGCGTAAGTGTCCTGCTGGGCACTCAACGACATCGAAATTTCTCTCATATTTAACTTTAGGAAAATTCCCTATCCTCTTGATATTTATCGACTTTACGCCTCACGCACCAACCGGCGCGGGAATCTTGAAAAGGCGGAAGAAGTTTTGCGTGGTCGCCTCGGCCAGCGCCGCTTCCGGCATGTCGCGTTGTTGCGCGATGAACCGTCCGACATAACTTACGTACGCTGGTTCATTAGGCTTGCCGCGATACGGCACGGGCGCGAGATACGGCGAGTCGGTTTCGATCAGCAAACGCTCCAGCGGCACGCGGCGCGCGACGTCCTGCACGTCCGTCGCGCTCTTGAACGTGACGATGCCCGACAACGAGATGTAAAAATTCTGCGCAAGCGCCTGTTCGGCGACATGCCACGGCTCGGTGAAACAATGCATCACGCCGCCCGGCTCGCCTGCGCGCTCCTCGGCCATGATGCGCAGCGTGTCTTCCGACGACGATCGCGTATGGATGATCAGCGGCTTGTTGGCGGCGTGCGCCGCCCGGATATGGGTGCGAAAGCGCTCGCGCTGCCATTCCATGTCGGCGATGGTGCGGCCTTCCAGCCGGTAGTAGTCGAGGCCGGTCTCGCCGATCGCGACCACTTTGGGATGCGCGGCCAGTTCGACCAGTTCGGCGACGCTCGGCTCGCGCATGTGCTCGTGATCCGGATGCACGCCGACCGACGCGTACACGTTGTCATAGCGGCTGGCGATATCCAGCACGGAAGGCAGCGTTTCGAGATCAACGGACACGCACAGCGCATGCGTGACCGAATGGCTGCGCATGTTCTCGAACACCTGCGGCAGGCGGTCGGCGAGTCCTTCGAAGTTGATATGGCAATGCGAGTCGACAAACATGGGGGTGTCCTGCGTAGGGCTGGCTCGAAGGGAATCAGGCGGCGGCCGGAGCTGTCGCGGCGGCGTCGAGGCGTTTGCCGAGAATCACCAGATCGCGCTCCACGCCGTCCAGCACGGCCACGCGCGGCAACGAGCCCCACGTGTCGAAACCGAAGCCGCGGAACAGGCGCAAGCTCGCGTCATTGTGGCCGAAGATGAAGCCAAGCACGGTATCGATGCCGAGCGCCGGCGCCGCCGCTAGCGAAGCCGCCAGCAATTGCTTGCCGAGACCCTTGCCACGCGCGCTTTCGTCGAGATAGATGCTGACTTCGGCGGTGCGCAGATAGGCCGGGCGGCCGTAAAAGTCCGAAAAGCTCAGCCATGCGATCACGCGGCCGGGCTGTTGCGAGTCTTCCACCACCCACAACGGACGCTTGTGCGGGCCATGCGCGTGAAACCAGGTCAGCCGGCTTTCGACGCTGACCGGCTCGAGATCGGCGGTGACTTGCCGCGACGGCACCGTCGAGTTGTAGATGGCGACGATAGCGGGCAGATCGTCGAGCGTGGCATCGCGGTAGGAAAGGCTCATGGTGCGTTGAACGTGAGATGGAAGCGGATAATGGACGAACGGCGGACGAACGGCGCAGGACGAATGGCGGGCCGGCGCCGGCTGTGAGGCGCGGCGCGCCAGCGGCCGAGAACGCGCCCCGCACGCAGCGGCGGCTTACGCGAACAACTCGCGATAGCCGATAAACAGCTCTTCGAACACCAGCCGCGCATTCAGCGGATGGTTCTCGACGGCGCGTTGGCGCGTCACAGTGCGCATGAAGCGCGCGAACGCGCTGGCGTCGGCCTGCGACGCGCAGCGCGTCAATGCCGCCGAGGCTTGCGGGAAGTAACGGGGCGCGCCCGCCGTGCGCTGCGCCAGCAAATCGTACATCCAGCGCTGCAGCCAGCCTAGCACCAGCGGCACAGGCAGCTTCTGCAACGCCTCGCCGCAGGCGAAGGCGTCGCACTGCGGGCCGGCGGCCAGTTGCTTGAGCGTCCAGTCGCGCAGCGTGCGGTTCTCGTCGCTGGCGAGCGCGAGCGCCGTGAGCGGCGCGCCGCCGGCTTCGGCGAGCAGCGCGGGCGCCTCGGCCACGCCTTGCGCGGCAAGCCACTTCGTCGCCACGTCCGGCGCGGGCATGGTCATCGGCCACTGGCGGCAGCGGCTGATGATGGTGGGCAACAGGCGATCGATACGCGCCGACACCATCAGGAACACGACTCCCGCCGGCGGTTCTTCGAGCGTCTTCAGCAGCGCATTGGCCGCGGCGATATTCAGCCCTTCCGCCGGATACAGCACGACCACGCGCGCGCCGCCGCGGTGCGAGCCCACGCCGACGAAGTCGAGCAAACCGCGAATCTGCTCGATCTTGATTTCCTTGCTGGGCGTGCGCGTCTTCTTGCCTTCGTCGGCATCGGCCTTGTCGGCTTTTTCGTCCGCGGCGTTGTTCAGGCCCGCTTCGGCGGCCAGCGCCTCGGGTACGACGATCCGGTAGTCCGGATGATTGCCCTGCGCGAACCAGTTGCAGGCCACGCACGCGCCGCACGGCTCCCCGTTGGCCTGCTGAGCCTCGCACAGCAAGCCCTGCGCGAGATGCTGCGCGAAGCGCAGCTTGCCGATGCCCGCCTGCCCATGCAGCAACAGGGCGTGCGGCCAGTGGCCGCGCAATTGCTGCAGGCGGTTCCAGTCATCGGCTTGCCACGGATAAATCATTGTTTCTCTTTTTGATCAAACGGTTGCAGACGTTACATGCAGTACCGCATGAACTCTGAAAACCGATATAAACCACGGTTATATTCTTTTTAAATCAAAGAACTGCGATCAATTCTTCAAGTCTTCTCTGAATCTGCGTAATGCTCTGCGCGGAGTCAATGATAGCGAACCGGTACGGCGCTTCTTCGGCGCGGCGCAGATATTCGGCGCGGGTGCGATTGAAAAATGCCGCCGATTCGCTCTCGAAGCGATCCGGATCGCGTGCCGCACTGCGCCGCTCGCTGGCGATTTCGGGCGCGAGGTCGAACAGCACTGTCAGGTCCGGCTGGAAACCGCCCTGCACCCAGCGCTCCAGCGTTTCCAGCTTGTCGCGCGGCAGTCCGCGGCCACCGCCCTGATAGGCGAAGGTCGCATCCGTGAAACGGTCCGACAGCACCCAGTCGCCGCGTGCGAGCGCAGGCTCGATCACTTCGGCCAGGTGCTGGCGGCGCAGCGCGAACATTAGCAGCGCCTCGGTTTCGAGGTCCATTTTCTGATGCAGCACGATTTCGCGGATCTGCTCGCCGAGCGGCGTGCCGCCCGGTTCGCGCGTCATGACGACCGCGCGGCCGGTGCTTGCCACTTTCCGTTCGAGGCGCTCCCGAAACCAGCTGAGGTGGGTGGTCTTGCCCGCCCCGTCGATGCCCTCAAACGTTATGAATTTGCCCCGCGCCATCATTGCCCTCGAATGTATTTGTCCACGGCCTTGTTGTGATCGCCGAGGGTGTCGGAAAAGATACTGCTGCCGTCGCCGCGCGAGACGAAATACAGCGCGGTGCTGGGTGCCGGGTTCAGCGCCGCCTGCAGCGACGCCACGCCGGGCAGCGCGATGGGCGTTGGCGGCAGCCCCATGCGGGTGTAGGTATTGTAGGGAGTGTCGGTCTGCAGGTCTTTCTTTCTGATGCGTCCGCTGTAGCTGTCGCCCATGCCGTAGATCACGGTCGGGTCGGTTTGCAGCGGCATACCCACGCGCAGCCGGTTCGCGAACACCGCGGCCACCATGGGCCGGTCGGACGGCTTGCCGGTTTCCTTTTCGATGATGGACGCCATGGTCAGCGCGTCGTACGGCGTCTTGTACGGCAGATTCGCCGCGCGCGCGGTCCACGCCTCGTCCAGACGCAGGCGCATCAGACGGTAGGCGCGGCGGTACACGTCGAGGTCGCTGGTGTTTTTGTCGAACAGGTAGGTGTCGGGGAAAAACAGTCCCTCGCCATTGCCGATCGACGCCTCCGGTGCGTTGATCGCGTTCATCAGGTCGGCGTCGCTCATCCCGGCCGTGTCGTGCTTGAGCGCCGGATTGGCATCCAGCTCGGCGCGCATGCGCTTGAAGGTCCAGCCTTCGATAATGGTCGCCACGTATTCGTTGACGTCGCCGCGGGCGATTTTCTGCAGCACCTCATACGGCGTCACGCCCGTCTTGAACTCGTAGTTGCCCGACTTCAGCTCGCTTTGCAGTCCGAGCAGCCGCGTCATGATGACGAACAGCTCCGCTTCGACCGGCACGCCGCCGCGATTGAGTTGCAGCGTGACGCTGCGCAAGCTGCTATGCGGCTTGACCGTGACATCGAGTTGCGCAGGGGTCAGATCGAGTGGGCTGGTGGCCCAGTGGTATCCGCCAGCAATTGCGGCTGCGGCCAGCACAACGACGAGTGAGCCGGCAATGAAACATTTCTTGAACAGGGACATGCGAAACGTGGCAGGGTTGGACTGCATATAATACTTGTTTGCCTTAGCCAAAGTCAGAATTGACTGTTCCCGGAATCCATGAACACACCGCTCGCTACCGCTTCAGGCACGCCTCCAACCACAGCTCCTACGGCAGCCGCCGCCACACCGGCAAGTCTTCCCGCGCTGCCGCGCCCCTCCGCCGATGAATTCGACGCGCTCGTTCAGCAAGGCGCGTATATGCCGCTCACGCAGTTCGGCGTGATCGACGCCACCGGCGACGACGCGGCAAGCTTCCTGCACGGCCAGTTGACCAACGACACCCAGCACCTCGACGCCGCCAATGCGCGCCTGGCCGGTTACTGCTCGGCCAAAGGGCGTCTGCTGGCGTCGTTCCTCACGTGGCGCAGCGGCGATACGATCCGCCTGCTGGTGTCGAAAGACGTGCAGGCCGCGGTGCAGAAGCGGCTCTCCATGTTCGTGCTGCGCGCCAAAGCCAAACTCACTGACGCGAGCGGCGAACTGGCGGTGATCGGTCTTGCCGGCGACGTGCGCAAGGCGCTCTCGAATGTGTTCGACGCGCTGCCGGACGGCGTGCACGTGAAAGTGGACGGCGCGGCGGGCTCGCTGATTCGCGTACCGGACGCGCTCGGGCGCCTGCGTTATCTGTGGATCGGCCCGAAGGCGCAGATCGAGTCGCACCTGCCCTTGCTGGACGAGAAGCTCAAACGCGTCTCGCCGGCCGTGTGGGACTGGCTCGACATTCGCGCGGGCGAGCCGCGCATCACCCAGCCGGTGGTCGAGCAGTTCGTGCCGCAAATGGTCAATTTCGACGTGCTGGGCGCGGTGAATTTCCGCAAAGGCTGCTATCCCGGCCAGGAAGTGGTGGCGCGCAGCCAGTATCGCGGCACGATCAAGCGGCGCACTTCGCTCGCCAATGTGGCTGGCGAACTCGACACGGTGCGCGCGGGCGCGGAACTGTTCCATTCCGACGATCCGGGCCAGCCGTGCGGCATGGTGGTGAACGCGGCGTCGGCGCCGGAAGGCGGCGTCGATCTGCTGGTCGAGATCAAGCTCGCGGCGCTGGAAAACGGTTCGGTACATCTGGGCGCGGCGGACGGCCCGGCGCTGCGCTTCCTTACGCTGCCCTACGGGCTGCCCACCGAAGTCTGACATTCTCGCGGGGAACGAAGCGGCGCAGTCAGGCGCCGCTTTTTACTGGCCTTTTCAACTGCAACGCCTCCACCGGGAGACGCCCCCGATGTGCCTGATCGTGTTCGACTGGCGACCCGACGCGGTCGACGGCCCGCTCTTCACGCTTGCCGCCAATCGCGACGAGTTCTTTCGCCGCACGGCCGAACCGGTCGGCTGGTGGCACGACGCGCCGACGGTGCTGGCCGGGCGTGATCTGCAAGGCGGTGGCACGTGGCTCGGCTCGTCGCGCGACGGCCGCTTCGCCGCGCTGACCAATTACCGCGCGCCGCACGAAATGCGCGCCGACGCGCCGACCCGCGGCACGCTCGTCAGCGACTGGCTGAGCGGCGCCACGCGCGACTCGAATGGCAACCCGCACGGCACGCCGCTCGCGTACCTGCGGCACGTCGCGCAAACCGGCGACATCTATAACGGGTTCAATCTGCTGGTGGGCGACTGGACGCGCCGCGAACTCGCCTGGTACTGCAACCGTTCCGAGCGCGCGCCGACGCTGCTCGAACCCGGCACGCACGGCATCTCGAACGCGGTGCTCGATACCGCGTGGCCGAAGCTCGTCAAAAAGCGCGCCGAACTGGGCACGCTGCTCGCGCGCAACGCGATGCCGCCGCTCGAACGCCTGATCGACCTGATGCGCGATCCGCGCCTCGCCCGCGACGACGAACTGCCGTCCACCGGCATTCCGCTTGAACGCGAACGGGCGCTGTCGGCTGCATTCATCGAAACGCCGGAGTACGGCACACGCGGGACGACCGCACTGCGCGTGACCCTGCACGGCGAAGTGATCAGCGTGGCCGTCGCCGAGCGCAGCGACGACAACGGCTCGCATCGCATTGCGCGGCCCGGCGACTTCGAGCGCAGCTTCGCCTTCAATATCGAACGCGAGATCGCGTGACCAGGGTCCGGTGGCTCGTTGGCCGCCGACAACCCGGTGAACGCCCTCAGTCGGAATCGAAAGCCGCGCGCAAGGCCGCGGCGGCATCCGCATGCGCCTGCGCGACGTCCGGCACGAAACCGCCCATCTTGAAGAACTCGTGGATCATGCCCGGATAGCGCTTGAGCGTGACCCGGTTACCCAGCGCGTGCAATTTCTCCGCGTAGGCGTCGCCCTCGTCGCTCAAGGGATCGTATTCGGCGGTGGCGATCCATGCAGGCGCGACGCCGCTGAATTCGGGCGCGCCAAGCTGGCCGTCCAGCGGCGCGAAACGCCAGTCGTCACGGTCGCTGCGCGCGCGCACGTAGTGGTCGAAGAACCATTGAATCGTGTCGCCCGACAGCAGAAAGCCGTTGGCGAAGCGCGAGTGCGAATCGGTTTGCTGATGGCCGGTCGTGCCCGGATAGATCAGCAATTGCAGCGCGAGCTCGATACCGGCGTCGCGTGCGAGCACCGCGCAGACCGTGGCCAGCGTACCGCCCGCGCTATCGCCGCCCACTGCCAGCCGGCCGGCGTCCAGCCCGTATTCGGCTGCGTGCGCGTGCAGCCAGCTCAAGGCGTCGAAAGCGTCCTCGACGGCAGTGGGAAATTTGTATTCCGGTGCGAGGCGATAGTCCACGGACAACACCGCGCAATTGCCGTCGCGCGCGAACATCCGGCACAGCGCATCGTGCGTATCGACGCTACCCACCGTGAAGCCGCCGCCGTGGTAATACACGAACGCCGGCGCGGGCTCGGCCCAACTCGGCTCGACCGGATGGTACAGACGCGCACGAATCGTCGCGCCGTCGCGTGTCGCGATTTGCAGATCTTCGATCGCGAACATCGGCGCGCTCGCGATCTCCAGAATCGGCGCGCTTTTTTCGTACGAGGCCCGCGCGTCCTGCGCGGTCATTTCATGGAGCTTCGGGCGCCTGGCCCGCTCGATCATATCGAGCACCTGCTCGATCTTCGGATTCAGCGGCATGGTGCGTCTTATGGCGCATAAGCGCCGAAGGTTTGAAATAAACCGGCGCGGTTCAAAAAGAAACCGGCGCCCTGGATCTCAGCGGGCGCCGGCGATATGGCAAGCGTCCCGTCTAGCCGGCGTTGTTCACTTCCGGCTTCAGCGACATTGGATCAGTGGGATTGCGCAACTGCTCGATATCCTCGTGGCGCAGCTTCACCGTTGCCATGATGCCCGGATGCGTGACGATGTAAAAACGCCGCGCCGCGATCGCTTCGAAGGTGATGTCTGCGACGTCGTCGGCACTCAGCTTGCCTGACTGCACCGCGCGCTGCAGCTGCTTGCCCGCGGCGATCTGCGAGCGGGTCGGGCCGCTGTCGTTGCGCAGATCAGCAGGCCGCGCGCGTTCCGCATTGGCGATGCCGGTCGGCACGAAGGCCGGGCACAACAGCGAACAGCCGACCTGGCCGCCTGCCGTTCCCGCCTGCGCGGCCTGCGCCAGCTGCAGGTCGTGATACAGCGTTTCGGTGAGCGACACCACCGCGTGTTTCGACGCGTTGTAGATGCCCATGGCGGGCGGCGACAGCAAGCCCGCGACGGACGCCGTGTTGACGATATGCGCGGGCTCGTTCTGCGCCAGCATGATAGGCGTGAACACCCGCACGCCGTGCGCGACGCCCATCACGTTCACGCCGAACACCCACGACCAGTCGTTCGCCGAGCTTTCCCACAGAAAGCCGCCCGCGCCTACGCCTGCGTTGTTGAACAGCAGATGCACCTTGCCGTAGGCGGTCAGTGCAGCTTGCGCGAGCGCTTCGACCTGCGCCGCGCTCGCGACGTCGGTCGGCACGCCGATCGCTTCGGCGCCGCCGGCGCGCAATGCGTCGACGGTTTGCGCGAGCGCGTCGGGATTCACGTCGGCCAGCACGAGCTTCATGCCGAGCGAGGCGCCCTTCTGCGCGAATGCGCGGCCGAAGCCGCTGGCCGCACCGGTGATCACCGCCACCTTGCCTGCGAAATCGAACATCGTGTCACTCCATTGGATTGAGCGGCGCCTTGCGTGGGCTGCCCGACTGCCGCCGCGCTCAGATCAGCTTGACGAGTTGCTTGCCGAAGTTCCTGCCTTTGAGCAGGCCAATGAACGCCTCAGGCGCCGCATCGAGTCCTTGCGCGATGGTCTCGCGATAGTGCAGCTTCTTCTGCGCAACCAGCGTGCCGAGTTGCGTGAGCGCTTCGGGCCATACGTCCATATGCTCGCTCACGATGAAACCCTGCACCAGCAGACGCTGCGTGAGCATCAGCGACGGATGCTTGAGCGGCAACGGCTGGCCGTCATAGCCCGCGATAAACCCGCACAGCGCGATCCGGCCGAATGCGTTCATACGCGCGAGCGTCGCGTCGAGCACTTCACCGCCGACGTTCTCGAAGTAGCCGTCCACGCCGTCCGGCGTCACCGCCTTGAGGTCCTGATAGAGATTGCCGGCCTTGTAGTCGACGCACGCGTCGAAGCCGAGCGTCTCGGTGACATAGCGGCACTTGTCCGCGCCGCCGGCAATGCCGACTGCGCGCGCGCCGGCCAGCTTCGCCAGTTGGCCGACCACGCTGCCCACCGCGCCGCTCGCCGCGCTGACCACCACCGTCTCACCCGCTTTCGGCGCGATGATGCGGTTCAGGCCGTACCACGCCGTGACGCCGGGCATGCCGACCGGGCCGAGATAGGCCGATAGCGGCACATGCGTGTCGTCGACTTTCTGCAGGCCCGTTCCGTTCGACGTGCCGTATTCTTGCCAGCCAAACATCGCGACGACTTTGTCGCCGACTGCGAACTTCGGATTTTTCGACTCGACCACTTCACCCACCGTGCCGCCGATCATCACTTCGTTCAGCGGCTGCGGCGGCGCATACGACTTGCTGTCGTTCATGCGGCCGCGCATGTAGGGGTCGAGGGACAGGTAGTGATTACGCACGCGCAATTCGCCTTCGGCCAGCGGCGCGAGCGGCGTTTCGACGAGGCGGAAATTGTCGGGGGTCACGGCCCCCTGCGGGCGCGATGCCAACACGAGTTGGCGGTTGATCTGGGTCATGGCGATCGTCTCCATAAGTTGCCGATGGGATCGGCGGATGATTCGAACGGCTTACACGAAGGCGGAGCCAGGAGGCGCAGGCGCCTCCCTGACACGCGCGCGGTTCAAGGCGGCGCTCAGCCGTCGCTCGGACCGGGTTTCGCCGACGGGTCGCTGCGCAAACGCTGTTGCCTCACTTCGCGGCCGACGGCGAGACGCCGCATGTATTTGAACGTGCCGAGCGCCTTGGCGACGAAGTGGCCTTCGCTGTCGCGAATCTCGCCTTCGCAATAAGCCATGGTGGTCGAGCGGTGCAGCACGCGGGCGGTGGCACGTAATTCGCCGCGGCCAGGCTGCATGAAGTTGACCTTCATTTCGACCGTGACCACGCCCACGCCGTCGCCCGCGAGACTGCGCGCGGCCATGGCGAGCGCGATGTCGGCGAGCGTCATGGTGACGCCGCCGTGGGCGACGTCCCACGTGTTCATATGATCCGGCTGCAACGGCAGCGCGACTTCGCTAGCGCCGTCCGCGGCCGACACTAACTGCGCGCCTAACCGGTCGACGAACGGGCTCTCGAGCAGGGTTTCGGTGCTCGCTTTGGATGAAGGCGAATCGGTCATGGCTGTTTTCGAATTTCGTGGACAGTGCGTTCATGCGGTTGATGCAGGACGCGAGAATGCCTTCGGCCGAGGCAAACACTAAGCCTATCAAACTTACACCTTCGATGGAGCTTTATCAGGAGGTCGGGCCGGCAGGTAACGGCACAGGCGATGCCGGTAATGGCTCGCTCGCGAGCATTGCGCTTCGCTGTGAATTGCGCCGGCAGGATCGAAACGAAGGACGATTGGAGGGGTGGTGACCCGATTGGGCTCCGCGAGTTGCGCCAGGCGGGTACGGAGTTTATCGACGATAAATCAGAAAGTGGCTGCCAGACGCGCAGACACACCATCGAGGTGGGCGCGCGAATGCGACGCCCACCGGTTCAGCGATCTAGTGGCTGAAGTCAGCCCCCAACCAACCCGCTGCAGTGGTTTTAGCATGAGTGACGGCGCCTTGTGCGTCGGGGAAAATGCCAAGCTCGTCCCACCGTTCTTCCGCCGCGAAAGGCCCCTTGATTCCAAGCGCCTTCTGAATGCTCAACTGCGCCGCATACCTGCCGTCCTCGAGAGGCCGGGCCGTTGCCACCACTTTGTGCGGGAGTCCTTGCCGCACGGGTTGAATCAGTTCCAGAGGACCACCTGCCGCGCCCACATCGATCAGCTCGTTGCGCGTGTTGCAGTCGGGGCAATAGAAGAAAAACGCGTTGTTATCCCGATTCGGTTTGACCTGTTTGCGGGCCAGCACAGCTCGACACTCGACGTTTTCGCAAATGAATGGCATATCGGTCTCCGTGATGATTTTCGAATCGTGGCGCGGTGCAGATCGCCATTGGCCTCCGGGAAACGATCTGCCAGAAGCCGCCGGGGAGCAATCAGCAGATGACCGGATTGCTAATGGCGGGGAGATGCCACTAGCCGGGCAATATGCTTTTTCAGGTACTTGTCAATTGTACGTCGGCGCCACGTCCGTGCCGCGCCGGCTCACTCTGCGTGCGTCGCCAGACGCGCAGCCAGCCGCCCTAGCCTGCGCACGGCATCGTCGGCGCGATCGAGATCCGTGCTTGGTGAACTGAGCCGGATGAAATGATCGAAACGCCCCGCGTTCGAAAACACCGTCCCCGGCATCACGCGAATGCCGTCGTTCAACGCCGCCTCGAAGAGCGCCGCCGACGACATCTCTCGCGGCAATTCGATCCAGAAAAACATCCCGCCGGCCGGCGGGGTGAAGCGCGTGCCATCCGGAAACGAAGTGGCGATCGCCGCCGCCATCCGTTCGCGCTGAAGCCGCAGCCGCTCGCGCAGACGCCGCAAATGCCGCTCATACGCGTTCGTCTCCAGAAACTCGGCGAGCACGACTTGCGACAGCTGTTCGTTGTGACGCGACTGCGCGAACTTCAGCATGCCGATACGTGGATGCCAGCGGCCGCCATTGATCCAGCCGACCCGCATGCCGGGTGCCAGCACCTTGTTGAACGACGTGCAGTGGATCACGGTGCCGTCCGTATCCCAGGCCTTCAACGATCTGGGCGGCTGTGCCGCGTCGGCCAGCTCGCGATATGGATCGTCCTCGATCAGCGCAATACCGGCTCGCGCGCACAGTTCGACGAGCCGCGCCTTGTGGGCGTCGGGCATTACGCTGCCGAGCGGGTTCTGCAGGTTCGGCACCACGACTACGGCCTTGATGTCGGGATGCGTGTGCAGCGCGAACGCCAGCGCTTCGATGGCGAGGCCGGTGGTCGGACTGGCGGGAATTTCGAGCGCGCGCAAGCCGAGGCTTTCCAGCGCCTGCAGCAGACCGAAAAAGCACGGCGATTCGACCGCGACGGTGTCGCCGGGTTGAGTCACCGCTCGCAATGCAAGATTCACGGCTTCGATACCGCCGTGCGTCATGATGATGTCGTCCGCGCCGATCTGGATGCCGGCGTCGAGCGCGCGGCGCGCAATGATCGCGCGCAAGGCCGGATCGCCCTGGTCGTGCCCGGCGGCGGTCAGCAAGGTGGGCCGCTTGCGCAGTGCACGCAGCGCGGCTTTCTGCAATGCATCGGTGGGATAGAGATCGGGCGAGGCGGTCGCGCCGCCGAGATTCAGCGCGTCCGGATGTCGCTGCAATCTCGACACGATCGCGGAAATCGCCGAATGGATGCCGACGAACTGCGCGGCGCCCGGCAGCACCGCCAGATCGGGCTCGGACGCGGCCGGCAACGCAGCCGTGGGCGGCACACGCACGAAGTAACCGGCGCGCGGACGGGCGTCAATCAGCGCGGCGCGTTCCAGTACGCGGTAGCTCTCGGTCGCGGTCGCAAGACTGACGCCGTGCCGGCGCATGAATGCGCGCATCGACGGCATTCGGTCGCCCGGGCGCAGCACGCCGCTGCCGATCGCGCGGCGATATTGATCGGCCAGCTGCCGGTACAGCGGCTGGTTATCGGGCAGCGGGTCCGCAGCCTGCCGGGTCAGAATGGATTGAATCATCCGCCGATGGTGCGGACAGTTCGCGCGTCGCAACAGATACACATCCGCACGATTCCAGCCGATACAGCGCACTAAACCGCGTTGCTGTACCGGTTCACATTGCTGATGGCTGCGGCTGTTTTCATTTGAGCGGACTCAATAAGCTGAGTGGCATGAAAACGCTTTGAAGGAAACGGCCATGTCTCTTCGTCAATGTCGCTCCGATCCGGCGCGCCGCACTGCTTCTCGTCTCGCCGCAGGTCAAATGGCCGTGCATGAGTTGCGCGCCGGCACCTCGATTGTCGCCGTCGAAGGCGATCTTCAGCTCGCGTTCCGCGATCACGCTCTCGCGTGGCTGGGCGACGCCGTGCCTGTCACGTCGATCACCTTGCACGAGGGCGAGTGCTTCGTGACGCCGCAACGCGGCGTCGTGTCGATCAGCGGCGTGCGTGCGAACGCTGCCGCGTTCGTCGTGCAGCCCTCGCGCGCTCTTCACGACGGCCGCAGTCTGATCCGTCAAACCGCGCGCCATCTGGCCAGTCTCGTCAAAACACGCCTGCGGCGCGCAGCCTGAAACGCCGCTCGGCGGCCAACACGGCCCGGTACAATGCATGATCCAAGCCGCTTGTTTCGAGGTGCAGGTCATGTCCTTCTTCCGCGCGCTGCTGTTAGGCCGTTCCATTCGTCTGGCCACGGTCCTCGCCATCGTCACGCTAACGCTCAACGGCTGCGCGGGCCTGTTCGGCGGCGATCCATTGCGCGTGAACGTGGCCGGTATCGAACCAATCGACGGCCAGGGTCTGGAGATGCGCTTCAACGTAAAACTGCGCGTGCAGAATCCCAACGATTCCACGATCAGCTTCAACGGCGTGTCGCTCGATCTCGAACTGAACGGCAAGCCGTTCGCAAGCGGCGTGAGCGATCAGGCCGGCAGCGTGCCGCGCTTCGGCGAAACGGTCGTCAATGTGCCGTTGACCGTGCCGGCATTCGCCGCGGTTCGCCAGGCGTTCGCCTTCGCGGGCGCGGCGCAGTCGGGGCAAATTCCGTACATTCTGCGCGGCAAGCTCGCGGGTGGCCTCACGGGCACGACGCGATTCGTCGATCAAGGCACGTTGAGCCTGCCGTCGACCGGCATGGCGTTGCCGTGATACGGGTAATCGGGGTCTACACCGCGCGCGGATAAAAAAACGAGTGCCGCGGGTTCGTCGCCGTCGCGCCGAACCACACGGTACTCGCCGTTCTTTACCGCTCGAACGGGATCACACCACTTCGAACAAACCCGCCGCGCCCTGCCCGCCGCCAATACACATCGTCACGACGACGAGCTTCGCGCCGCGCCGCTTGCCTTCAATCAACGCATGGCCGGTCAAACGCGCGCCCGATACGCCATACGGATGGCCCACCGCAATCGCGCCGCCGTTCACGTTCAGGCGATCGTGCGGAATACCGAGCTTGTCGGCGCAATACAGCACCTGCACCGCGAACGCTTCGTTCAGCTCCCACAGGTCGATGTCCTCAACCTTCAAACCCGCCTGCCTGAGCAGCTTCGGCACCGCGAACACCGGGCCAATGCCCATCTCGTCCGGCTCGCAACCGGCCACCGCGAAGCCGCGAAAAATCCCGAGCGGCTGCAAGCCTTCGCGCTCCGCCACCTTCGCGTTCATCACCACGCAAGCCGACGCGCCATCCGAGAACTGGCTTGCGTTGCCCGCGGTGATCACGCCGCCCGGCATCGCGGTACGAATCTTCGACACACCCTCGAGCGTCGTGTCGGCGCGAATGCCCTCATCGCCGCTGACGGTCACTTCTTTCGTGAAGAGACGGCCGGTCGCCTTGTCGGCAACACCCGCGAGCACCGTCAACGGCACGATCTCGTCCTTGAACTTGCCGGCTTCGAGCGCGGCGGCCGCGCGCTGTTGCGAACGCACGCCATATTCGTCCTGGCGTTCCTTTGAGATCGAGTAGCGTTTCGCCACATTCTCCGCGGTCTGCAACATCGACCAGTAGATTTCGGGCTTGTTCTGGCTGAGCCAGCCTTCGGTCATCATGTGCCGGTTCATCTCGTTCTGCACGCACGAGATCGACTCCACGCCGCCCGCCACATACACGTCGCCTTCACCGGCGATCACGCGTTGTGCGGCAAGCGCGATAGTTTGCAATCCAGACGAACAGAAACGGTTCACCGTCATACCCGGCACGCTGACCGGCAAACCCGCGCGCAGCGCGATCTGCCGCGCGATGTTCATGCCCGTCGCGCCTTCCGGGTTGGCGCAGCCCATGATCACGTCCTCGACGCGCGCCGGGTCGAGCTTCGCGCGCTCGACGGCAGCGCGAGTGACATGGCCGCCGAGCGTCGCGCCGTGCGTCATGTTGAAACCGCCGCGCCATGATTTGGCGAGGCCCGTGCGGGCGGTCGATACGATTACGGCGTCAGTCATGCGTGTCTCCTGTGTCGACCAGAGTTAGCGCTTTAGCTGTCGCCGGAGTTCGCGCTTTAGCGCGCCGCTCCAGCCCCATGCAAAGCTCGTCACTCCGGTCTCGCGCAGCGCGCTTTGGTCCCATACGAGTTGGTGGATACTTGCAAATTGCAAATGTCGTTAGTGGCGCTGACCGGCGCATCGCCGGCCAGCGCCGCGTCAGTCATTTCACTCGCGCCGTGATTCAGCCGTTGAATCCGCGTCCCTCGGCCGCCAGTGCCGCGATGCGCGGCGCCAGTTGCCAGGCATCGCCGTTCGGCTGCGCGGCATAGCGGCGAATCGCGCGCTCGACGTTGTAGAGGCCGACCGTGTCCGCGTACAGCATCGGGCCGCCGCGATAAAGCGGAAAGCCGTAGCCGGTCAGATAGACCATGTCGATGTCCGACGCCTTCGACGCGATACCCTCTTCGAGAATCTTCGCGCCTTCGTTCACGAGCGCGAACACGAGGCGCTCGACGATTTCCTCGTCGCTGATCTTGCGGCGCTCGGCGTTGGCTTCCTTCGAAAACGCAACGATCATCTCGTCGACCACTTTCGACGGATACGCGGTGCGATCACCCGCCTTGTAGTCGTACCACCCGCCGCCCGTCTTCTGACCGAAGCGCCCCGTCTCGCAGAGCCGGTCGGCGATCTTCGAGTAGTGCATCTCAGGCTGTTCCTGATAGCGGCGCTTGCGGATCGCCCAGCCGATGTCGTTGCCGGCCAGATCGCTCATGCGGAACGGACCCATCGCGAAGCCGAACTTCTCGATCGCGCGATCCACCTGCGCGGGCAGCGCGCCTTCTTCGAGCATGAAGAGCGCCTGGCGGATGTACTGCTCGATCATCCGGTTGCCGATAAAGCCGTCGCACACGCCCGAGACAACCGCGGTCTTCCTGATCTTCTTGGCGAGTTTCATGACGGTGGCGAGCACGTCCTTCGCCGTCTCCTTACCGCGCACCACTTCGAGCAGCTTCATCACGTTGGCCGGGCTGAAGAAGTGCATGCCGACGACGTCCTGCGGTCGCTTCGTAAAAGCGGCGATCTTGTCGACGTCGAGCGTCGAGGTGTTCGAGGCGAGGATCGCGCCTTCTTTCGCCACTTCGTCGAGACGCTTGAATACCTGCTCTTTCACGCCGAGTTCTTCGAACACGGCTTCGACGATCAGGTCGGCGTTTTTCAGGTCGTCATAGGAAAGCGTGGGCGTGATCAGCGCCATGCGCTGGTCGAGCGCTTCGGGCTTGAGCTTGCCCTTCTTGACGGTCGCTTCGTAGTTCTTGCGGATCGTGCCGAGGCCGCGGTCCAGCGCTTCCTGCTTCGTTTCCAGCAGCGTGACCGGAATGCCCGCGTTGATGAAATTCATCGCGATGCCGCCACCCATCGTGCCCGCGCCGATCACGGCCACCTGCTTGATATCGCGCACCGGCGTATCGGAAGGCACATCGGGAATCTTGCTCGCCGCGCGTTCACCGAAGAACGCGTGACGCAACGCGCGGCTTTCCGGCGTCTGCACGAGTGCGATGAAGCAGTCGCGTTCGAAAGCGAGGCCCTTATCGAAGCCGTTTTGCACGCCCGCTTCCACGGCGTCGATACATCTCTGCGGCGCGGGGAAATTCTTCGCGACCGCCGCGACGCTGTTGCGCGCGAACTGAATGAAGCCGGCGGCGTTCGGATGCTCGATCTTGCGCTCGCGCACCTTCGGATGCGGGCCGGCTTTGGCACCCACCTTGCGGGCGAACGCGAGCGCGGCTTCGGCCAGATCGCCTTGCGCGAGTTCATCGAACAGACCGGAATCGGCGAGTTTCTCCGACATGACGGGCGCGCCGGAGACGATCATGTTGAGCGCGGCTTCGAGACCGATGGCGCGCGGCAAACGCTGCGTGCCGCCCGCGCCCGGCAGAATGCCGAGCTTCACTTCCGGCAGCGCGATCTGTGCGCCGGGTGCGGCGATGCGGTAATGCGCGCCGAGCGCCAGTTCCAGCCCGCCGCCCATCGCGACGCTGTGAATCGCGGCGACCACCGGCTTCGCGCTGCCTTCCACGGTCTTGATGACGGTGGCGAGCGTCGGCTCCTGCATCGCTTTCGGCGTGTTGAATTCGGTGATGTCGGCGCCGCCCGAGAAAGCTTTGCCCGCGCCAGTCAGCACGATCGCCTTGATGGCCGGATCGTTCTGCGCGCGCTCGATCCCGTCGACGATGCCCGCTCGCGTCGACAGGCCGAGGCCGTTGACGGGAGGATTGTTCAGCGTGATGACGGCCACGCCGTCATGGGTTGTGTAGTCCACTGCCATCTGCCTGCCTCCATGCGATCCATGCAATAAGGCGTCGCTCAGGCGCGCCGCCCTTCCGGTTCATCGAGTCGGAGTGTCGATCCGATTCATTGTCTGATTTTCCGGGGTCAGCAGGCAGAATACACAAAAAAGCACGCTCGTTCAATTTGTCAGGAGACGGGGTTTCCCCTGGCAAGCGGCGTGAGCGGGCAGTCCTTTTCGTCTTCGAGCGCGGACGGCAGAACATGGTCGCGGAAGATGTCGCGCAGCTTGAGTTTCTGCAGCTTGCCGGTCGCCGTGTGCGGCAGTTCGTCGACGAAGGCGACGTCGTCGGGAATCCACCATTTTGCGACCTTGCCGTCGTAGAAGGCGATCAGCTCCTCGCGCGTCACGTCGAAGCCACGCCGCTTGACGACCACCAGCAGCGGCCGCTCGGTCCATTTCGGATGCGCGCACGCAATGCACGCAGCCTCGGCCACGGCCGGATGCGCGATCGCGACGTTTTCGATGTCGATCGAACTGATCCATTCGCCGCCGGACTTGATTACGTCTTTCGAGCGGTCCGTGATTTGCAGAAAGCTGTCGCGGTCGATGGTGGCGACGTCGCCGGTCGGAAACCAGCCGTCGATGAGCGGCGAGTCGTCCTTGCGGAAATACCGGTCGATCACCCACGGCCCGCGCACATGCAGATCGCCGAACGCCACGCCGTCCCACGGCAGATCGCGGCCGTCTTCGCCGACGATTTTCATATCGACGCCATAGAGCACGTGTCCCTGCTTCTCCAGCAACTTGCGCTGCTCTTCCAGCGGACGCTGACTTTGTTCCCACGTCAGCTTCGCGAGCGTGCCGAGCGGCGACATTTCGGTCATGCCCCACGCGTGGATCACCTGCACGCCGTAGTCGTCTTCGAACGTGCGCAGCATGGCCGGCGGACACGCCGAGCCGCCGATCACCGTGCGATTGAGCGACGAAAAGCGCACCTTCGCTTCACGCAGATAATTGAGCAGGCCGAGCCACACGGTCGGCACGCCGGCTGAATACGTGACGCGTTCACTTTCCATCAACTCGTACAACGACTTGCCGTCGAGATCCTTGCCGGGGAACACGAGCTTCGCGCCGGTCAGCGGCGCCGAGTGCGGAATGCCCCACGCGTTCACATGGAACATCGGCACGACGGGCAGCACGCAGTCGCGCGCGGACAGACTCATGGCGTCGGGCAAGGAGGCGCCGAACGCATGCAGCACCGTCGAGCGATGCGAATACAGCGCGCCCTTCGGATTGCCGGTGGTGCCGGACGTATAGCACAGGTACGACGCTTGCCGTTCGTCGAGCGGCGGCCATTCGTAATCGCCGTCCTGCGCGGTGACGAGCGTCTCGTAGCTGAGCGCCGGGGTCTGCATGGCGGGCCGATGCGCTTCGTCCGCGAGCGCGATCCAGCCGCGCACTCTCGGGCATTGCGGCGCGAGGACATCGATGAGCGGCGCGAACGTGGTGTCGAACAGCACGTAGGCGTCGTCCGCATGATTGATGATGTACGCGATCTGATCGGGAAAGAGACGCGGATTGATCGTGTGACAGACCGCGCCGAAGCCGGTCGTGCCGTAATACGCTTCCAGATGCCGGTAGCCGTTCCATGCGAGCGTGGCGATCCGCTCGCCGGGTTCGACGCCGAGTGCGATCAAAGCCTGCGCGAGCTGCTTCGCGCGCTTTTCGCAATCACGATAGGAATAACGATGCAGGTCGCCTTCGATCCGCCGCGATACGATTTCAGTGCTGCCGAAATGCCGCGCGGCGTGCGCGAGCAACGAAGGCACGGTGAGCGGCACGTCCATCATCTGGCCAAGCAGCGGCGTCGTCATAAAGGGGGGTCTCCTCGGCTTGATTGTTTCAATCGGTTTGCAGCTCGGGGGGCGCGCCTCAGCCTCGACGCGCCGTCAGCAAAATGCAGAGGAAATGCGGCAAACGGCTCCTGCAGGCTCGATGCGGCAGGGATACAGGGCCGGCCAGCAGCTCCGCGGGCGCGGACTTACAATATCGGTTAATCCAGAGGCGCTCAACATGTCGTTTTCCCCAAGCATTGCAGGGTTATCCGGGCCTTTGTCGGCTCTTTCCGACTCGCTCACCAATGTGCCCGAGAGCGCGTTCGCGCGGCTCGGCAGCGTCTTTATGACGCGTCTGCCCGCGGCGCCGCTCAGCGCGCCGTACGTGGTCGGGTTCTCCGCTGAAACCGCCGCGCTGCTCGGATTAGAGCCCGGTCTCGAGAACGATCCGGGCTTCGCCGAGCTGTTCTCCGGCAACGCCACGCGTGAATGGCCGGAGCAGGCGCTGCCTTACGCATCGGTGTATTCAGGCCACCAGTTCGGTGTGTGGGCGGGCCAGCTCGGCGACGGCCGCGCGCTTGGTCTCGGCGAAGTCGAACATAACGGCCGGCGCTTCGAGCTGCAGCTCAAAGGGGCGGGGCGTACGCCCTATTCGCGCATGGGCGACGGCCGCGCGGTGTTGCGTTCGTCGATCCGGGAGTATCTATGTTCGGAAGCGATGCACCACCTCGGCATTCCGACCACGCGCGCGCTGTGCGTGATCGGCTCCGATCAGCCGGTGCGGCGCGAGACGGTCGAAACGGCCGCCGTGGTCACGCGTGTGGCGCCGAGCTTCGTGCGCTTCGGCCACTTCGAGCATTTCTATTCGAACGATCGCACCGACGCACTGCGTGCGCTCGCCGATCATGTGATCGAGCGCTTCTATCCGCATTGCCGCGAAGCCGACGATCCGTATCTCGCGCTGCTGAACGAAGCGGTGATGTCGACCGCCGACCTGATGGTCGAGTGGCAGGCGGTCGGCTTCTGCCACGGCGTGATGAACACCGACAACATGTCGATCCTCGGTCTCACGATCGACTACGGTCCATTCGGTTTCATGGACGGCTTCGACGCCGGCTACATCTGCAACCACTCCGATTCGCAAGGCCGTTACGCGTACAGAATGCAGCCGCAGATCGCTTACTGGAACCTCTTCTGCCTCGCGCAAGGCCTGTTGCCGCTGCTGGGCGAAAAGCATGAGGAAAGCGTGCGCGGCGACAAGGCGATTGAAGACGCGCAGCGCGTGCTCGGCGGCTTCAAGGACCGTTTCGCGCCGGCACTGGAGCGGCGCATGCGCGCGAAACTCGGCCTCGAAACCGAACGTCCCGGCGACGACGCCCTCGCCAATCGCCTGTTCGAAGTGATGCACGCCAATCGCGCTGATTTCACGCTGACCTTCCGCAATCTGGCGCGCGTATCGAAGCACGACGCGAGCGGCGACGCCACGGTGCGCGACCTGTTCCTCGATCGCGCCGCCTTTGACGCCTGGGTGAACGACTATCGCGCGCGGCTGTCCGAGGAAACACGCGACGACGCCGCCCGCGCCATTGCAATGAACCGTGTGAACCCCAAATTCGTACTTCGCAATCATCTGGCGGAAACGGCAATCCGCCGCGCGAAAGAGAAGGATTTTTCCGAAGTGGAACGACTGGCGGCCGTGCTGCGCCGTCCGTTCGACGAACAGCCCGAGCACGAAGCGTATGCCGGGTTGCCGCCGGACTGGGCGAGTTCGCTGGAAGTGAGCTGCTCGTCGTGACGCGACGCATACCGGCTGATTTCGCGCGATTCCAGCCGATCGCAGCCGATTGTGTGTAGACACGCAGCGAGCGGAATCCGCCTGAGCATCTAGCCGCCCCCAAAACAAGCCCGAGACAGGAACCCGACCATGAACAAGCCCGACGAACTCAACACCGACGCCCCCGCCGTGCAGAAAGACGACGCCGAATGGCGCAAGCAGCTCTCCGACATCGAATATCAGGTGACGCGCCACGCGGCCACCGAGCGCCCGTTCACAGGCCGCTATCACGACCACTGGGACCGCGGCATCTATGACTGCGTCTGTTGCGGCACGCCGCTGTTCGAATCGGACACCAAATTCGACGCCGGTTGCGGCTGGCCGAGCTACTTCAAGCCGATCGACGGCGAAGTGATCGCCGAGAAAACCGACCGCTCGCACGGCATGCTGCGCATCGAGGTGCAATGCAAGAACTGCGGTGCGCATCTGGGCCACGTATTCGAAGACGGACCCGCGCCGACCGGCCTGCGCTACTGCATCAATTCGGCTGCGTTACAATTCGAGCCCAAGTAACGCAGCGCGGAGTCCGGCACGTTGCCGACCGGCGTCTGCTCGATCGCGCGCACGCCGGCCGCGACACCCTTCATCCGGCTTGCGAGCCGGTCGATCCGGTCGACCCGTTCCGCACCGCGTCCCTATTCTCCGATTCGCTCTCCGATTCCCCGACCAGATAATGAAATTCCTGTTCGATCTGTTCCCGATCATCCTGTTCTTCGTCGCCTTCAAGATCTGGGGCATTTTCACGGCGACGGCAGTGGCGATCGTCGCCACGCTGGTGCAGATCGCATGGGTGGCTTTCCGCCACCGTAAGGTCGACCCGATGCTGTGGGTGAGCCTCGGCGTCGTCACCGTGTTCGGCGGCGCCACGCTCGTGCTGCACAACGACACGTTCATCAAATGGAAGCCGACCGTGCTGTACTGGGCTTTCTCGGTCGCGCTGATCGTCTCGCAACTGGCCTTCAACAAGAACCTGATCGAGGCGATGATGGGCAAGCAGATCACGCTGCCGCATGCGATCTGGGGCAAGCTGAATGTGGTGTGGGCGATCTTTTTCGTGCTGCTCGGACTCGTCAATCTGTTCGTCGCGTACAACTACACGACCGACCAGTGGGTCAATTTCAAGCTGTTCGGCGCAACCGGCTGCCTCGTCGTGTTCATCGTCGGACAGAGTTTGTGGCTGTCGAAGTATATGAAGGAAGAATGACATGACGAGCAATGCCGATGTATTCATGCACGCCACCACCGCCGAGCGCGCCGCGCTGATCGAGGCCCGCCTCGTCGCCGCCCTCGCGCCGGTCACTTCCATCCAGATCACCGACGACAGCGCGCAGCACGCAGGCCACGCCGGCGCCTCGGCCGGCGGTCATTTCAGTGTCACGATCGTGGCTGCCGCATTTGCCGGCAAGGCCCGCGTGGCGCGGCATCGCATGGTGTATGATGCGCTGGCCGATGCCATGCAGCGCGGCATTCACGCCCTTGCAATCACGGCGTACACGCCCGAAGAATTCGCTTTGTTGCCCCGCTAGGAAAATTTTCGATGACCTTGAAGAAAACCCGCCTCTGGGTATTGCTGGCTGCATTTGCGGCCGCACCTGCATTCGCACAGAACATCGCCGTCGTGAACGGCACGCCGATTCCGAAAGCGCGTGCCGACGCGCTGATCGATCAACTGGTCCATCAAGGCCAGCAAAATACGCCGCAACTGCAAACGGCTGTCCGCGAAGAGCTGGTGAACCGCGAGATCCTGATGCAGGAAGCGCTGCGCCGTGGCCTGCCGAACCGTCCGGACATCAAGGCCCAAATCGCCGTCGCCCAGCAAACCGTCGTGCTGCGCGCGCTGATCGAAGATTTCGTGAAGAACAACCAGCCGACCGACGCCGAAGTCACCGCACGCTACAACGCGCTGATCAAGGACGCAGGCGGCAAGGAATATCACCTGCACCACATTCTCGTGGACAACGAACAGCAGGCCAAAGACCTGATCGCGAAGATCAAGGCCGGCGCGAGCTTCGAAGACCTGGCCAAGCAATACTCGAAGGATCCGGGATCGGGCAAGAACGGCGGCGATCTGGACTGGTCGGACCCGAAGGCCTACGTACCTGAATTCGCGGACGCGGCCACGCATCTGCAGAAAGGCCAGATGACCGACACGCCGGTGCATACGCAATTCGGCTGGCACATCATCCGTGTCGACGACGTGCGCAGCATTACGCCTCCGCCGCTCGAACAGGTGCGCCCGCAGATCGTGCAACAGATCCAGCAGGAAAAACTGCAAGCGTTCGAAGAAGGTCTGCGTAAGAACGCGAAGATTCAGTAAGCGGAGTTGGCCGCTGGATCAACGTGGCGCTTCGCATTAGCGCTTCTGCTGAACAGCGGCATTCGAGTCTGCGCAAGGCGCTGTTCGGTCAATGACTGAACAGCGCTTTTTCATTTGGGATTGGGATTGACCGTCCCGGCGTAACCGCCGCACTTACTTGCGCAAGGCTGCGCTCATCTCCGCAAGCGGCATCGCCACGATCGAGTCGAGCAGCCGGACTTCGCCGGCATGCGGCCGCGCGATCTCGTCGACGGCGCGCCGCGTGTCGGCCACACGTGCGTCGAGCGTGACGAGCATGTCATCCAGCAGCTTTTCCGAGCCCTTTGGCGCGAGACGAAGCGCCTCGCCGAATGCAAGCATGTTCTTTCTGGACATGTCTGCGAACTGCGTGGCGTCGCCCACGGGCATGGTCAGGTCGCAGCGCGGCCAACGGTCACGCTGTTGCGGCTGGTAGGTCGGCGTATGGTAGACGACCGTGCTCACCAGATCGTAAAACGGAGCCAGCATGTAGCCGCGCGGGCTGACAAAGAACGAGAGGTTCTTCAGATGCGAGTCGGCGTTGCCAATCAGCACGTTGAAGACCGCCCATCGAAAAACATCGAGACGCGCCATTGCCCGAGTGCTCGTTTTTTCGATGGCATCACTGAGTACCTGCGCCGTCGCGTTCTGATATTTGAAGCTGCGGTCGTAGTTCAACAACTGCATGGCGTCGACGGTATGCAGTCGCCGAGCCGGCTCGCTGGTCGTGTCACGGTCAAAGCGATCGATCACGTAACAGGCCGAAGGCACGCGCAAGAAATGCGTAGGCGGTACGCGCACACCCATTGCGCGGGCAAGACGCATGCAGAAAAATTCGTTGATCGCCGAGTGGGGATAGCCCGTGCTTCGCATGTCGGGCTTGAGCAGATGCATGGACGGCTCACTGCCCACAGGCTCGAAGAGCGCGTAATCCGGCGCGTCGCCTCGCAAGGTCAGAAGCAGCTTCTGTTGGGCGCCCGCCGCGGACATGCGTTTAGGTGCCGTGGCGGTAAGCGCATGCTGCGGCATGACCTGGATGCGCGCCTCCAGATTCGCGTATGACAAAGGCTGCAGACCGCTCGATGCCTCCTGTTCACCCTCTGCAAGCAGCGTCAAGGCACCCGCCGATTCACGGCCGTAATAAGCAAGCAGCCCCCACGCATCGCTCGCATCGACTTTGGCTTCGCGAGCGAGCGCAATGCGCATTTCCTCTTCCGGCAACAGGTTGTCGAAGAACCATTGCACAGGCCGCTGGCTCGAGGCGTCTATGAAAGGCTGGGCATTCAGCGGGAATGCGGGTGAAAGCGCAAACGCGTCCTCACGACCCAGCCAGTCCTTGTCGTAGGTAAATGACCAGATACCGTTGTCATCGCTGACGGTGCCCACGCGCAGGCCGTTCGCATAGGCGACGAGCGTTCTAGCGGCCATGCGTAGTCCGCCTGCGATGAAGCGCCTTGGTGGCCGAGCCTGGGGGAATGTCCACGGAAACTTGCGCGCGCAGCCTGATGCCCAGTTCGCTGAGGAGATGCAGCACCTTGCCGATCTGCGCTGTGGGCTTACCGGCCTCGATATGCGTGATGAACTTGGGCGACAGACCCGTCGCAATGGCGACGTCGTCGCGTGTCAGCCCTTGGGCGAGCCTCGATGCCCGGACAAGATCGCCGAGCGCCGTCATGTCGTCAATGAAAACGTCGGATTGCGGCACTGTCACCCCTTTGTACGTTCGTACCCGCTCGGGAACATTATGCCACGGTACAAGGGTGTCGACCTGATTTCGTACCCGAGCGGGTACGAAATGGCGTATTAGCGGTTTATGCGTCGATTTCGTACCCGATCGGGTACGAACAGCAGAAGATTGTGGAGCGCACGCCTTTCACGTACCAGAGCGGATACGCGGCGGGTGTCGCTCGTCTTTCTCACTACTGCGGCAAAACGGGCGGCGCGGGCCCTGACCGGCTTGCTCGCGCCACGGCGGCGCAGCCGCCGCGGCGCGTCACATCATCAACCCAGCCAGCGGCGCGCGTTCTGGAATACGCGCATCCACGGGCTCGCGTCAGTGCCGCCCTCGCCCCAGCCTTCCGGATGCCAGCTCATCTGCACCGCGCGATGGACGCGCTCCGTGTGCGGCATCAGCACCGTGAAGCGACCGTCCGGCGTCGTCACCGACGTGATGCCGTTCGGCGAACCGTTCGGGTTGAACGGATACTGCTCGGTCGCCTGACCACGGTGATCGACATAGCGCATCGCCACCGCGACCTTCGACGCATCGCCTTGCTGCGAGAAGTCCGCGTAGCCTTCGCCGTGCGCGATCGCCACCGGAATGCGCGAGCCTTCCATGCCGTTGAAGAAGATCGACGGGGATGCCTGCACTTCGACCAGCGAGAAGCGCGCTTCGAATTTCTCCGACTTGTTGCGCGTGAACTTAGGCCAGGCTTCAGCGCCCGGAATCATCGAGGCGAGGCTGCTCATCATCTGGCAGCCGTTGCAGATGCCGAGCGCGAATGTGTCTTCGCGGCCGAAGAACGCGGCGAACATGTCGGCCAGTTGCGCGTTGAAGCGGATCGCCTTCGCCCAGCCTTCACCGGCGCCCAGCGTGTCTCCGTACGAGAAGCCGCCGCACGCCACCGCGCCGGCAAAATCCGCCAGATTGGCGCGGCCGGTCAGCAGGTCGCTCATGTGCACGTCGTGCGCGTCGAAGCCGGCGCGGTCGAATGCGTAAGCCGTTTCGAGGTGCGAGTTGACGCCCTGCTCGCGCAGAATCGCCACACGCGGACGCGCGCTCCTGCCGATGAACGGCGCGGCGACGTCTTCCGTCGGATCGAAGCTCAGCACCGGCGTGATGCCAGGATCGGCCGCGTCGGCGAGCGCCTCGTATTCGGCGTCGGCGCAAGCCGGGTTGTCGCGCAGCCGCGAAATCCGCCAGCTCACTTCGCTCCACGTGCGATGCAGTTCGGTACGCGGCGCTTCGTAAATCTTCTTGGCGTCGCGATAGATTTCGATCGTGTCGCGCTCGTTGAGCTTGCCGATCACATGCGAGCACGCCGACAGGCCGTGTTCGCGCAGTGCGCCCAACACCGCGTCACGCTCGGTCGCGCGCACCTGAACGACAGCGCCGAGTTCCTCGGTGAACAGCGCGCGGATCGTGCGGTCTTCGCGGCGGCCGCTGGTCTGCTTCGCCCAGTCCTTGGCGTCGCCGTAATCGGATTCATGGGTCGGATCGAGCACCAGCATGTCGACGTTCAACGACACGCCGACGTGGCCCGCGAACGCCATTTCGCACACCGTCGCCCACAGGCCGCCGTCCGAACGGTCGTGGTAGGCGAGCAGCTTGCCGTCCTGGTTCAGGGCCTGGATCGCGGCGAAGAAACGCTTCAGGTCTTCCGGATCGTCCACGTCCGGCACCGTGTCACCGACCTGCTGCGTGACCTGGGCGAGAATACTGCCGCCCAGGCGATGCTTGCCGCGGCCGAGGTCGATCGCGATCAGCACCGATTCGCCCACGTCGCTCGCGCGGCGCAGTTGCGGCGTGAGATGGCGGCGCACGTCTTCGACCGGCGCGAACGCCGAGATGATCAGCGAGACCGGCGCGACCACTTCCTTCGCGACGCCGCGGTCTTCCCACTTGGTGCGCATGGACAGCGAATCCTTACCGACCGGAATGCTGATGCCGAGCGCCGGGCACAATTCCATGCCGATCGCCTTGACCGTGTCGTACAGCGCGGCGTCTTCGCCCGCTGCGCCGCACGCGGCCATCCAGTTTGCCGACAGCTTGAGCTTGTCGAGCGACGCGATCGGCGCCGCCGCGATGTTGGTCACCGCCTCGCCGACCGCCATGCGGCCCGACGCCGGCGCGTCGATCACGGCAAGCGGCGTGCGCTCGGCCATGGTCATGGCTTCACCACGGAAGCCCGCATAGTCCATGGTGGTGATTGCGACGTCGGCCACCGGGACTTGCCACGGGCCGACCATCTGGTCACGCGCGGTCGTGCCGCCCACCGAGCGGTCGCCGATCGTGATCAGGAACGACTTGCTCGCCACCGTGGGGTGACGCAGCACGCTAGTCGCCACATCCGACAGCGCGAGGCCGGTGACGTCGACCGGTTCGAGCTTCTGCTCGACGCGTTTGACGTCGCGATGCATGCGCGGCGCCTTGCCGAGCAGCACTTCCATCGGCATGTCCACCGGTTGGTGCGCGGTGTCGTCGTTCTGTTCGGAGTCGATCAGCTTGAGTTGACGCTCGGCGGTGGCCGTGCCGATCACGGCAAACGGGCAGCGCTCGCGCTGGCACATGGCTTCGAAGGCCGGCAGATCGGCCGGCGCGATGGCCAGCACGTAGCGTTCTTGCGCCTCGTTCGACCAGATTTCGCGCGGCGACAAGCCGCTCTCTTCCAGTTGAATCTTGCGCAGGTCGAAGCGCGCGCCCTTGCCGGCGCCGTCCACCACTTCCGGGAAGGCGTTGGAGAGACCGCCCGCGCCGACGTCGTGAATGCTCAGGATCGGGTTCTTCTCGCCGAGCTGCCAGCACGCATTGATGACTTCCTGCGCGCGGCGTTCGATTTCCGGGTTGCCGCGTTGGACCGAGTCGAAGTCGAGTTCAGCGGTGTTCGTGCCGGTCGCCATCGAACTCGCCGCGCCGCCGCCCATGCCGATGCGCATGCCCGGACCGCCGATCTGGATCAGCAGCGAGCCTTCCGGCAGATCGTGCTTGTGCGTGTGCTGGTCCGAAATATTGCCGATGCCGCCGGCGATCATGATCGGCTTGTGATAGCCGCGCACCAGACCCGCGACATTCTGCTCGTAAGCGCGGAAATAGCCGCCCAGGTTGGGCCGGCCGAATTCGTTGTTGAACGCGGCGCCGCCGAGCGGGCCGTCGATCATGATCTGCAGCGGCGAAGCAATGCGGTCGGGCCGGCCATACGCTTCGTGCTTGTCGTCCGGATTGCGGTGCGCGAGCGGCTGTGCGGCATCGCGCGCGTTTTCCCACGTCTCGACGCCGTCCGGCAGTTCCAGATTCGACACCGTGAAGCCCGCCAGACCCGCCTTCGGACGCGCGCCGCGGCCGGTCGCGCCTTCGTCGCGGATTTCGCCGCCCGCGCCGGTCGCGGCGCCCGGGAACGGCGAGATCGCGGTCGGGTGGTTGTGCGTCTCCACCTTCATCAAGGTGTGCGTGAGTTCGGTGCTGCGGCGATAGTGCTCCGGCAATTCGCTCGCGCCGAGGTCGGCGGGCGTGCGCGGGAACCAGCGCTCGGCCATGCCGCCCGCCATGATCGCCGAGTTGTCCGAGTAGGCGACGATCGTGCCTTGCGGATTGAGCTTCTCGGTATTGCGGATCATGTTGAACAGCGAGATGTCCTGCTTTTCGCCGTCGATGGTCCAGTCCGCGTTGAAGATCTTGTGGCGGCAGTGTTCGCTGTTGGCCTGCGCGAACATCATCAGTTCCACGTCGGTCGGGTTGCGGCCGAGCTTCGTGAACGCGTCCACCAGGTAGTCGATTTCGTCCTCGGCGAGCGCGAGGCCCAGTTCCGTGTTCGCCGCCACCAGCGCGCCGCGGCCCTGGCCGAGCACGTCGACGGTTTGCAGCGGCTTGGCCGGCAGTTCGTCGAACAGGTGCAGCGCGTGGTCACGCGACGGCGACACGCTCTCGGTCATGCGATCGTGCAAGGCCGCCGCGACGGCCGCGCGGGCTTCGTCGGAGAGCGCCTTCTTGCCGCCCAGCAGGCCGCTTTTCAGCGTGACCGTGTACTCGACGCCGCGCTCGATGCGACGCACCTGCGTGAGGCCGCACAGATGCGCGATATCCGTTGCCTTGCTCGCCCACGGCGACACCGTGCCGAAACGCGGCACCACGAGGAAGGTCTCGGCCGTGCCGCGCTCTTTGGTTTCTTCGAGCGGATCGCCGTAGTGCATCAGCGCTTCGATCTTCGCGTTGTCTTCAGCGGAGAGCGGCGTCTGGGCGTTGACGAAGTGCAGGTATTGCCCGCGCACGCCGGTGATGTTCGGATCGATGCGCGTAAGCGTTTCGAGCAGGCGGGTTTGACGGAAATCGGAAAGGGCCGAAGCGCCGGGGAAACACGAGAAGTGGGCCATGGACTTGACGTTGCGTCGCTAATGATGCCGATGAGTGATGCCGATGAATCGCGCGTGAAGGCGACGTGAGGCGGAACGGAAGTCCGAGATTATACCCCGGGAACGGGCTTCCGGCGGCCACGCGGCGTGTCCGGGCGGCCGGCGGCCGCGTGCTTGCGAATGTGTTCTTCCGATACGACATCCCGTCGACATGCCGATGCTTTAATCGACGCGCAAGTGGGGCAATTCATTCGCCCGGACGCGTCGGCGGGGCCGCGTGATGCGCGAACCCACCCGCGGCGCGAACCGCAAACTCATCTGAACAGGCATGTCATGAACGTGAACCGCTATGGCAGTACCCATCAGACTTCGCATCCGCTGGCCTTGATGCAGCCGCCGCGGGGCATGGCCGCAGCACCCGCGCGGCAGGCGCCTCGCATCCATGCGCCGGACGAGACGCTACGTGCGCCGATTGGCAATGCGCCGGACTGGACTCCACACGGCAAGACGGACGACCGGGCACCGAGGGTTGGAGGCGGGGCTGAGCCGCTTGAGCGCATCGCCGGCACGGCGGTGCCGTATACGCTGGACGGTTCGGGTGAGCGGGTCCGGGACACCAAGGACGCCAAAGGCAATCCGGTTCGCGACACGTGGGACGCGGATGGCAAGCACACTCGCGACAGCGTGGACGTCAAAGGTGCCCCTATTCATGACACGTGGGACTCGGATGGCAAGCACACTCGCGACAGCGTAGACGTCAACGGTGCCCGCATTCGCGACACATGGGACTCGGACGGCAAGCACACTCGCGACAGCGTGGACGTCAACGGCGAACACATCCGCGAGAGTTGGGACGCCAACGGCGAACACATCCGCGAGAGTTCGAACGAAAGCGGCAAACATGTTCGCGACAAATGGGATTCGAGCGGCAACCATATACGCGACACGTGGGACGCGAACGGCAACCACATCCGTGACGTCTGGGACGTAAACGGCAAGCACAAACGCATCGCCTGGCACGAAAAGCCCGACAACATACCTCCTTCGACGGACGCCGAGGGTCTCACGCCCGAACCTGCGGGCCACACGATGCCTCCACCCGTGGCCGGCGGCGCTCCGGCGTCATCGCCACTCCCGGGTAATGGCGACGGCGGCAGCGAGCTGCCGGCAACTGGCGGCGGCCAGCCCTCAGCGCCAATCGGCAACGGTGGTGGTCAACCCTCCGCGTCTATCGGCAACGGTGGTGGTCAACCCTCCGCGCCTATCGGCAACGGCGGCGCCCAACTCCCCGCGCCCATCGGCGATGGCGGCGGCCAGCCCTCCGCGCCTACCGGCGATGGCGGCGCCCAACTCCCCGCGCCCATCGGCGATAGTGGCGGCCAGCCCTCCATGCCCACAGGCGGCGACAGTGGCGACATCCAGGCGCCCGACAACAACAGCGGCAATACCGACTACGATCAACCCGCCCCCGGCTCCGCGCAGACCCCGGCGCTGATCGGATTCACGCCGGCGCAAGGCGGCATAGTGAACCGCGCCTATCAACACGTGAAGCGCATGATCGACAGCGCGCTCGACAAGCTCGAATCCGGTCATCCGGACAGCAACTTTGCGCGCTGGTTCGGCAGCCCGACTCAGCGGAACGTGCAGAAAGTCGAACAGGTCTTCACCCGCATGCAGCACGCCATGTCGCACGACCGGTTCACCTTCGTCCTCGGCGCTGCGCACGACAACTCGGAGCTGGCGCACGTGCAATCCAGTGCGCCGCATCAGATCAACCTCAAACCGCATTTCTTCGATCACGCGTTCGGCGCCAACACGCCGGAAGCGACGATCGCCCATGAATTGAGCCATTTCCCGTACATCGGCAACACCAAGGATCACCTGTATGGCCCGGCCGCCGTCGCCGGCCTCGCGGCACGGAACAGCGACATAGCTACCGACAACGCCGAAAACTACGGCATGTTCATTCGCGCGCAGGCAACGGCATGAGCCTCTGAGCAGCACCGGCACTCGCCGCGGCCGCGACGGATCACGAAGGACGACGACGCGTCCCGTGCGCTCCGGGGCCCTCGCCGTTCCGCCCGCCGCGGCCGGAGCCCGCGCCGCGCGCGTGGCAGGCGGGCCGGTTTGACTGCTATCATTCGCCCTTTCACCAGATCGGCGCGGACGGCCCGAGCAGGCCGGGCAGCGCGCCGCATGTCACGCTCAATGGGAATACGCCGCTTCGGCGCCCCGTCGGCAAATCGAATCAGAACATGGATGTCATCGTCATTGGCGGCGGGATTGCGGGCGTCGCCACCGCTTATCAACTGCGCGCGGCCGGCCACCGGGTATGCGTCGTCGAGCGCCACGCCACTGTCGCGCAGGGCGCGACCTACGGACACGGCGGCACCGTCCTGCCCACCCCGCTGGACGTCTGGTTCGGCCCGACCTTCATGGCGAGCCGTCAAAACGCCAAGAACGGCGTAGTCAATAAAACCGGTTTCAACGGACCGGCGCGCCAGCTGGTCAAACAACTCGCCGAACTACAGGACCCCGACGCTTTCGGCCATCAATTCGGACTGCTGCGACCGCTGATCGAGCTGTCGCGCGACACCATGGCCGACATGGAAGCGCGCTTCGGGCTCGAGTTCGAACAGGCAAGCGGCGTGCTCTATCTGGTGCGCTCTGAACAGGAGTGGCAACAGACGCGGCCGGCCCTCGGCCTGCTCCGGCTCTTCGAAGTGCCGCACCACGAGTTGACACCCGAGCAATGCGCCGCGTTCGAGCATTCCGTACGCACGGAGCCGGAATTCGCGGGCGGCGTGCTGTTCGACCAGGAGCGCACGGCCAACTGCCCGCTGTTCACGAAACTGATCAAACAGACGCTGGATACCCAGGGCGACGTCCAGTTCATGCTGGGCAGCGAAGTCTCCTCGATCCGCCTCGAAGGCCAGCGCGCCGCGGTCGAGTTGGCGCCGCGGCCGGGCGCGGCATCCCGCTCGCGCGAAGTGGATGTCATCCACGCCGACGCCGTGGTCGTGGCCGCGGGCCACGGCAGCCTGCCTCTTCTCGAGCGCCTTGGCTTGCGGCTGCCGCTGCATCCGCTGCGCCTGCACACGCTGGTCGCACCGATCGCGCATGAGGAATGCGCGCCGCACGTCGCCATCGTGGACGCGGTGAAGCGGATCGCGATCAGCCGGATGAACCATCGCCTGCGAATCGCGGGCGGCGCGGTTTTGCAAAGCGCCGGCCAGATCGACAAGCCGCTGGGCGAAGCCGTGACGAAAGAAGCGCTCGCCCTGCTCGGCCAGGCCACGCACGACTGGATTCCGGGCGCGGCGCGCATCTCCGCGGCCTTGCCGTGGGAAGGCGCCAAACTGCTGTCGCCGGACGGCTTGCCGGTGATCGGCAATGCGCTGCATCCGCGCCTTTTCGTCAATGTCGGTCACGGCCCTGCGGGCTGGGGCCTCGCCTGCGGGGCCGGCAAACTGGTTGCCGACCTGATTTCGGGCGGCACGCCGGACGTTCCCGCGGACACGCTGGCCGCATTGCGCGCGGACCGCTTCCACTGAACGAGGTGGGCGCGCGCATGAGCGGGCCGCTTCCACTGACTGTGAGGCGGGCGCGCGCATGAGCGCGCCGCAAGAGGCGCCCGCCGGGCGCCTATCGGCACTACCATAGCGATTCCCAAGCTTTCTCACCTGGCTCCAGGTGAACCGCCGAGCCCCGCCATGACAGATGCCGACCACACGCCGCCAACGCTCATCAGCCCGCACAACCGCGCATTGCCGCTACTGACGCTGACTGATCTGCGAATCGCGGAATCCCAGGCGGCGACAGCGTTGCCGCAGCACACGCTGATGTCGCGCGCCGGGAAATCCGCCGCGAGCTTCCTGCAGGAGCAGATCACCCGCGACACCTCGATCGGCAAATCCAGACAGAAGGTGTGGCTCATCGCGGGGCCGGGCAATAACGGCGGTGATGCGCTGATTCTCGCGACGGAACTGCACGAAGCCGGCATTGCCGTCGAACTGTGCATGCCGGTCGAAGTAAAACCGGACGACGCCCGCTGGGCTCTCGATACGGCGCGCGCGGCGGGCGTCGCGATCACCGCAACAGTGCCCGCCTCGCTCGACGGCTATACGTGGCTCGTGGACGGCATGTTCGGCATCGGTCTGACACGTCCGCTCGAAGGTGTCTTCGCGGACGTCGCGCGCCGCCTCTCGCAACGAACAAAAACGCGCCCCCGCAAAGGCGGCGTGCTGGCGCTCGACGTGCCGAGCGGACTCGACAGCGACACCGGCACGGTCGTAGCCAATGGCGACGGCGCCGCCGTCCATGCCACGCATACGATCACCTTCATCGGCGCCAAGCCGGGACTCTTCACCGCGCAAGGCCGCGACCTCGCGGGCGCGGTCACCGTCGCGCCGATCGGCGTGGACACCAGCGGCCGTACGGCCGTCCAACTGAACGCGCCCGAACTCTTCTCCGCCTATTTGCCGCCGCGTGATTTCGCGACCAACAAGGGCAGCTTCGGCAGCCTTGCCGTGGTCGGCGGCGACACCGGCATGTGCGGCGCGCCGATTCTCGCTTCGCGCGCGGCGCTTTACAGCGGCGCGGGCAAGGTACACGTCGCGCTTCTGGGCGAAGGCGCCCCGCCCTACGACCCGCCGCACCCCGAACTCATGCTGCATGCGATCGACGCTCTACCACTCGATCAGATGGACGCGCTCGCAGTCGGCTGCGGCATGGGTCATCGCGACCGCGCCACCCAGGTCATGCACGACGTGCTGCGCCTCGACGTGCCCAAGCTGTTCGACGCGGACGCGTTGAACCTGATCGCGAAAGATCCCTCGCTCGCCGCCGAAGTCACCGCGCGCGGCGTACAGGGCGATCCGTGCATCCTCACGCCGCACCCGCTCGAAGCCGCGCGCCTGCTCGGCACCGACGCGCCGGGCGTGCAGCGCGACCGCCTCACCGCGGCACGCGCGCTTGCCGCACGCTTTGCCAGCGTCGTGGTCCTGAAAGGCACCGGCACGGTCGTCGCGGCACCGGACGGCCGTCTCGCGATCAATCCGACCGGCAACGCCGCGCTCGCGACGGGCGGCACCGGCGACGTGCTCGGCGGCATCATCGGCGCGCTGCTCGCGCAACATCTGCCGCGCTACGAAGCGGCGCTTGCGGGCGTCTATCTGCACGGCCTCGCCGCCGACACGCTGAGCGCACAAGGCCACGGTCCCGCGGGCCTGACCGCGGGCGAACTGGCGCCGATGGTGCGCACCTTGCTGAACCGTCTGTTCTATCCGGCAGCGGAGTCCTGAAAGCGTTCGTCCCAACCTATGGGCGCACCGTCCAAAGCGCTGCCGCCCGTCACGCAACGCCGTTATACTGACTGACTGCGCCGCGCGTCGGAGCAAGCACGGGTGACGACTAAGTTTCCCCGAAATTTCGGCCGAAGCTTCGCCGCCACCCGCGGCGAACCCGGCCGCGCGGCCTCGCTCTAACAGCATCGTTGCATCATCCTCGGCAGCGCTTCACGCGCGCGCCTTTCTTCGTGCCCCTTGGTTAGACGGACGCTATGACCCAGAACTCGCTCCCCTCCTGGTCCTCGCTGCAAACGCATTACGAGAAGATTCGCGATGCGCACCTGCGCGACTGGTTCGCCCCCGAGAACGATCCCGCTCCTACCCGTGCCGAGCGCTTTGCGTTCGCGGGCGGCGGTCTCGCGGCCGATTTCTCGAAGAACCGCATCACCGACGAGACGCTGAAACTGCTCGTGCAACTCGCGCGCGAAGCCGGCGTCGAAAAACGCCGCGACGCCATGTTCGCGGGTGAAGTCGTCAACCCGACGGAAGGCCGCGCCGCGCTGCACACGGCGCTGCGCGCCACGGATCCGAAAGCGCCGTTCTACGACCAGATTCAGGCCGAGCGCGCCAAGATGGCCGCGTTCTCCGATCAGGTGCGCAGCGGCGAGTGGAAAGGCTATACCGGCAAGCGGATTCGCTACGTGGTGAACATCGGCATCGGCGGCTCGGACCTCGGGCCGAAGATGGTCGTGCACGCGCTGCATCATCTGGCCACACCGGAGATCACCACGCACTTCGTGTCGAACGTCGACGGCGCCGATCTGTACAACGTGATGCAGCAGATCGATCCGGAAGAAACGCTCGCGATCATCGTCTCCAAGACTTTCACCACACTCGAAACCATGACCAACGCGCGCTCGCTGCGCGACTGGTTCGTCGAGAAAGGCTGCCCGGAAAGCGCGCTGGCGAAACACTTCGTCGGCGTGTCGGCCAATCCCGCGGAAGTGGTCAAGTTCGGCATCGCGAAAGAGAACGTGTTCGAGATGTGGGACTGGGTCGGCGGGCGCTATTCGTTGTGGTCGGCGGTGGGGCTGTCGATCATGATCGCGATCGGACCGCAGCAGTTCGGCGAACTGCTCGCGGGCGCCGACGAGATGGACCAGCATTTCCGCGACGCGCCGCTCGAAAAAAATCTGCCGGTGCTGCTCGGCATGATCGGCATCTGGTATCGCAACTTCTTCGGCTCGCAAAGCTACCTGGTCGCGCCGTATTCGGAAGCACTGCATTTCCTGCCCTCGTATCTGCAACAGCTCGAAATGGAGAGCAACGGCAAGTCCGCGCGCCTCGACGGCGCGATGGTCGACTATCCGACCGCCGCGGTGACGTGGGGCGAACCGGGCACGAACGGTCAGCATGCTTTCTTCCAGATGCTGCACCAGGGTCCGACGATCGTGCCGATCGATTTCATCGCCGTGTTGACGCCAGAGCATCCGCTCGTCAGCCATCATCCGAAGCTGCTCGCTAATTGCTTTGCGCAAAGTGAAGCGTTGATGCTCGGCCGCACGCTCGAGGAAGCGAAGAAAGTGGCCGGCGCGGACAAGCCGGAGCTGGCGCCGCACCTTGTGTTTCCGGGTAACCGCCCGACCAGCACGCTGCTGGTCGATGCGCTCACCGCACGTTCGCTCGGCGCCTTGATCGCGTTATACGAGCACAAGGTGCTGGTGCAAGCCTCGGTGTGGAATATCAACCCGTTCGATCAATGGGGCGTCGAGTTGGGCAAGATCCTCGGCAAGGTGGTCGAGGCTGATCTGACCGCGCCGAGCGTCGATGAAAAGAAGCATGACTCGTCGACGTCCGCGTTGATCGCGCGGGCACGCGCGGCGTTGAAGAAGTGACGGTGAGCGGCACGGCGCATCGCGCCGTCGAGTCGGTGATGGGCCGGTGATGAATTTGCGCTGAATGTGTTTCGACTCTGCGCTAAAGCTGTTCAGTGCGCTCACCTGCCGACACAGTAGCTTCCGCAATGAAAAAGCGGGCCCCTGTGGCCCGCTTTTGCTTTGGCAGCGACGCCCGTTGCGCCCACGGCTCGCTCACACGAGACGCCCCGCCTCGATCGTCACCGTCGTATCGCAGCGGCGCGCCAGTTCGATGTCATGCGTGACGAGAATCAACGTCGCGCCGTTCGCGCGGTTCATTTCGAACATCAGATCGATCACCGCGTGACCAGTGGCCGCGTCGAGACTGCCGGTCGGTTCGTCGGCGAACAGGATCGCCGGATGCGTGACGAACGCACGCGCGAGCGCCACACGTTGTTGCTCGCCACCCGACAGCAGCTTGGGGTAGTGACCGGTCCGCTTGCCGAGGCCCACCTGCTCCAGCAAGCCACGCGCACGCGTCGCAGCTTCGCGGGTGCTGATGCCGCCCTGCAGTTCCAGCGGCAAGGTGACGTTTTCGAGCGCCGTTAAATGCGGCATGAGTTGAAACGACTGGAACACGAAACCGACGGAGCCGCTACGCAATGCGGCCCGCTCGTCTTCGTTCAGCTCGCCGAGTTCTCGGCCGAGCAGCCGAACCGAGCCCGAACTCGCGCTGTCCAATCCTGCGAGCAAGCCGAGCAGCGTAGACTTGCCCGACCCGGATGCACCGACAATCGCCACACTGCTGCCGGCAGCGATAGCAAGATCGATGTCGTCGAGAATCGTCAGTTCGCCCGTTGCATCCTTAACCTTCTTGCACAAACCCCGCACTTCAATGACTGGATCAGTTTTGTTTAGCATGGTGAAGCGTAGGTTGAAAGTGCGTGCCATGACGTCTCGCGCCACGGCGCTGACGAAGGCTTGCGGCTGCACCGTGATGGCCGCCACCCTGTTTTCAGCGAGCTTCGCGGCCCGGGCCGCCAATGCGCCCGAACCGGTCAAGCCGGTGATCGTCGTGCTCGGCGACAGCATCTCCGCCGAATACGGCCTGCCCCGCGACACTGGCTGGGTTGCGTTGATGCGCCAGCGCCTCACCGACGAGCGAATCGATTATAGCGTCGCCAATGCGAGCATCAGCGGCGACACCACGAGCGGCGGACGCGCCCGCTTACCCGCGCTCATGCAGCGCCTGAAGCCGAGCATCGTGATCGTCGAACTCGGCGCCAACGACGCATTGCGTGGCGTGCCGCTTTCCACCACCGAAGACAACCTGCGCACGATCATCGAGCAGGCTCAGCAAGGTCACGCGAAAGTCGTACTGATCGGCATGTATGTGCCACCCAATTACGGCCCCGACTACACGCAAAAGTTCCACGGCCTGTACGGCGAGTTGTCGAAGCAACTGCGCGTGCCACTTGTGCCGTTTCTGCTTGCCGGCATCGCCGACAAACCGGAGATGTTCCAGGCCGATCAGATTCATCCCACCCAGCAGGCACAGCCAGTGCTACTTAACAACGTGTGGCCCGCAGTCAAGCCACTCCTTCGCACAAGTTCGCCGCGCTGAAAAGCCTGCTAACAACTTGTTTCCAGAACTTCGGGAACGCGGATCGGTAAGTTCTCTCTGACACTTTCGTAATCCCGTGTAGCCCGGCTCGATTTTGAGCGACTTTTGAGGAGATAACGTGAAATATTTACCGTTAATCGCTTTGACCGTGGCAATTTCCGCCTGTGCCGCTCAACCGCCTGCTGGCGTTCAGTCCGTTGGGCAAAGCCAGCAGCCGCCTAAGGCTGTTGCCACCTGCATCGCGCAAAAATGGGCAGACAGCTCGCAGCAACAAGTCGTGTCGCAAGACACGCTGGCTAACGACCAAGCCATGGATGTGTATGTTCCGGGTCAGCAGCCGCCTAACGGCGCCGCCGCTGTCGTACGTCCTTCGTACACCGGCAAGGGCACGTGGGTCGGCTTCCGCGCCAATGGCGCCGCGGGCAGCGACGCCACGAGTGCAATCAGCGGCTGCCTGTAACGCGCTGCTGCCAACCGTTTGACGAGCTTGCACTCGTCAAATGAAAAAGCCCCGCCATAGCGGGGCTTTTTTGCGTTCGCGCGTAGGCTTACGCGTGGGCGTTACTCGCCGCTTGCTTGCGCATTGCTGCTGTCGAGCGAACCGTAGAACTTCACCTTGGAACGCGCGCGCACCGCTGCGACATACGCCTCTGCTTCAGATTGCGCATCGACCTGCGCGATCTGTTGCTGTGCTGCGGCCAAACGCTGCGGATCGACCGTCGTGCCGGCTACCACCGCGTTCACACGATAGATCGCATAGCCGTCGTCACCCAGATCCACACCGACATAAGCGGGCAATTTTTGCGCGTCCGCCTTGTAGATTGCACTCAATGCCGCCGGCGGCACGCCCTGCGCGTCGTTGCGCGATACCTTAAGCGACGACGAGAATCCCGTGGTCGCCTTCGACTTCTCGAACTCGGCGAGTTTGGCCACGCCGTCTTTGTGAGCCGCGTCGTTCGATTGAACCGCGATCACCTTTTGACGCACGGCGTCCTTGACGGCCTCGAGTGACGGCACCGCTGCCGCCTTGTAGTCGGTCACGCGCGCCGCGATCAACGTATTGCCGCCGACGTCGATGGCCTGCGTGTTGTTGCGCGCCGTCACCGCGTCGTTCGCGAACACCGCGGCGAGGAACTTCGCGTTGTTCAGCAGGCTGTCAGGTGCAAGCTTCGGGTCCGGCTGCGGCGTGACGGTAGCGGTTTGCAATTGCAGCTTGTACTTGTCGGCAGCCGGCTGGAGGCTCTTCGCCTTTTCGTAGACGATCGACGTGAAGCCTTCTGAATCGTCGCTGAAAGCCTTGCTTGCCAACTGCGTCTTCAGGTCTTTCGAGATCTGATCTTTCACTTCGTCGAACGGCTTCGTAACGGCCGGCTTCACGTCTGTCACCTTGACGATGTGATAGCCGAAGTCGGTCTGCACGATGCCGCTGACTTCGTCTTTCTTCAGCGCGAATACAGCGTCGTCGAACGCCTGGCCGCCCGCGATCATGCCGCGGCCGAAGTAGCCCAGATCGCCGCCCTTCGACGCCGAACCCGGATCCTGCGAATTCTGCTGTGCGATCTGCGCGAACTGGTCCGGATGCGCCTTGATCTGCGCGAGCAACTCGTCGGCCTTCTGCTTCGCCTTGGCCTTGTCGGCCGCGCTCGCGTCTTTCGGCGCTGCGATCAGGATGTGGCTCGCACGCACCTGACCGTCGGTACGGTAGTGCGCGATGTTGTCGTCGTAGAACTTTTTCAGGTCGGCGTCGCTCGGCTGCACGGAAGCGGCGAGCGTTGCCGGCGACATCACGAGATACTGGATCGTGGCGGTGGCCGGCGTGGCGAATTCATTGCGATGCGCGTCGTAATACGCTTGCAGTTGAGCGTCGGTAGGCTGCACCTTCGCCGCGTAATCGCGCGGATGGAACGCGATGCCCTGCACTTCGCGCTGCTGTTCCGCGAGTTCGGTCAGATGCTGCGCGAGCGTCTTCGACGTGAACGCACTGCCTTGAATGCTGGCCGGCAACTGTTGCGTCGCGATGCTGTAGCGCACGCGTTCGTCGTACTGGTCGGGCGTCATGCCTTGCATGGCGAGCAGCTGCTTGTAGCGGTCGACGTCGATCGTGCCGTCAGGATTCTTCAGCGACGAGATCACCGGATCGTTGAGCAGCACGCGACGCACGGCGTCGTCAGATGCGGTCAGGTGCAGGCGCTGCGTTTCATCGGCCAGCACACGCTGTTCGATCAGGCCGTCGAGCATCTCGCTGCGACGCTCCGGCGTGTCGAACGACTTCATGTCGAACTGAGCGCCGAGCATCTGACGGGCACGGTCGAGTTGCTGACGCATCGCGTTATCGTATTCAGCGCGCGTGATCTTGTGACCGTTGACGCTCGCGACGTTTGCACTTTCGTCAAAGAAGCCGCGAAAGCCCTGAATACCCACAAAACCCAACCCCGGCACAATGACGAGGATGAGCATAAACATCATCAGGCGTTTGTGATTGCGGAAAAAATCGAGCATGCGTGAGGAGTGCCAAAAACAGAACGCCCGATCTTACAACAGCGGGCAATAAAAAAGGCGAACCGGAGTTCGCCTTTCGAGGATACTGGCGGAGTGGACGGGACTCGAACCCGCGACCCCCGGCGTGACAGGCCGGTATTCTAACCGACTGAACTACCACTCCTTATGCAGCAACTGCGCTGCGCTGAAACATTCAGCCGAATCTGAAACTGGTGGGTGCTGAGAGGCTCGAACTCCCGACCTACGCCTTGTAAGGGCGCCGCTCTACCAACTGAGCTAAGCACCCGTTTCACGATTCAGTGCTGCCGCTGCGTGACTTCTGTCTACCGACTTCCCTCAAGCAGCGAGCCCATTAGTTTAGCGCATCCTTCAGAGCTTTGCCAGGCCTAAATTTAGGAACCTTTGCTGCCTTGATTTTGATGGCGGCGCCGGTGCGCGGATTGCGCCCGGTGCGCGCGGTACGCTTGCCGACCGCGAACGTGCCGAAACCGACCAGCGTGACCGAACCGCCCTTCTTCAACGTACCTTTGACACCACCGATCACCGCGTCGAGTGCACGGCCTGCCGCTGCCTTCGAAATGTCGGCTTCCTGTGCAATGTGATCGATCAATTCCGTCTTATTCATCCCAACCCCCGAGAATGTTATGGCGATCGTGACGGCGCTCTATAGCGCCTGATATCACGCGGCCGGCGGCCAACGCCGGGCGCAATCATTAGAATTGGCCGAAACCCTTGTGTCAAGCGGGGTTGAGCCTGATTCGAGTGGTTTTCAAGCGGGCTTTTTATAACCGGATGTTGCCGCAATTCGATGCGCACACAACCAATCGGCCGACGCATCAAGGCTTTGCTCAATAGATGGGAAAACGTGTCTCACGAAACTACTCGCCGACATTGAGCGAACAATAAAAAACCCGCGGCCGTGACCGCGGGTTTTGTTCCAGCAAGCAGCTTCGTTGCAGAGTGCGTTAGTGCTTCACGACTTCAGTTGCTGCGGCGTCTTTGCCAGGCTCCGCTGCAACCGGCGCAGCAGGTTTCGGCTCTTCATCCGGCAACGCCGACGGCACACGTTCGAGCGCAAGTTCGAGCACCTTGTCGATCCACCGGACCGGCACGATTTCGATTGCGTTCTTCACGTTGTCCGGAATCTCCGTCAGATCCTTAACGTTTTCTTCCGGAATCAGCACCAGCTTGATACCACCGCGATGCGCCGCCAGCAGTTTTTCCTTCAGGCCACCGATCGGCAGAACTTCGCCACGCAGCGTGATTTCGCCCGTCATTGCGACATCGGCACGCACCGGAATACCGGTCAACACCGACACCAGCGCGGTCGTCATCGCGATACCGGCAGACGGACCGTCTTTCGGCGTCGCGCCTTCCGGCACGTGGATGTGAATGTCCTGCTTCTCGAACGCTTCGTCCTTGATGCCGAGACGACGCGAGCGCGAACGGACCACCGAGCGTGCCGCTTCGACGGATTCCTTCATCACGTCGCCGAGCGAACCCGTACGGATCACATTGCCCTTACCCGGCATCACCGCGGCTTCAATGGTCAGCAGATCGCCGCCCACTTCCGTCCACGCAAGACCCGTGACCTGGCCAACCTGATTTTCCTTCGCAGCCAGACCGAAGTCGTACTTGCGCACGCCAAGGAACGTGTCGAGGTTGCTGCCGTCCACCTTCACCGCGCCTTCCGCCTTCTTCAGCAGAAGCATCTTCACGACCTTGCGGCAGATCTTCGAAATTTCACGCTCGAGCGAACGTACGCCCGCTTCACGCGTGTAGTAACGAATGATGTCGCGGATCGCGGTTTCCGTCACATCGACCTCGCCGTCCTTGAGGCCGTTGTTCTTCTTCTGCTTGGGCAAAAGATAACGTTGCGCGATGCTGACCTTCTCGTCTTCCGTATAACCCGACAGACGGATCACTTCCATCCGGTCGAGCAACGGCGGCGGAATGTTCAGCGAGTTCGACGTCGCCACGAACATCACGTCCGACAGATCGAAATCCACTTCAACGTAGTGATCGGCGAACGTATGGTTCTGTTCCGGATCGAGCACTTCCAGCAGAGCCGACGACGGATCGCCGCGGAAATCCTGACCCATCTTGTCGACTTCGTCGAGCAGGAAGAGCGGATTGCGCACGCCGACCTTCGTCAGGCTTTGCAGAATCTTGCCGGGCATCGAACCGATGTACGTACGACGGTGGCCGCGAATCTCGGCTTCGTCGCGCACGCCGCCGAGCGCCATACGCACGAACTTGCGGTTCGTGGCGCGAGCGATCGACTGACCCAGCGACGTCTTACCAACACCCGGAGGCCCAACGAGGCACAGGATCGGCGCTTTAACCTTGTCGACACGTTGCTGGACCGCGAGATACTCGAGAATGCGTTCCTTCACTTTCTCGAGACCGAAGTGGTCTTCGTCGAGCACGCGCTCCGCATTCGAGAGGTCGTTGTTGACCTTGCTCTTCTTGCGCCACGGCAGGCCGATCAGCGTGTCGATGTAGTTACGCACGACGGTCGCTTCAGCCGACATCGGCGACATCAGCTTGAGCTTTTTCAGCTCGGCGTCGGCCTTCTTCTTGGCTTCCTTCGGCATGCGGGCAGCCGTGATGCGCTTCTCGAGTTCTTCGAGGTCCGCACCTTCTTCGCCTTCGCCGAGTTCCTTCTGGATCGCCTTGACCTGTTCGTTCAGGTAGTACTCGCGCTGGCTCTTCTCCATCTGGCGTTTGACACGCCCGCGGATGCGCTTTTCAACCTGCAGGATGTCGATCTCGGCTTCGAGTTGCGCGAGCAGATGCTCGAGTCGCTCGATGACCGGGAACATTTCGAGGATGTGCTGCTTCTGGTCGAGCTTGAGCGGCAGATGCGCCGCGATCGTGTCGGCCAGACGACCGGCTTCGTCGATACCCGACAGCGACGTCAGGATCTCCGGCGGGATCTTCTTGTTCAGCTTCACATACTGGTCGAACTGCGACACGATCGCGCGGCGCAGCGCTTCGGTTTCAGCGCTGTCGGCGTGGTCGGGTTCGAGCGGCATGACTTCGCACGAGAACTGCGTTTCCTGTTCTTCGATGGAAAGCGTTTTCGCGCGCTGCAAGCCTTCGACCAGCACCTTGACGGTGCCATCGGGCAGCTTGAGCATTTGCAGGATGTTAGCAACGCACCCTACTTCGTACATGTCCTTTTCGGTCGGCTCATCTTTCGCAGCCGTTTTTTGGGCGACGAGCATGATGTGCTTGCCGCCTTCCATCGCTGCTTCGAGAGCCTTGATCGACTTCGGGCGGCCTACGAAGAGCGGAATCACCATGTGCGGGAAGACGACTACGTCACGCAGCGGGAGCAGCGGGAGCGTAATGCGTTCCGGCGGAAGGAGTTGGGTTCCTGACATTTCATTTCCCCATGAGTGGAATCAGTTCGTTCGATAGGTGAGGCCAGCAGAAAAGATTGCAAGCCTCCGCGTGTGGGAAAAGTTCAGTGACTCCGAAGGTTCAGTGACTCCATAGTGAAAACAACCATCCTGACCACACGATAAACGAAAAAAGCCGTTCACGTTGCCATGAACGGCTTTTTTTGCAAGAACCCGAAAGCCGATCAGTTCGAACCCGCGACCTTGGGCGCGTCTTCGTAGATCAGTAGCGGTTTGCCGTCGCCGTCAATAACGTTGTCGTCGATGATGACCTTGCTAACGCCTTTCATCTGCGGCAGGTCGTACATCACATCAAGCAACGCCTGTTCCAGGATGGAGCGCAGACCACGAGCACCCGTCTTGCGACGAATTGCCTTACGCGCCACAGCCTGCAACGCGGCCGGGCGAATTTCGAGCTCGACGCGTTCCATATTGAACAGCTTGTGGTATTGCTTCACCAGAGCGTTCTTCGGTTCGACGAGGATTTTCATCAACGCGACTTCGTCGAGCTTGCCGAGCGTGGCCACCACCGGCAGACGGCCGATCAGCTCGGGAATCAGGCCGAACTTGATCAGATCTTCCGGTTCCACTTCGCGCAGCACTTCGCCGGCGTCGCGGTCCTGCTTGCTCTTCACGCTTGCGCCGAAGCCAATACCAGTCTTCTCGGTACGATCGACGATGACCTTTTCGAGGCCGTCGAACGCGCCGCCGCAGATGAACAGAATGTTGGTGGTGTCGACCTGAATGAAGTCCTGATTCGGATGCTTGCGCCCGCCCTGCGGCGGCACCGACGCCATCGTGCCTTCAACCAGCTTTAGCAGCGCCTGCTGTACGCCCTCACCCGAAACGTCGCGGGTAATCGACGGGTTGTCGGACTTGCGGCTGATCTTGTCGATTTCGTCGATGTAGACAATGCCGCGTTGGGCCTTGTCGACTTCGTAATTGCAGTTTTGCAGCAGCTTCTGAATGATGTTCTCGACGTCTTCACCGACGTAGCCGGCTTCCGTCAGCGTGGTTGCGTCGGCAATCACAAACGGAACGTTCAGAAGGCGCGCGAGCGTCTGTGCGAGCAATGTCTTGCCGGAGCCGGTCGGGCCGATCAGCAGAATGTTGCTCTTGGACAGCTCGATCTCATCCTTCTTGTCGAGATGCTTCAGGCGCTTGTAGTGGTTGTACACCGCCACGGCGAGAATTTTCTTCGCGCGCTCCTGACCAATCACATACTGGTCGAGGATTTCACGGATTTCCTGCGGACTCGGCAGATCGGACTTGGACAAGCCCGCCTCGATGCCCGCACCTGCAGCCTCATCGCGGATGATTTCGTTGCACAGGTCGATACATTCATCGCAGATGAACACCGACGGGCCGGCAATCAGCTTTTTGACTTCATGCTGGCTCTTGCCGCAAAACGAGCAATACAACAGCTTTTCGCTGTTAGAACCTTTCTTGTCCGCCATAGATGTGTGAGCCTCCGGACACTCGATTACATAATACGCCGTTTGCCCCCGCCTCGCAGTTTGGGCGCGGCAGGGACTGAGCCAAGGTGACGGCGTTTGCCGCAGGCGCTCGGACGAGTCTTGATTGTTTCACAATCGATCGGCTAACGGTTTTGCCCCAATTCGGGGCAAAACCGCACCAGATCAAGGACGCTTGTGCGCCACCTGGTCAACCAGACCGTAAGCTTGCGCGTCGTCGCCGGACATGAAGTTGTCGCGGTCGGTGTCGCGTGCAATACGTTCGACCGGTTGGCCGGTGTGATGCGCCAGCAGATGATTCAGCCGTTCCTTCAAATACAGGATTTCGCGCGCCTGAATTTCAATATCCGACGCCTGACCGCGAGCACCGCCGAGCGGCTGGTGAATCATCACCCGCGAATTAGGCAGAGCAAAACGCTTGCCCTTCGCGCCCGCTGCCAGCAGGAACGCGCCCATACTGGCCGCGAGACCCATGCACAGCGTAGAGACGTCCGGCTTGATGAACTGCATCGTATCGTAAATCGCCATACCGGCGGAAACCGAACCACCCGGGCTGTTGATGTAGAAACTGATGTCCTTGTCCGGGTTCTCGCTTTCCAGGAACAGCATCTGCGCAACCACGAGATTAGCCGTCTGATCGTTCACTTCGCCGACCAGGAACACAATGCGTTCCTTCAGCAGACGCGAATAAATGTCATACGAGCGCTCGCCCCGGCCGCTCGTCTCCACGACGATCGGCACCAGACCGAGCGCCTGCGCTTCGAGATCCCGCGACGACTGGGAGGTCAACGTGTCCAGCATTTGAGCGCGAAAGGTCATGCAGTGGATCCTTGTCTGAAATATTCTGAATATTACATGCTAGACAGGTGTGGTCGACGACCCCGTATTCAAGTGCGCAATGCGTGCGAGCGGGATGCCTGTGCCTCACACAACGCTCCACACTTTTGCAGCACAAAAAAACGGCGTGCGGGCCGTCGCTCCGACAGCCGGCACGCCGTTGCAGCGACGCTTACGCTTGCGCCGTTGCGCTTGCCAGTTCTTCGAAGCTCACTTCCTTGTCCGTCACCTTAGCCTTGCCAAGGACGAAATCGACGACGTTGGCTTCAACGACGTACGCTTCCATTTCGGCAAGGCGTTGCTGGTTGGAATAATACCAGCGGACGACTTCCTTCGGGTCTTCATAGCTTTTCGCGAATTCGTCCACTTCGGCACGAATCTGCTCCGGCTTGGCTTGCAGTTCGTTGGCCTTGACCAGCTCGGCCAGCACGAGGCCCAGCTTGACGCGGCGCTCAGCCTGTTCCTTGAACATGGCAGCCGGAATCGGTGCGTCTTTGGCGTTCGGCACGCCACGTTGCTCCAGATCCTGACGCGCCATTGCGACGAGGCGTTCCTGATCCTGCTCGATCAGCGCGTTCGGTACGTCGAGTTCCGAAATCTTCAGCAGCGCGTCCATCACCTGGTTCTTGACGATGGCTTGCGTGCGGCGCTTCGCTTCACGTTCGAGATTGTCTTTGATCTCAGCGCGCATCTTGGTCAGGTCGCCGTCTTCGATACCGAGCGACTTGGCGAATTCACCGTCGATTTCCGGCAGATGCGGCCACTCGATCTTCTTCATCGTGATCGTGAATTGCGCGGTCTTACCGGCGACTTCCTTGCCGTGGTAGTCCTCGGGGAAAGCCAGGTCGAATTCCTTCGCTTCGCCGACCTTCAGGCCAGTGGCTGCCTTTTCGAATTCCGGCAGCATGCGGCCTTCGCCCAGCACGAACGCGAAGTCTTCAGCGCTGCCGCCCTGGAACACTTCACCGTCGATCTTGCCGACGAAGTCGACCGTCACGCGATCGCCTTCTTTGGCCGCCGTGTCCGCGCCGCCGTCACCGTGCTCGCCGGATTCGCCGCGAGCGTGGAAGTGCACGCGCTGCTTGCGCAGGATCTCCAGCGTGCGGTCGATTTCCGCTTCGCTGATGGTGGTCGTGGTGCGCTCGATTTCCGCCGTGGCGACGTCGCCCAGCTTCACTTCCGGATACACCTCGAATGTCGCGTCGAACGCGTAGTCGCCTTCAGTGGCGTCGGTCTTCGGCGCGAAGCTCGGCTGACCAGCGACGCGCAGGTTTTCGGCGCGGCTGATGTCGAAGAATTCCTTGCCGACCTTGTCGCTCAGCACTTCGGCTTCCACCTGGCCCGAATACTGTTGCGTCACCATCTTGAGCGGCACCTTGCCCGGGCGGAAACCCGGCATGCGCACGTTCTTCGCGAGTTGACGGATACGCGAGTCCACTTCCTTCTGCACGGCGTCCTTCGGCAGGGAAATCGTGACGCGGCGTTCGAGCTTGCCGAGGTTTTCAACAACGTTAGCCATGGCTTCAATCGTCCTAAAATTATTCGAGCGAATCAGTTATCTTCTCCGTGCCGCTTTTCGATGCTGCGCGGTGTCGCGCAGTGTGGCGATCACGTCTTTAGCATCGATTGCGCGCCTGCGCCGCGGGCTTGCAGGCCACCGGCAGCACGGTTGGGTCCAAAGAGCCGAATATTTTAGCAAACTATTTGCGCGACTAGCCGGGATTCGATGAATGCGCGCTTTTTTATCGGGATTTTGATCGGTTTCCGGCCGCTTTCCGATCTGTTTGATGCCAGTTTCTGCCCCGTTCCGGTGCGCCCCCGGCGGCGTGCCGCCGCCCCTGCGCCACCTGCTCTCACGCGCAAGCCGGGCGCTTTGCGCCACTTCACATCGATCATTCAGCGTCGCCGGACTGATGCGCCGCGCGGTTGCGCGCGCCGCCGCCGACAATGCCCGCTATGCCGTTCGACATATTCAGTCGGCGCGCCCATGCTGATAAGCTAATGGACGCGCTCGGGGCTGCGCCCGCATCGTCATTTCACCCGCCCTCGCAACGACTCCAACCATTCAGAGACACCATGCCGAATTCGCCGTCCTCGCCCGTCGTCGTCATTGCTCCCGATTCCTTCAAAGGCTCGCTTAGCGCGGAACAGGTCGCGCAAGCAATCGCGTCGGGCATCCAGCGCGCCCGCCCCGACGCGAGCGTGCGCATCTGCCCGATGGCCGACGGCGGCGAAGGTACGCTCGACGCCATGCTCACGAGCGGCGGCGAGCGCCGCAAGCTAATCGTGCGCGGCGCGGCAGGGCCGGTGCGCGAAGCGCTCACGGGCCTCCTTGCGGATGGCAGCGCGATTATCGAAACGGCGGAGATCGTCGGCATTACGGATCCGGTGGGAATGGGCGTGCCCGTCGAGGCGCGTAGCACACGCGGCATGGGCGAAGCGATTCGCGCGCTGATGGACGCCGGCGTGCGGCGCTTTTTCGTCGCGCTTGGCGGCAGCAGCACGAACGACGGCGGCGCGGGCCTGCTGGCGGGCCTCGGCCTCAAGCTGTTCGACGCGCAGGACAAGGAACTCGACGCCACACCGGAACAACTCGCGCGGCTTGCGCGAGTGGACGTGTCGCAACTCGACGCGCGCCTGGCGGACACACTGTTCGTCGGCATGTCGGACGTCGACAATCCGCTTACTGGCGACCACGGCGCAACCGCGGTGTTCGGTCCGCAAAAGGGCGTGAAACCCGAGCAGATTGCTTCAATCGACGCAGCGCTTGCCCGCTTCGCCGATCTGCTCGAACCGGCGCTCGGCCGCACGGCGCGCGACCAGCCCGGCGCGGGCGCGGCCGGCGGCCTCGGCTTCGCGCTGCATATGCTCGGCGCGCAGTTCGAACCGGGCGCGGAAACCGTCGCGCGGCAAATCGGTCTGGACGCCGCGCTTGAAGGCGCGAACTGGCTGATCACCGGCGAGGGCCGCTCGGACGTGCAAACGCTGCACGGCAAAGCGCCCTTCATCGCGTGCCGTCATGCGCAGGCAGCGGGCGTGCCCGCCACGCTGCTCTCGGGCGGGGTCGACTCCGCGGCCTTGCCGCGCCTTGCCGAATATTTCAGCGGGTGCTTCTCGCCGGCACCCGGGCCGATCACGCTCGAGCTCGCGATTCGCGACGCGGCACGCCTTCTGGCGGACGAAGCCGAACAGTTGACGCGCCTGAAGTACGGCACGCGTTGACCGGCAGGACGGTTGCGGCAACAATCACAGCGCCGCGACCGCTCACTCACTACGGGAAGACCATGAAGGCACCCAAAGCCGGGCTCGAACAATTCCTCACGTACCGTCTGCATGTTCTCAACAAACTCGCCGAGCGCGGCATCAGCGAACGCTATCAGGACAAGCTCGGCGTCACCTTGCCCGAGGCGCGGGTGATTGCGTCGGTGGGATCGTTCGGGCCGTTCTCGATCATGGAACTGGCAAGGCATGCCAATCTCGACAAAAGCCAGGCAAGCCGCGCCGCTGAAGCATTGATCAAACAAGGACTCGTGAAGCGCGAAGCGAGCGCCGAAGACGGCCGTGTCGTGCTGGTCTCCCTCACGCCCGAGGGCCGCGCGTTGTATCGCAAGGTGATGCCGATCGCGCGCAAGTGGAACGGTGACATGTTCGGCTGCCTCGACGAGCAGGAACAACTCGCGTTCGGCCACGCGCTCGACAAGATCATCGGCACGATGACCGCGCGCGAGGAAGAGTGACCGGCGCGGCATAGGCGCGCGCCGAGTTCAACCGTTGCCGCCTTGCCCGTTTGTGTCACCCGTGGCGGCATCGTGAGTCGTCGCGCTCGCCACACCGGACCCTGCGGACCCACCAGACACACCACCAGACGCCACGCCCGCTCGAACCTGAGCGCGTCGCGCGAGTCGCCAGGCGATCGCCCCGAGCGAACCGACGGCCAGCAGCAGCGCCGCCCATAGCAAATAGCGGCGCATCGCATCCGGATTGTGGCTCGCGGCCTGCGCGCTCGCCGCCTGCTCCGCAGATAGCGCGTCACCCAGACGGGCCGTCGCGGGCACCGCTGAGGCACCCATCAACAGCTCGCTCCGGCTCACCGCTGCGGATGCTGTTGCCGCGCTCCCCACGGCCAGCGTGAACGGTGCGGCGCCACGCGCGGCGAAAGTCAGCGTGGCCGGACGCCAGCCCGCGGCAATAGTCAGCGCTCCGCTGCCGAGCCCACCGTTGCGCGTGTCGACCACCACACGCCATTGCCGATCCGCGTCGGGCGTCAATTCGAGTGAAGGATTGCTCTGCTCCACCGCGCCGTTGTGCAAGCGGAACAGCATCGCACCTGCGACTTCGCGCCACGGCGCCTCCAGCCCCGAGCGGGAATAGACGACGGCAGGCGCGACGGTATTTGGCTGAGGCAGATTCAGCCGCAGCCGGTCGACGGGATACGGGCCACCGGTGTTGAAGAAGTACTCGCCGGGCTTCACGCCCGCGTGGGCGACGATGCCTTCGCGCCACGCCCGCTCCGCGCGTTGCACGGGCTCGACGGCAACCGCCTGCACCTCCATCTCCATCGAGTCGACGTACGGCGCGCCGTCGAGCCAGCGCAAACGCAGGTACCGCGCAGGTGTGCCGCCCAGTTCGATCCTGTCCTGACTCAGCGTGCTGCCGTTGTAGCTGACCTTGAGGAGTTGTGCGTCGCCCGCGGGTTGCCAGTGACGCAAATCATCACTGGCTTCCACGCCCACGCGCCCCTGGTAATTGTCGTCGCGCAGATGCACGAGCAACGCGCTCACGCGACTCGTGCGCGACAAGCGCCCGGTATCGATTACGTCCGTGTCGTGCTGCGCGCGGGACGGCGGCGCCGACGTTGCGCGCAACGAACCATCGCCGGCGATCATCACTCCGAGCGGCGCGCCAGCGCTTTTGGCGGCCGTGGACGGCAACGGAAACCAGCGCGCCGGACGCAGCGTGGGCGGCGTGCGAGCGGGTTCGCGAGGCGCGTCGAGCGAGTACGGCACCGGCTCGCCCGCACCGTTGAAGATGCGCACGTCACCCAGATCGCTGCGCTGGCTTGCCGCGTAGACGGCTGCCGGCAACGTCATGCTGTAATGCGCGGCGCCCTCGTCGAGTTGGAGCGCAAAGCGTTGAGCGAAATCATCCGCCGCAAATGCGGGCGCGCACGTCCATGCCGCGACGATCGCAACACCCCAGCCAGTCAATGCAAAGACATGTTTCATTGTTCAGTTTCCAGGACCATAGCCTTGGGCGGCAACGGCGAGAAGAAGCCGATGAAGCCGATCAACAGCAACATCGACCCGATGCCGATAAACGATGCGGTCCTCTCGATTTCCGTCACGTGGGACAGGTCGAACAGAACCCGCTTGAGCAAAGTCGCCGCGAGCAGCACGGCGCCAATGAGCCAGAACAGCCGGCTCAACCGGCTCACCCGGCGCTTCGCCCAGATCGTCACGGCGAAGCGCGCACACCGTCCAGAATACCGATATTGACGCCTGCACGAGCATGAAGTGACATTGCATCGAGCGCATACGGCAGGCGGCCACGATAAGCCGCCAACCATGTCAAAATTCGGCACCGGCCCTCGAGCCTTCAATCTCCCACATTTCATCCAAGGAAGTTGCAGTGGACATCAACAAACAGGTCGCGGCCCTCACCGCTTCGGAACTCCAGACGGCCGGCGCAAGCCAGGCTACGGCGATCGCGGTCAGTGTGCTGCTGCGTCATCTTCGCTCGCCTGAGCTCGCGAAGCTATTGTCGTCGGCCTTCGAAAATCACCAGGCGGTCATGCTGCAAACGCCGTGGCCCGATCAGATGTTGCAGGCATTCGAATCGACCCGTCGTTTTCTCGAAGGCGCCGCACAAGCGGATCTGCCAGGCACGCAAGCGCCCGCGCAAACGCCGGACGCCTGAGCGCGGCCGAATCGCGCCGGCGGCATCGCCGAAAAAGCAAAAAACCCCGTCAGCCCAAAGACTTGACGGGGTTTTTCACTACGAATAAATGGTGCGAGGGAGGGGACTCGAACCCCTACACCCTTGCGGGCGTCAGGACCTAAACCTGGTGCGTCTACCAATTTCGCCACCCTCGCAGCCGGGCAATGCGCGATGCGTTTGCCCGTTGTCCTGCATACTGTCGACCGCGTCTGAAACACGCGCCCGAAAGCGTAAGCGCGAGATTCTAACCGATTGATTCGCGCTTGTCTGCATTTGCCCGGCATCTGTCGAAGCGGCGCCGATGCTACAATTTTTGGCTTGATGCACGCACGACGTGCCCCCTCTTCGCCTGCCCTTCCCCACATTCCCAATCCAGTGAATTTCGAAGAATATTGCCAGCAGAAAGCGGCGCCGCCCGGATCGAGCACTTACTATGCGCTTCGGCAGGCGCCCGCGGCCAGCCAGCCGCTGTTGACCGCGCTGTTCGCGCTGCGCCGCGAGTTCGAGGAAACGGTCAAGGAGACGAGCGATCCGGCCATTGGCCGCACGAAACTCGCGTGGTGGCAAAACGAAATCGCCGCGCTGGCTTCGGGTTCGCCGTCGCATCCGGTGTCCAAGGCGCTGGCCGCGCATCTGCCCGACGTGAAAGCCGAGTATCCGGCACTGCAAACGTTGCTCGCCGGGTTCGAAATGGACCTCGACCAGGCCCGTTACCTCGATTACCCGAACTTGCGGCGCTACGTGCGAGGCGTGGGCGGCACGTTCGCCTCGCTGGTCGCGCGCGCCACGGCGAAAGACGCCGCTCAGGCGTCGAACTGGTCCGCACCGCTCGGCGAGGCGCTAATGCTTGCGCAATTCGTCGTGGAAACGGGCCATGACGCGCGCCACGGCCGCATCTATATTCCGATCGACGAAATGCAGCGCTTCAATGTCACCGCCGCGGATCTGATCAATCGGAAATACACCGAGGCATTCACGGAGTTGATGCGCTTCGAGACGAAGCGCGCCCGCGATGCACTGCAAAACGCCCTCGGCGCCGTGCCCGCCAACGAGCGCCGCACGCAGCGCACGCTCGTCGCGCAAGCCGCCTTGGCGTCGGCTCTGCTGGATGAAATCGAACGTGACGGCTATCACGTGCTGCATCAACGCATCGCATTGACGCCGATTCGCAAGCTTTGGATCGCGTGGCGCGCAAAGTGACCGGGCGGTGCGTCGGTCTGGCGTCGGAAGCGTTCGGCGTCTCACTCACCTCGTCGCTAGAAAAAGACGTCGGTAGACGGGTTCCCAAAAAACCGTTGCCGAGGTGTCGTCAAAGGGTGTCGACAAAAGCTGCCGTCAAACCCGTAGCAACGGCAGCGGCTCGAACCGCTGCTGCAGAATCGCCGGCGCGTCGAGCCCCCACCACGGCCCGAGCACCGTGGCGTAAAGCTGCCGGAAATCGACGCCGACCGGCAAGTTGCCATTGCCGTCAAGCCGCGCCAGCACCGGCGGGACGCCGTACAGACCACCTCGCACGCGTCCGCCCATGACAAAATGCGGCGCCACGGTGCCGTGGTCCGTGCCGTTGCTCTGGTTCTCACGCGGACGCCGGCCGAACTCGGCATAAGTCATCACCAGGGTATCGTCCCAGCGACCGAGTTCGACGAGCGCCGATTTCATCGACGCCACTCCTTCCGCGAGCTGTTTGAGCAGCACCGCCTGCTGACCCGGCTGATTCTGGTGTGTATCGAAACCGTTCAGCGTCAGGCGGATCACCGCAACGCCGTGGTCGTTTTTTGGTGCGTCGCCGGCCGCGAGCACTTGCATCGCTGCCTTGATCGAACTGCCAAAAGCTCCACCCGGAAACACGGTTTTCAACTGAGGCTGCCCTTGCGTTGGACGCAGCCGGTCGGCGGCTCTCACAATGTCGTTTTCGACGTCGAGAATATGCGCCAGCTCGGGATTGCGCTCGTGCAGCGATACGGGCGTGGCGAGCCGCGAAGCCGCCACGAACTGCGCCGGATTGACCAGCGCGATGGCGCGCGCGCCGTTCGCGAGCGGCCCCATCTCGGCGCTGCCGATCACCACGCCGTCGGCGGCGAACCCGGCGGGCACCGGCATTTGTGCAAACGCGCGGGTGAGCCATCCTTCGCGCAGATACTGGTCGGAACGCGACGCGGTGTCCCAGATCTCGATCGAACGGAAATGCGACAGGTTGGGCTGGGCATAGCTCACGCCCTGCACGATCGCCAGTTGCCGGTCGCGCCACAGCGGCATGAGCGGTTGCAAAGACGGATGCAATCCGGTGCGCTCGTCGAGTTGAATCGCCTGCTCGCGTTTGATGCCGATGTTCTTGCGCAACTGATAGTAAGCAGGATCGGCAAACGGAATCACGGTATTCAAACCGTCGTTACCGCCTTTCAATTCGATGAGGATCAACAGGTTCTCGTAGCCGCGCGCCGACGATGCGCGCGGCTCCGCCGACTGCGCGCCGTATGCGTGCGGCAGCCAGAACGTGACGCTCGAAGCCGCGCACATCGAGAGAAAGCTGCGTCGTTTCATCCTGCACCTCGTTCGATTGTCACGGCGCGGGTCATGTCCGCTTCGACAGTCCCGTTCTTTTTCACCGTTTGGCGCGTGCCTGTTTCAATGGCTCACTTCAATTGATACGCCGGGTCCATCAGCAATGCTTGCAGATAGGCGCCCGCGGTCGAATCGGTCTCGATCGCGTCCACCGGCGTGAGCGGCAAGACCGCGTGCTGCAACTGCAACTCGGCCGACAATCCGGGCCGCGCCGTCGGCGCGGTGTTGTAACGCGCGAGCCATGTTCCAATGTCGAAGCGTACGCCACCTTTGCCACCCTGAGCGGCATGCGCCGTTGCGCGCTGCAGCGGCGCTGTGGTCTGCATGCCGGACATCGCGTCGCTTGCCGCGATCCTCGCGCCCGCCAGATTCGCCGTACGCAGTGGACCCGCGGCCTCGGTGGCGCGGAACAACTGCTCGACGAACTGCTTGCGGGCAAGCAGTGTGGAACTGTTGATCCATGTCGTGCCGCCCGGCCATCCTTTGACGTTCGGCGGATAGAACAGGTTTTCGCCGAGCGTGCGGATTTGCGCGGCAAACGGCGCGGTATTCTCATAGCCGATGTCGAATGCGCGCAGCGTGCCGACCACGAACTCCGCCGGCGACTTCACGAGGACGCCGCGATGATCGTCCTCCCAGAACGCGTCGCTCAGGAAAATGCCGCGCAACGCCACCTTGATGTCGTAGCGGCTCGCGCGGAAGCGCGCCGCGATCGGCGCGATACTCTGCGGGTCCGGCGTATCCGAGACGAACTCGCGCCACAATTTCGTGGTCACGAAGGTGGAGGTCTCTGGCTGCGCCAGCAGAATATCGAGCACCTGATCGCCATCGAACGGCCCGGTCTTGCCAAGCACGGTCTTCTCACCGTCGTCATGCTGGTTGGAGCGCCACACGTAGGCCTGCGTGTCGGGATCGAGACTCCACCCGGTGTACGCGCGCGCCGCCTCGGACACGTCACGTTGCGAGTAATGCCCCTCGCCAAGCGTGAACAACTCCATCACCTCACGTGCGAAATTTTCGTTAGGCTTGCCCTTGCGATTACTCGCGCCATCGAGGTACTGCAGCATCGCAGGATCTTTCGCGACGTCGTGCAGAAGCTCGCCGAAGTTGCCGAGCGCGTTTCGGCGCAACAGCATGTTCTGCAGCGCCATTTGCTGCGGATACTGCACCTTGTCTTGCCCCGACGTGAAGTGGTTATGCCAGAACAGCGTCATGCGCTCGGTAAGCGGCGACGGTGTGGCCAGCATCTCGCGCACCCACCATGCGCGTAATAGTTCGTAACGCTGCCCGCGCAATCGCTGCGCTTCGCGACGCTGATCATCGGTCCATGCCTTGCGCGTTTCGCGTGTCGGTATCGGTTCGAGGACCCAGTCGGGCCGCGGCGTGACCGCCTCGGTTCTGGCGCTCGCGAGCACTGTGTCGACGGCCTGCACTCGCGTGAGTCCGACGTATTGCGCGAGCTCGGCGGCATCTGGTGCGAAGCCGACGCGCGTCAGAAAGAAGCGCGCGTCGTCGGCATCGAGAATGCTCTGCTCGCGTTCGGAAGCCGCACTGTCGCCTGCAGTGGGCGCATGATGAGTGCGATGTCCGACATGCGACGCTGCCGACGGCACGGCGGCGGGCGGCAAACCCACGGCCGCAGCCGGTAAACCGATTGCCAGGACCGTCATGGCAGTGGCCCATGCTGCCAACCTGCGGCGGCAATTACCACCTGTGAGCAATCTCATCATCGATCATCCGGATTGACGGGACACGTTGAACAAGCGGCGGCGCACGCAATGCATGCACGGCGCGCTTCGCATTGACGATTCAACGGCAGACGGGGCGGGAAGTTGACGAGGGAAGTGCAACGAATTTTTTCACGCACGGCGGAACGCGAAAGATGTTGCGGGACGAAGAGTGAAGCGCGTGCCAACGCAGGCACGAAAATAGCTATCGCTTATAGAGTTCGCGGACAGCGTCTTCGATATGCTGCCGTAACAGACGCCGTTCGTCGGGCGTCATATGACCATCACGACGGCGTTGATCGAGATCGGGGGGAACAGCGGTGCGCATAATCACATCCGACGCGGGGCGTTCGGTCGCGGGATCGTGGCGATTGGATCTGCCTGGCTTAGGCGAGCGCTCGCTCGCAGCTCTGTCGGCCGAAGGCTGGGCATGGGCGAGCGTTGGTACCAGTGAGCCTGCAAGCGTACCGGCTACCGCCAGTGCAATCACGCTGAGGCGCACATTCGGCCAAACCCCTCCCTTCATGTTGTTCCCTTCGTGGCGCGGCAACCGGCTACCTCAAATGCGTATACAGACCCCGGTAACGGGCCGGGTACGAGAGTTTTATTCGAGTGAAGTATCCACCGAACAGCCGCATTCAGTAAAGGAGTCTACCTGCCCCCGCTTTACGTCGTGCCACACTGCGGGTAAATTTTGTAACTGACTGTAACCCCGAAAACGATGCAAACGCGCACCACTTTCTAATCGCGCTAAGATGCCGACCATGGAAACCAAAAACCCTTCGAAAATTCTCGTCGTCGACGACGATCCGCGCCTGCGCGATCTGCTGCGCCGCTACCTCGGTGAACAGGGCTTCAATGTCTATGTCGCCGAGAACGCTCCTTCCATGAACAAGCTCTGGGTGCGTGAGCGCTTCGACCTGCTGGTGCTCGATCTGATGCTGCCCGGCGAAGACGGTCTGTCGATCTGCCGCCGTCTGCGCGGCAGCAACGACCGTACGCCGATCATCATGCTCACGGCCAAGGGTGAAGACGTCGATCGTATCGTCGGGCTCGAGATGGGCGCCGACGACTATCTGCCCAAGCCGTTCAATCCGCGCGAACTGGTTGCGCGGATCCACGCGGTGTTGCGCCGCCAGTCGCCTTCGGAGTTGCCGGGCGCGCCGTCCGAAACCACCGAGGTGTTCGAGTTCGGCGAGTTCGCCTTGAATCTCGCTACCCGCACGCTCACCAAGGCCGGCCAGGAAATTCCGCTGACCACGGGCGAGTTCTCGGTGCTCAAGGTGTTCGCGCGTCATCCGCGCCAGCCGCTGTCGCGTGAAAAGCTTATGGAACTCGCACGCGGCCGTGAGTACGAAGTCTTCGACCGCAGTCTCGACGTGCAGATTTCGCGTTTGCGCAAGCTGATCGAACCTGATCCGGGCAGCCCGCGTTTCATCCAGACGGTTTGGGGTCTGGGTTACGTGTTCATCCCCGACGGTGCAGCCTAAGTTTGCTCTCACCTCCAGTGTCGACCAGAGTGGGCGCTTCAGCGCTAACTCTGGTCCCATGCAAGGCCATTGCCTGCTTTGATTTCAGATAAGAAGGGCCCATGCGGATCGACCGGCGCCTCCTGACGCTCGCGTTCGGTGGCCTTTTCTGGCGGACCTTCCTGTTGATCGCGCTGTTGATCGCAGTCAGTCTCGCCGCGTGGTTCCAGAGCTTCCGGGTGATCGAACGCGAGCCGCGCGCGCAGCGCGTGGCGTTGCAGCTCGTCGCCATCGTCAAGCTCACGCGCACCGCACTCCTCTATTCCGATCCCGACCTGCGGCGCGCCCTGCTGCAGGATCTGGAAAGCAATGAGGGTGTGCGCGTGTACCCGCGCGAAACCACCGACAAGTACAAGCTTCAGCCCGACGAGTCGCTGAACCGGCTGATCGAACACGACATTCGCGGCCGCCTCGGCGACGACACCGTGATCGCGCAAAGCGTGAACGACATTCCCGGCGTGTGGATCAGCTTCAAGATCGACGACGACGATTACTGGGTCGCGCTCGACCGCGATCAGCTCGACAATGCCACCGGTTTGCAGTGGGCGGGCTGGGGCGTGTTCGCGCTGGCGTTGTCGCTGTTCGGCGCGGCATTCATCACGAGTCTCGTGAATCGTCCGTTCGCGCGCCTCGCCATGGCCGCTCGCAAAGTCGGCTCGGGGCAATCGCCAGAGCCGCTGCCCGAACGCGGCATGGGCGTGGCCGCGGAAACCAATCGCAGTTTCAACCAGATGGTGCAGGACCTCGAACAGCTCGAGGCCGACCGCGCGCTGATGCTCGCGGGTATCTCGCACGATCTGCGCACGCCGCTCGCGCGGCTGCGTCTCGAAACCGAAATGAGTCCGTCGGATCAGGCCACCAAAGACGCAATGGTCGACGACATCGAACAGATGGACATGATCATTGGCCGGTTCCTCGATTACGCGCGGCCGGTACAACGCGTGCCGGAACCTGTCGACCTTTCCGTGATCGCAGGAGAACTGGCCGCGCGCATGCAGAGCGAAGACAGCATGCGGCTGATTACGCGGCTCGCGCCGTCGGCGGTGATCGAGGCCGATGAAACCGACATGCGGCGCGTGGTCGGCAACCTGCTGGAAAACGCGCGCAAATACGGCCTGAGCGACGGCGACGGCATTCCGCACGTGATTCTCGAAACGCGGGTGTCGCACTCACGGGTTGAACTGTCCGTGGTCGATGAAGGGCCGGGCATTCCAGAAGACCAACTGGCGCTTGTCACACGGCCGTTCTATCGTGTGAATTCGGCGCGCACCCAGGCGAACGGCACTGGACTCGGCATGGCCATCGTTCAGCGCCTCGTAGGCCGTTACCGCGGCGCGCTGCGCTTGCGAAACCGCACGCCAGGACCGGGGCTCGAAGTGACTATCGAGTTTCCGCTGGCCAAGGGTGTCTGAGCGCAACAGCCTCATCCGCCCTTTTCCGCCATCTGCCGCACTGGATAACAACTATTTCGATAATTAGTTAAAAACTATTGGATTAATAGATCAATAGATTTATAGTGAATTACGTGTAACGCGCTCGTCTGCACGAGCTGGTAGCCTCAACATGCTGTTTTTCCAACACACGAAGGAGCACTCGCATGAAAACCGTTGGCGATAAACTCGAAGCGTTCACCGTCACTGCTGCAAAGCCGGGCTTCAACCATCCTGAGGAAAACGGCGTCTCGGCGTTCGAAGACATCACGGAGCAGTCGTTCCCGGGCAAGTGGAAGATCATTTATTTCTACCCGAAGGACTTCACGTTCGTGTGCCCGACGGAAATCGTCGAGTTCGGCAAGCTGGCCAAAGATTTTGAGGAACGCGACGCGGTGCTGCTGGGCGGCAGCGTCGATAACGAATTCGTGAAGCTGGCCTGGCGCCGCGAGCACAAGGATCTGGACAAGCTGAACCATTACGCGTTCGGCGACGTGAAAGGCGAGTTGATCGACCAGCTCGGCGTGCGTGACAAGGAAGCAGGCGTCGCGCTGCGCGCCACCTTCATTGTCGATCCGGACAATACGATCCAGCACGTTTCGGTGAATAACCTGAACGTCGGCCGCAACCCGGAAGAAGTGCTGCGTATTCTGGACGGCCTGCAAACGGACGAGCTGTGTCCTTGCAACCGCGCAGTCGGCGGCGCAACACTCTAAACCGTGCTACCTGTCAAAAGCCCGCTAAGCTTGAACGAGCCGCGGGCTTTTTTATCGACGAACTGATAGGAGATCTCAATGGAATTCCTGGCTTCGATTAAGGCGCGTGTGCCTGACTATGCGAAAGACATCCGGCTGAATCTGGATGGGACGATCGCGCGCTCATCGCTCGAAGGCAATGACGCCGTCGGGGTCGCGCTAGCGGCCGCCTTCGCCGCGAAGAGCACGGTGATCGTCGACGCGATTCGCAATGCCGGCGTGTTGTCGCCGGAAGAGACCCAAGGCGCGCTGACGGCCGCTGCGCTGATGGGCATGAATAACGTCTGGTATCCGTACGTCGAGATGACGGAAAGCGCTGACCTGAAGTCGCAGCCGGCGCAGTTGCGCATGAACGCTTATGCGTCGCACGGCGGAGTGGATAAGCGGCGCTTCGAGATGTATGCGTTGGCGGCGTCGATCATCGGCAAGTGCCATTTTTGCGTGAAGTCGCACTTCGACACGCTGGTCGCCGAAGGCATGAGTTCCACGCAATTGCGTGACGTTGGGCGGATCGCCGCGGTGATCAACGCGACCGCGCAGTGCATTGCCGCCGAAGACAAGTAAGCCTCGATATGCGCGCAGTGCGATGCCGTTCCCGCTGCTGCGCGCGTTCTCAAACCAATCAGTTCTTGACCAGCAGAACCGCGGCCTGAGCCTCAATGCCCTCGCCTCGGCCCAGGTAGCCGAGCTTCTCGTTGGTCTTGGCCTTGACGTTGACGCGCTCGCCCGGCAAATCCAGGTCGGCGGCGATATTGGCGCGCATGCCCTCGATATGCGGCGCCAGCTTCGGCGCCTGCGCCACCACGCTGCTATCGACGTTGGCGATGGAGAAGCCCGCCGCCTTCACGCGCGCGACGCATTCGCGCAGCAAAACCCGGCTGTCCGCGCCTGCGAACTTCGCATCGGTATCGGAGAAATGGCGGCCGATATCGCCCATCGCGGCCGCACCGAACAGGGCATCGGTAATGGCGTGCAGCAACACGTCCGCGTCCGAATGACCGAGCAGGCCACGCTCATAGGGAATCGTCACGCCGCCGATAATCAACGGGCGTCCCGGCACCAGCGCGTGCACGTCATAGCCTTGCCCAATTCTGAAATCCATATGCGTCAAATCCTCAAGTCCGCTCGTTAAATTTGAAATCGCCCGTCATGAAGCCGCGGGTCGGCTGAGAATCGCCTCGGCCAGATCGAAGTCTTCCGGATAAGTCACCTTGAAGTTGCGCAAGCTGCCCTGCACCAGTTTCGGCGCATGACCCAGCCACTCGATCGCGCTTGCTTCGTCGGTCAGGTCGTGACCGTCGGCCTGCGCGCGCAGGATCGCCTCGCGCAACATGCCGATGCGGAACATCTGCGGCGTCTGCGCCTGCCACAAGCCGTCGCGCGCTTCGGTGCGCGCGATCCGGCCGTCGGTCGAGTTCGCGTCGATCCGTTTGAGCGTGTCCGCGACCGGCAAGGCCATGATGCCGCCCACCGCGTCGTCCTTCAGCGCGCCGATCAGCGTGCGGATCAGCGCGGGGGTAATGCCGGGGCGCGCCGCGTCGTGCACCAGCACCCAGTCGTCGTCGTGGGCGCCGAACTCGGCGAGCGCGTGCAGGCCGTTGAGCACCGAGGCCTGGCGCGACGCTCCACCGCTGCGGCGCACGGCGAAACGCAAGCCGCCGAAGCGGCGGGCGTCGAAATGGGCGTCATCAGGGGCGATCACGACGAGGGTTTGCGCAAACTCGCTGCAGGCGTCGAACGCCGCCAGCGAGTAATGCAACATGTCGCGGCCGGCGACAGTGCGATATTGTTTGGGCATCGCGGCGCCGGAACGGCTGCCGGTGCCTGCGCACGGAATCAGGGCAAATAGACGGGAAGTCACGAGTGCGGATGCCGCGAAGTCAAAGTAAAGGACGGATTTTATAATAGGTCCTTCGCATCCACGCCCCGACACGCGTAAACTTGCCGGTCACGTGTGAGCCTGAGGCCGCTTTTTCTCATCTATGCCAGACATCGCCGCATCATCGCAGTACTCCCCGCCCGTCGCGCTCGTCAAGGCCGGCCAGCGTTTCGCCTTCGACGGCACGCACGGCTCGTCCGACGCGCTGCTGATCGCCCGCTACCATCTCGCCTATCGCGAGAAGGTGCCGCTGCTCGCGGTCGTGTGCGAAAGCGCCGTCGATGCGCAGCGTCTGGCGCAGGAAATCGGCTTCTTCGCGCCCGAGGCGCGCGTGCGCCTGCTGCCGGACTGGGAAACGCTGCCTTACGATACCTTTTCACCGCACCAGGATCTGGTCTCGGAGCGTCTCGCCACGCTGCACGATCTGGGCGAAGGCCGTTGCGACATCCTGCTGGTGCCCGCCACCACGGCGTTGTACCGCATGCCGCCCGCGTCGTTCCTCGCGGCTTATACGTTCTCCTTCTCGCAGGGCCAGCGCCTCGACGAAGCCAAACTCAAGGCCCAGTTGACGCTGGCCGGCTACGAGCACGTGAGCCAGGTGGTGCGCCCGGGCGAGTACTGCGTACGCGGCTCGCTGCTCGATCTCTATCCGATGGGCTCGCCCTTGCCCTACCGGATCGACCTGTTCGACGACCAGGTCGACTCGATTCGCGCGTTCGACCCGGACACCCAGCGCAGCCTGTACCCGGTGAAAGACGTGCGCCTGCTGCCGGGCCGCGAATTTCCATTCGATGAAGCCGCCCGCACCGCTTTTCGCAGCCGCTGGCGCGAGACCTTCGAGGGCGACCCGAGCCGCGCGTCGATTTACAAGGACATCGGCAACGGCGTGCCGTCCGCGGGCATCGAATACTATCTGCCGCTCTTCTTCGACGAAACCGCCACGCTGTTCCACTATCTGCCAGAAGGCGCGCAACTGGCGTTCGTCGGCGATCTGGACGCGGCGATCAGGCGCTTTACCAACGACACGAAGCAGCGCTACAACTTCCTGTCGCATGACCGCGACCGGCCGATTCTGGAACCGCAGCGGCTGTTCCTGTCGGACGAAGATTTCTTCACGTTCGCCAAGCCCTTCGCGCGGCTCGCGCTGCCTGCCAACGCCGGCGGCGGCTGGTCCACTCCGTTGCCGAACCTCGCTATCGACCGTCACGCGGAAGACCCGGTAGCGGCCTTGCGCACGTATCTCGACACCACGCCGAATCGCGTGCTGTTCGCCACCGAATCGGCAGGCCGGCGCGAAACGCTGCTGCAGTTGCTCGCCGACAATCACCTGAAACCGGCGTCGAGCGACAGCTTCCAGGACTGGCTCACGAGCGACGAGCGCTTTTCATTGGGCGTCGCGCCGCTCGCCAACGGTTTTGCCGTGCCGGTCGACGGCATCGCGATCATCACCGAGACCGAGCTCTATGGTCCGCTTGCGCGTCGTGCGGGGCGCCGCCGCCAGGAACAGGCGAGCAACGTCGATTCGATGGTGCGCGATCTGTCCGAGCTCAAGGTCGGCGATCCGGTCGTGCATTCGCAGCACGGCATCGGCCGCTATATGGGCCTCATCACCATGGATCTCGGCGAAGGCGAGACCGAGTTTCTGCACCTCGAATACGCCGGCGACAGCAAGCTGTATGTGCCGGTCGCGCAGTTGCACGTGATCTCGCGCTATAGCGGCGCCGATCCGGAAAGCGCGCCGTTGCACTCGCTCGGCTCGGGCCAGTGGGAAAAAGCCAAGCGCAAGGCGGCGCAGCAGATTCGCGATACCGCCGCCGAATTGCTGAACCTGTACGCCCGTCGCGCGCTGCGCGAAGGCCATGCATTCGCACTCGAACCGAAAGACTACGTGAAGTTCGCGGAGAGCTTCGGCTTCGAGGAAACGCCGGACCAGGCCGCCGCGATCGCGGCCGTGATCGGCGACATGACGAGCGGCAAACCGATGGATCGGCTCGTATGCGGCGACGTCGGCTTCGGCAAGACGGAGGTCGCGTTGCGGGCCGCGTTCATCGCGGTGATGGGCGGCAAGCAGGTGGCACTGCTCTCGCCCACCACGCTGCTCGCCGAACAGCACACGCAAACTTTCAGCGACCGTTTCTCCGACTGGCCGGTGCGGATCGCCGAACTGTCGCGCTTCAAGTCGACCAAGGAAGTCAACGCGGCGATCCAGCAGATCAACGAGGGCACGGTCGATATCGTGATCGGCACGCACAAGCTGCTCTCGTCCGACGTGCAGTTCAAGCGGCTGGGCCTCGTGATCATCGACGAGGAACACCGTTTCGGCGTGCGCCAGAAAGAAGCCCTGAAGGCGTTGCGCGCCGAAGTAGACGTGCTTACGCTCACGGCCACGCCGATCCCGCGTACGCTCGGCATGGCACTCGAAGGCCTGCGCGATTTCTCCGTGATCGCCACCGCGCCGCAAAAGCGCCTTGCGATCAAAACCTTCGTGCGCCGCGAAGAAGACAGCGTGATTCGCGAAGCCATGTTGCGCGAGTTGAAGCGTGGCGGCCAGGTGTACTTCCTGCACAACGAAGTCGAGACGATCGAGAATCGCCGGCAAATGCTCGAAGCGTTGGTGCCCGAAGCGCGTATCGCGGTCGCGCATGGTCAGATGCATGAACGCGAACTCGAACGCGTGATGCGCGACTTCGTTGCGCAACGCGCCAACGTATTGCTGTGCACGACGATTATCGAAACCGGCATCGACGTGCCGAGCGCCAACACGATCCTGATTCACCGCGCCGACAAGTTCGGTCTCGCGCAACTGCATCAGTTGCGTGGCCGTGTGGGCCGCTCGCACCACCAGGCGTATTCGTATCTGCTGGTCCACGATCCGCAAGGGCTCACCAAGCAGGCGCAGCGCCGCCTCGAAGCGATCCAGCAGATGGAGGAACTCGGCTCGGGCTTCTATCTGGCCATGCACGACCTGGAAATTCGCGGCACGGGCGAAGTGCTCGGCGACAAGCAATCGGGCGAGATTCACGAGATCGGCTTCCAGCTTTATACCGACATGCTGAACGACGCCGTGAAGGCGCTCAAGGAAGGCAAGGAGCCCGACCTCACCGCGCCGCTCGCCGCGACCACGGAGATCAACCTGCATGCGCCGGCAATTTTGCCAGCGGACTATTGCGGCGATGTGCAGGAGCGTCTGTCGCTCTACAAGCGGCTGGCTAATTGCGAACACAACGATTCGATCGACAGCATTCAGGAAGAGTTGATCGACCGTTTCGGCAAGCTGCCGCCGCAAGCGCACGCGCTCGTGGAGACGCATCGTTTGCGGCTTGCCGCGAAGCCGCTGGGCATTTCGAAGATCGATGCCGGCGAAGCCGTGATCGGCTTGCAGTTCATTCCCAATCCGCCAATCGACGCGATGCGGATCATCGAGATGGTGCAGAAACACAAGCACATCAAGCTCGCGGGCCAGGACAAGCTGCGTATCGAAACGCGCAGCCCCGATCTTGCGGTACGTGTTGCCACGGTCAAGGAAACCTTGCGCGCGCTCGGCACTCCGAGCCGCGGCACGGCCGCCAGTGTCGCCGCACGCTGAGGCTGCGGACCGCGACGGCCTGGCGCCGCGTTGAAAAACCGTGGTACGTGTAGCATTTTTCGTTCATGCTGCGGTGCGCAAACGCGCACCGCAGCGTACGGACGGGCTTTTTTTTGGGTATGATCGAAAGACTCAAATGCCGGAGTCTTGTCATGTCGCACGTCGCTGAATCAGCGCAGTCTTCCCCTTCTCCCGACTCTGTTTCGAATCCCGCCTCCTCTGCGTCACTACCCGCTTCACTGCCTTGGGTCACCCGTCTCGTGTCGATGGACACGGTCAGCCGCAATCCGAATCTCGGCCTGATCGAAATCGTGCGCGACGAACTGCGCGCCGCTGGTATCGAGGCCACGCTCACGCACGACGAAAGCGGCAAATGGGCCAACCTGTTCGCGACGATTCCCGCACACGACGGCGAAACGAACGGCGGCGTGGTGCTGTCGGGTCACACGGACGTCGTACCCGTGGACGGCCAGAAATGGGACAGCGATCCGTTCAAGCCGGAAATTCGCGGCGACAAACTCTACGGCCGCGGCACCTGCGATATGAAAGGCTTTATCGGCGCGGCGCTCGCGCTCGTGCCGGACATGCAGCGCACCAAACTCGCCAAGCCGATTCACTTCGCCCTGTCGTTCGACGAGGAAGTGGGCTGTGCGGGCGCGCCCCTACTGATTGCCGACCTGATGAAGCGCGGTGTGAAGCCAGACGGCTGCATTGTCGGCGAGCCGACCAGCATGCGGCCCATCGTGGCACACAAAGGCATCAACGCCTACCAGTGCTGCGTGCGCGGTCAGGCCGCGCACTCGTCGCTCACGCCGAAGGGGTTGAACGCGATCGAATACGCCGCGCGTCTGATCTGCTACATCCGCGACATGGCCGACCAGTTCCGCGAGCAAGGCCCGTTCGACGAACTGTACGACGTGCCCTTCACCACCGCGCAAACCAGCACGATCGTGGGCGGCAATGCGATCAACACGGTGCCGGCCGAATGCAAGTTCCAGTTCGAATTCCGCAACCTGCCCACGCTCGATCCCGAGCCGATTTTTGCGCGCATCGATCAATACGCGCGCGAAACGCTGCTGCCGAAAATGTTGCGCGAGCATCCATCGGCGGCGATTGAGATTACAAAGATTGCCGCTGCGCCCGGCCTCGATTCGTCTGAACAAGCCGCCATCACGCAACTGGTGCGCGCGTTGACCGCCGATCAGGACAAGCGCAAGGTCGCTTACGGCACGGAAGCCGGTCTCTTCTCGCTGGCGGGGATTCCGAGCATCGTATGCGGTCCGGGCAACATCGAACAGGCGCACAAGGCCAACGAATTCGTCGCGCTGGATCAGCTGGTGGCGTGCGAGCGCTTCCTGCAGAAATTCATTCACAGCATGTCGGTCGACGCCCACGCGCACTGAAACCGAGCCGCCTGAAAACAGTCTTACTCATACCGACTTTCGTACACCCACGCCATGTCAACTGCCGCGCCGCAACACACCGACCATACGATCGACGGCGAGCCGATCCCCACGCTCGACGACATCGCCGCGCAGCACTTTGCGTTGACGCCGTGGGTGACGCGAACGCCGGTATTCGACAGGGTGGACTTTCCGTCGCTGGAAGGCACGCTGGTGAATTTCAAGTTCGAACTGCTGCAGGCGGGCGGCAGCTTCAAGGCGCGCGGCGCGTTCACCAATCTGCTCGCACTCGACGAAGCCCAACGCAGCGCGGGCGTCACGTGCGTGTCGGGCGGCAATCATGCGGTGGCGGTCGCGTATGCGGCCATGCGCCTTGGCATCAGCGCCAAGGTCGTGCTGTTTCGCGCGGCCAATCCGGCGCGCGTGGCGCTGTGCCGGCAGTATCGCGCCGAGATCGTATTCGCGGAGAACATTGCCGAGGCATTCGAACTGGTCCGCCGCATCGAGGCGGAAGAAGGCCGCTATTTCGTGCATCCGTTCAACGGCTATCGCACGGTGCTGGGTTCGGCCACGCTCGGCTACGAGTGGGCCACGCAAACGCCCGATCTCGAAGCGGTGATCGTGCCGATCGGCGGCGGCGGCCTCGCCGCCGGTGTCGCGACGGCCATGCGGCTCGCGAATCCGAACGTGCATATCTATGGCGTGGAGCCGGAAGGCGCGGACGTGATGGGCAAGAGTTTCGCCGCCAATCACACGGTCAAGATGGGCCAGATGCACGGCATTGCCGATTCGCTCATGTCGCCTCACACCGAGGAATACAGCTACGAATTGTGCCGCCGTCATGTCGATCAGCTCGTCACGGTATCCGACGACCAGTTGCGCGCGGCGATGCTCACCTTGTTCGGACAACTGAAGCTTGCCGTCGAACCGGCCTGCGCGGCAGCCACCGCCGGCTTGCTCGGCCCGCTGCGCGAACAGTTGCAAGGCAAGCGCGTGGGCGTTCTGTTGTGCGGCACCAATACCGACCCGGTCACATTTGCAGCGCATATCGAGCGCGCGCGGCATAGCGAGTCACTGTTTCCTCAATAAAGAAACAAACGTCGCGTTCCTGGCCAAAAGACTAGCCTATCCTTCTCAGGTTGGTATCATTCGAACATCGACTTCTGGGAGGAACCTCTATGAGCATGGTCAAGGAATTCAAGGAATTTGCCCTCAAGGGCAACGTGATGGATCTCGCGGTCGGTGTGATTATCGGCGGCGCGTTCTCCACCATCGTCAATTCGATTGTCAAAGACCTGATCATGCCGGTTGTCGGGGTTGCCACCGGCGGCCTCGATTTCTCCAATAAGTTTGTTCGCCTCGGCGACATTCCTCCCAGCTTCAAAGGCAGCCCCGAGTCGTATAAAGACTTGCAAACGGCGGGCGTCGCCGTATTCGGTTATGGCTCGTTCATTACCGTACTGATCAACTTCCTGATTCTCGCGTTCATCATTTTCCTGATGGTCAAGTTCATCAACAATCTGCGCAAGCCGGCTGAAGCCGCACCGGCAGCACCGCCGCCGACACCGGAAGACGTGCTGCTGCTGCGCGAAATCCGCGATTCGTTGAAGAACTCACCGCGTTAAACGTTCCGGCACGTCAGCCGCCGGCAAAGCAAAAGGCCTGTTGCGAGTCAATCGCAACAGGCCTTTTTCATATCGTGAGCCGATGCGCGCGGCGCGCACCCTCAAATCTCTTTCTGCTCCTTCCGACTGACCGCGCCTTCGATCATCGTCTCGAGCTGGCTGAAATTGACAGGCTTGGTTAAATGCGAAGTAAAGCCGGCACTGAGGCAACGACGCACGTCTTCGTCGGTGCCGAAGCCGGTCAACGCCACCGCGGGCGCGTCCGAGTGTTCGCGGAACGCCTTGATGAAGTCGAGGCCCGTGCCGTCGGGCAAACCCACGTCGCTGACAACCAGATCGAAATTCTGCACTTGAGTAGCGGCCAGCGCGTCGTCCACCCGGCCCACCGTCGTCACCTCGTGGCCGAGGCTGCGAATCAGTTGCGCCATGACCTCGGCGGTGTCCACGTGATCTTCGATCAGCAGGATGTTCAGCAAACCGGCTGGATGCACCGCGTCCGGCACCACGACGGGTGAAGTCACCTCCGGCGGCATGGCCGTCGGCAAGGTGATCGTGAAGGTTGCGCCGCAATGTGCGCCGGGGCTTTGCGCGGTCACCGTGCCGCCGTGCACGTCGGTCAGCGCCTTCGTGATCGCGAGCCCGAGGCCGAGGCCGCCGAACTGCCGCGTCATGTTCTGGTTGCCCTGCTCGAAAGCATTGAACAGTTTGCCGATCTGCTCCGGCTCGATGCCGATCCCCGTATCTTCGACCGAGATCTGCACATGCATGCGTTCGTCGCGCGTGCGTACGTAAATATGGCCGCCGTCCGGCGTGAACTTGGCGGCATTGCGAATCAGGTTCCACAGCATCTGTTGCAGCCGGGCGCGATCGGCCAGCACGTAATGATGCCGGGCGTTCTTGTGAACATGCACGTCCTGCTCCTTGACCTGGATCTCGCTGCGAAACAGTTCGAGCACGCTGTCCATCACGTCGTGCACGTCGACGGTTTCCAGCGTGAGGCGCAATTTGCCGTTCGCCACTCGCGTCAGGTCGAGCAGGTCGTCAATCAGCCGCGCTTCGAGTTCGACGTTGCGGCGGATCATGCGCACGCTCGCGCGCGCCTGATCGGGCAGCCCCGGAATCATCTCCAGCACGCTGGCGCCCGCGAGCACCGGCGTGAGCGGCGTGCGCAATTCATGCGACAGCATGGCCAGAAAGCGGTCCTTGGCGCGGTTCGCTTCTTCGGCAATCTGGCGCGCGGCCTGCTCCGACGCGAGCAGCCGCTCGCGCTCCTCGATCGCCTCGCGCTGCGAATGAATGTCCGTGCAACTGCCGAACCATTTGCTGATGTTGCCTTCGGCGTCGCGCATCGCCACCACCCGGGCGTCGAACCAGCGGTATTCGCCGTCGTGGCGGCGAATCCGCAGCTCGTGCCGGTAGTCGCCGGCGTTGCCCGACACCGCCTTGAGCCAGCTCCGGCGAATCGCTTCGCGGTCGTCCGGATGCACGGCGTCGAGCCAGGCGAGACCATGCGAGCTGCCTTCGGCAAGGCCCGTGTAGTCGTACCACTGCTTCGACAGAAAATCGCAGTCTCCCGCGGCGTTGCAGGTCATGACAAGGTGCGGCAACGCCTCCGACAAGGTGCGGTAATGCTGCTCGCGATCGCGCAACAGCAAAGCTTCGTCCGACGCTCGCTGCAGACGCACTTGCGAGAGCACCCGTTCGACGGCTTCGGGAAGGTAATCGAGGTAATCGCCGGATTTCGGCACCACGTCCGACACGCCCGCGCGCAGCGCTTCAATGACGCGCGATTCGTCGGTAAAGCCGGTCACGAGGATGGCGGGAATCCGCACGCCTTCCGCGCGCAACCGGCGAAAGAAGTCGAGGCCGGTCTCCGGCCCGCTGAGTTGATAGTCGAGCACCAGCAAATCGGGGCCGCCGCCCGCGAGCCGCTCACGGGCCGCGTCGACGCCGGCGCAGATGGCGACCCGGCAGCCGGCGCGCTCGAGCGACTTGCGCGCGAGCCGCAGGATGCCTTCGTCGTCATCGACGACGAGCACGTAGGCGGCATGCTGCGTGGACACGTCTTCGGTCATGCGGAGTCTTCTCTGGCTAGGATCTTCAAGTGGTCTCTATCTTGTCACGAGCGGCTTTCGGCCACCTTCATGCGAGTGTTGCATTACGGCGCCGCGAGGCGCTGCCCGGACGGCAGTTTGACCACTTGCAGGAAAAACCCGAGGCGGCGCACGGCTTCGATGAACGCATCGTATTCGACCGGCTTCGTAATGTAGACGTTGCAGCCGAGTTCGTAGCAGCGCGCGATTTCCCGCGGATCGTCGGTGGTGGTCAATACGATCACCGGCACGGCGGCCGTCTGTGGCGATTCTTTGAGACGTCGCAAGACTTCGAAGCCGTCTACCCGCGGCATTTTCAGATCGAGCAGGACGACGAAATTCATCAGATCTTCGCGGGCGGGGCAAGATTTGCCCGCCTGGTCGACGCCGGCACTCGCGGCGGCGTCCGCCGGCGCCGGGCCGAAGAAATAATCGAGGGCCTGCTGGCCGTCGTGAAAGCGCACGAAACCGTTCGAAATGCCGGCACGGCGCAAATTGCGCTCCACGAGCGTGGCGTGGCCGTCGTCATCTTCGATCAGAACGATGCTGACCGTTTCCCCGTGACTCATATGCTCTCCGTGCTGAACGATGCGTGGATGCCCGCCCGTGATTATCTTCGCTGCCGCCGCGTCTGCGCGCTCATGTCATGTTCAAAGGCGTGCGGGCTGTTCCGGCAATACGACGAAAAAGGTCGAACCCGCGCCTTCCGCCGATTCGACCCACACCCGCCCGCCATGCCGCTCCACCATGCGCCGCACCACCGCGAGGCCGATGCCGTCGCCTTCGGCGACGTCGCCGTGCAGGCGCTGAAATGCCCTGAACACTTTCGACATATACGCAGCCGGAATGCCGAGGCCGTTGTCGCGCACATAATACGTGCGCATGCGCACCGCGCGCGGCTCCGTGTCCTCGACCGGCTCGGGTTCCAGCGCGCCGACTTCGATGCGTCCGTTGCGCGCCGGATCGAGATAATTCAGTGCATTGCCGATCAGGTTGCTGAAAATCTGCTCGATCGCGCCCGGGTCGCCCCATGCGGGCGGCAGCTCGCGCACGGTCACCACGGCCGAGCGTTGGCCAATCACGCCTTGCAGCGCGTCGACCACCCGGCCCACCACGCGCCCGACGCTCACGCGCTGCCACTGATATTCGAGCCGGCCGGCGCGCGAGATCCGCAACAGCGCGTCGATGATGGCGGCGGCTTGCGTCACCGCGGTGCGCAAATAGTGCAACGACTCGCGCACGTCGCCATCGAGAATATGCACCATGCGTTTATGCTCGGCTTCCGGCAACCTGGCCGCCTCGACGACGCTATCCAGTTCGTTACAGGAGACCTGCAACTCCTTCGAGAAACCTTGCAGATTCACCAACGGCGAGCGCAGATCGTGCGACACGCTGTAGATGAACATTTCATTGTCTTGCGTCTCCTGACGCAACTCCTCATTGACGCCGGCCAGTTCACTCGCGCGCGCTTCGAGCCGCGTTTTCAACGTGGCCTGCTCAGCCTCGGCCTCGCGCAGACGCGTGCCGGTCTGATGCAGCACCCTGTCGAGCGCGGCGATTTCATCGCTGCCCGATAACGGCGCGGCGAGCGTGCGCCCACTGCCCAGACGCTCCGCGTTACCGGTCAACACTTCCAGCCGGCGGCCGATGCTGCGCGCAAACACCACTGCGGTGGCCGCCCAGATCAGCATCGAGCCCAGCACGGCGCCGATCAGCGCGTATTGCTGACGCGCCCGCCGTCGCGCGAGCGCCGCCGAGCGGTCCGCGTCGAGCCGCGACGCTTCGTCGCCGAACGCCGCGAGTTCCTCGCGAAATAGCGCGATCTGCTGCGGCAACGCGCCGGTCTCCAGCGCGGCGAACGAATTCGGCGCGTGCCCCGCATGCAGCGCCTGCGAGATCGCGACAGTCTGCGCGCGATAGGCGTCGATCGCCCGCTGCATCTTGTGCACGCGCTCGACCTGTTGCGGCGCATCGGCAACCAGCACTTCGAGCTTCGACAGACGATCGCCGAGATCGACCCAGACGGTGTGACGGTCGATCAGCGATGCGTCGCCGATCACCATGGCGGTGCGAACCCGCGCCGCCTGACGCAACAACGGATCGACAATGGCCGACGACTGATAAAGGATCTGCTTGCTGTTGGTAACCCACTGCGCGGCCTGCGCTGTCTGCTCCTGGGTATCGAAGACGACGCCGAGAAGCGCCAGCTCGACCGCGCTTGGCACGGCGATCAGCAGCAGACCCTTCGTGAATAGTTTCATGTTCGCCCGAAGGGTCGCAAAGGGTCGCTCCGGCCGCGGCGCTCGCAAAGCCGGCCATGCCGCGCCGCGCTGGCGGCCTTGGCGGTGACGGGATCGGCGAGCATGGCGCAGTGCAGCCGGACGGGCCATTATCGACGTGAATTGGAGATATTTCAACGTAGCGGCAAGATGCGCTCGCCCACACAAAAATGACTTTTTTATTGGTATGAGATGTTTTTTCCGCGCCTCGTGCGTCTATGATGGAAACAGATGTGCTGGGAAGCGAAAGCGCGCGGCGAGGCGGTTCGGCATGATTCGTGCGGGAGGCGGTGGGGCGGCGCAGTCGTCGAATCACCGTGAATCCGGCCTTGTCGTATGCTATAAAAGATCGACGTGCGGCGCGCGAAGCCGGGAGTGGTCGCATGAGGACGCTGCGTTTCTTGCAATTCTTTTTCAGGCGAATTTTTATGTCCTTCCCGAAAAAGCGTAGACGCGCGAAGGTGGACGGCGATGAGTCGTTCCTCGCGGTACTACGGCATTTCAAGCCGTTCGGTCAGCTCGACACCAAAATTGCGCGCGCTCGCGCGCAAGACGAGCCGGTCCTTTATGCGCACGTGCTGCCTGGGCTCGACGTCCTCTTGTGCAGTGTCCGTGGCGCACAACCGCCCTATCCGGCTCCCGCCGAATTGCGGCGCCGCTGCATCGAATCCATTACCAATGCACTGGAGCAACCGCTCGACGGGCTCGAGAACGGCGGTTACTGGTATGAGGCGGATGGCTTCGGTTTCCTGGTGTTCGCCAGCCGGGCTCGCGGCAAGATTCTCACGGAATTCGGCGCGACCCGCATTGGCGGCGCCCGTCGTGGGGTTCGCCGTCAGGACGCGGCCGGGGATGCGGCTCCGCGATCGCTGCGATAGACGGCTGCGCCCGACCTCAACGGTGGACAATCAAGTTCGCAACGCCAGCGCCTGATCGTGGATTAGATCAGGTGCTGGCGTTGTGTCGTTCCGCGTTGTGTCGTTCTCCGCTGTGTGCCGGTTGCGTCGTTCTCCGCTGTGTGCCGGCTGCGTCGTTCCGTCACGTGGTCGCGTTACGACATTCCGTGACGTCATGACGTGACGCTTAAGTCGCCTCATTGCCGCTTCTCATTCGACCCGCGCAACGAGCCGGCCCAATCGCGTCCACGCATGCCGCACTCGCCGATCTCATTTCGTCGCGATGTCATCCATGCGGCCGCGCACTGGCGGCACGCTGATCAGCCACAGAAAAATCAACGACAGGCCGCCGCCCAGGCTCCAGCTCAACCACTCCGCAGGCAGAACGAAAGGCATCAGCTCCCCTTGTATGCAGCCGCGCTAGCCGGCGACATCACCGCCGGCTTCTTATCCGCGGCAGCGGGCGACGATGCGCCACCCGAAGACTTGTTGACCGGCGCGCCATCCAGAGAAATAGCGGCCTTCGGCTGCTGCTTCACGCCCGGCGGCGGCGCCGTCGGCGCCTGCCGGACCTGCGCCAGCAACTGGTTGCATGGCAACGGCTTATTGTTGCTCGGCGCGAGCAACGGAATCAGCGCCGCGAACGGATTGATCAAGCCGAGACCGACGGCCGCGCCGCCGCGCAAAGCGAGCGCGGCAGCGTTCACGCCAACTTGCGGATCCTTGAAGGTGCCTTTCACATAGAGCGGCGAGCGCAGCGAGAATACCCGGAAGCCCTTGGTATGCGGATGCACGCCCAGGTCCATCGACTCGTCGCGCAGATTCACATTGCCGTCGATGTCGATCACCGCGTCGTCCGTATCGAGCGCGAAGACACGCGAATCGAGCACGCCATTGGTGGCGACAAAATCGGCGGCCGCGCAGTTGATCTTCACGTCGCGATTGCCGAACAGCTTTTCATACACGACGTTCGCCACGTTCAAGCCGGCCGCTTCCATCAGCAGGCGGCTTACCGTGCCGTCCGTCACCAGCGCCTTCACCTCGCCGTTCGAGGTGGCCGCGAGCGCGGCCGGCGAATTGCCCGTCGCCGTCAGCGCGGCGTCGCCGTTGATTTCGCCGAGCGCGTTCTGCATCGTCTTGAAGTTCGGGAACAACTGCTTGAGCTTGAGATGCCGCGCCGATGTGGCGAAACGGCCCTTCAGCGGCGTCGCACTGCCGTCCAGATGGACGTCCGAAGCGAGCGTGCCGCCCGCCACGCCGAACTTCAACGGCTCCAGCGAGAGCACGCCGTCGGTCATCACGATATGCGTGTACAGATCCGTGATCGGCAGATTGACGTCCTTGACGATGCGCCGGCCGGTGAACTTCACGTCGGCGTCGATCGCCTTCCAGCGGTCGGTGCGGAATTCTTCGACCGGCAGCGCCTTGTGGGAAGGTTGCGCCGTTGCGTCGCCGCGCTTGGCCTTGCTCGCGTTCGAATCCGCGCCGATCACCGGCGCCAGATCCGAGAATTGCAGCAGATGCGAGACCAGTTCGCCCTGCAACAGCGGACGCGGTTCACGCGCGGTATAAGTCAACGAGCCGTTCAGATCGCTGCCGCCGACCCGGCCTGTAAAATTTTCATACTTGAAGACGCTGCCGCTGGACTTGAACTGGCCGACGAAGCGTCCTTCGGTCGCATACGGCGGCGTGTCGGGAAGGGTCACGCCCGTCAGCGAATAGAGACGCGCCATGCTGTTGCCTTGCAGCCAGAGGCGCAGATCGACCGCAGCAAGATGCGCCGGGTCGGTGATCGTACCGACGAGACCGACATGCAGATCGCCCGCCTTGACATCGGCCTGCACCGGGAACGGCCGGTTTGCGTCCTGCAACGCCAGCACGCCGCCGACCTTACCGCTGCCCGACACCGGCGTCTTGTTGTAAGTCCCTTTGACGGTCCAGCCGATGGCGTACGGTGGAATCTCCCGTTTCGCTGCTGCCTGAGCCTCGGCACTGCTTGCACCGCTTGTACCGCTTGCTCCGCTCACACCCGTAGCCGGTGCCGACGCCACGACCGCGTTGCTCGCGCCCGCGCCAACGGCAGCGCTGGCGCCTTTCGAGCCGCCCGCGACCATCGCACCCGAGGCGCCCGTGGCCGCCGTCGTACCCGACGCCGTGATATCCGTGGCCGATGCGCCCGAGGCCGCCGCTGCGGAAGCCGCTGCGGCTTCTGATGCCGCTTGCGCATTCGCCTGCGCGGTCAGCTTGTTCGCGCCCGACTTGCCGATCGCTTCCGCCGACGCGCTGCGCGACGCCGCTTCCTGCTGCTTCATCGCCTCACCGATCGGAATCGGCTGACCGAGCGTATCGACGACCATCTGCAAGTCGACTTTCTTCTGCTGATCGGACAACGCAATGTTGCCCTTGGCGAAAGCGATATCGTGCAGATCGAGTTTCCATTCGGAAGGCCCGCTGGACGAAGCCAGTTTGAAGGTCCAGTTGTTGCGCCCGTCGAGCAGGCGCTCCAGGTCCACAGAGGGATTCACGAGGTTGATCGCGGGAATCACGATATCGTGCGCGAGCAGCGGCAATACCTTGACCTGGAAGTCGATCTCGTCGAGCGTGGCGAATTGCGGCTGCCTGGTCCAGTCCGGATTGCCGACGGTAATGTTGGCCGCCGAAAAACGCGGCCAGGGCACCCAGCCGCGCCAGCCGGTCTCGCCCACCGGATGCCGCCAGCCCACTTTGAGGTCGCCGTTAATGGCGAACGGCCTGCCGATCGCCTGCGTGACTTTGTCGTTGATATAGGGCCTTGCCCGGTTCCAGTCGAAAGTCAGGATGAAAATGGCCAACGCCACAATCAGAATGACGATGATCGCCAGCAACCATGCGATGATTTTTCCGATCCGTCTTCCGATCGTGCTCGACACTGCCATTGATAGGCTCCGCTGTTGGTTCCAGGTTGATCACCGACCAGCACGTTGCGTGCCCGCTGCGTGGCCGTCAAGTGCTAGTGCATTGCCGTTTTATCATGCTGCACCGCCGGCCGCGCATTCACTGCGGGAACGGTTGCTAACGAGTCATTACCCCATCACCGCGAGCTTCGACCTCATGCATTGCCTATTACGGTCCCACTTATGACCGACGTCCCTTTGGTTTTCGCTGACGGCATCGCGCGGCGCGATGCCGTGCGCGGCCAGACGCTGCTGCAACCAACCACCTTCGCGTTGCATGCGGGCGACCGCGTCGCGGTCACCGGGCCGTCCGGTTCGGGCAAGAGTGTGTTCCTGCGCGCCCTCGCCCTGCTCGATCCGCTCGATGCGGGACGCATCATGTGGCATGGCGCGGCGGTGGAACGCGCCGCCATACCGCGCTACCGGCGCAACGTCGCGTATATCCGGCAGCGGCCCGCGCTGCTCGACGGCAGCGTGGAAGACAACCTGCGCTATCCGTTCGAACTGCGCGCCTATCGCGACGTGCGTTTCGATCGCGCGCGCGCCGCGAGCCTCGCCGCTCAGGCCGGCCGTGGCAACGACTTTCTCGACAAGAGCGCCAGCGAACTGTCCGGCGGCGAGGCGCAGATCACCGCGCTGATTCGCGTGTTGCAACTGGCGCCCGAGGTCCTGCTGCTCGACGAACCCACCGCCTCGCTCGACCCGGAGTCGTCGCGCGCGATCGAAGGTCTGGTGCATGCCTGGTTCGACGCCGATCCTCTACGTCATGCGTCGATCTGGGTATCCCACGATCCGGCGCAAGCCATCCGCATGAGCGAGCGGCACCTGGTCATGCGCGCGGGCGTCCTCGGCGAAACGGCGCGGCAGGAAGAGCCGACCGAGCGTCACGATCATCCGGAGTTCGGCCAATGACATTGCAAAACCTGAGTCTCTGGGATGTCGCGATTGCAGCGTTGCTGATCGTCGTGAACGGAGTCGTCTCGGTCGCGTTGAAGCTCGATCTCGAACGCAAGCTGGCATGGGCCGCCGTGCGCACCGTCGTACAGTTGCTGGCGATCGGCTACGTGCTCGGCTGGGTGTTCCGTTACGACCGTTGGTACGTGGTGCTGCCGCTCATGATGCTGATGACGCTGATCGCCGGCTTCGCGGGCGCGCAGCGCGGCAGCCGCACCTATCGCGGACAACGCGCAGACAGTGTGCTGTCGATCTGGATCAGTTCGTGGCTGGTGGCCGCGGTCGGGCTGTTCGTCGTGATCCGCATTCACCCGTGGTACGAGCCGCAGTATGCGATTCCGATTCTCGGCATGATCCTCGGCAATACGCTGACCGGCGTGTCGCTCGGTATCGAACGGATGACCGAGGAGTTGACCGCGCGGCGCGACCGCGTCGACATGGCGCTCGCGCTCGGCGCGACGCGTTGGGAAGCCGCGCAGGCGCCGGCGCGGCAAGCGGTGCGCGCGGGCATGATGTCGACGCTCAATCAGATGGCCGTGGTCGGCGTGGTGAGCCTGCCCGGCATGATGACCGGCCAGGTGCTGGCCGGCCAGTCGCCGCTACAGGCCGTGCGTTATCAGATCGTGATCATGTTTCTGATCGCCGCGTCGTCGGCCCTCGGAACGGTGGGCGCGGTACTGCTCACGTACCGCCGGCTCTTTTCGGCGGAGCACCGGTTTCTGTCCGCGCGGCTCGTGGAGCGGACCGCGGCGCGGCGTTAAGCGCGCCCGCCTGCTTTTGCGCGCGCCCCACTCAACGCTTCGCGCTGATCGCGATTTCCGTGCCGTCGCTGAGCGTGAGCGTTTTCGTGCTGCCGTTGACAGGCATCGTGAATCGCACGATCTGACTGACGCTGACGTCGTTCGGACACTTGAGCGTTTTGCCGCCGCTCGTCACTGATTTCACGCCGTGCGGTGTCTGTGCCTGGAAGCTCAATTGCACGGTTGCGGTGCCGTCAGCGGCGACGACCGGCGCAAAACGGATCTGGGTCTGGCGAATCATCGCGCCGTTGGTATCGAGCGGCAGCGACGCGTAGTTCGGGCATGCATCCGTGGCGGGAACCGGGCCGCCAGGCGGCACAGTCTTCCACGTGAAGTCATCCGATTCGCCGGAGCGGATCGTGCGGGTTTCCTGCGAATTGCCGAACTGCTTTGACGTGACGCGAACCGTGTAGCGGATCGGGCCGTCGAGGGCGGACTGGGACGTGACCGTGATCGGCGTGGCCGCGTGGGCCGCCGGCACCAGCATGCCGGGCGCGAGCACGCAAGCGAGAGAAGCGACAACTGAAACGGCGGAGAGTCTGAAGCTCATACTGTCACCTCGTTGTTGTGCCGCTGCGCGCTCGCTTCAGCACGACTGCCCACGCACCGCGTGACTGGATGAAGCCGGTCGATGCCTGGCCAGCCGGGGCTGCGAGACACGCAGCTGTTTTAGCATGATGCCCCGTCAGTCTAACGCCAAGCGAAGCCGCGCGCGCTGCCCGCGAATCGGGTGTTAACCCGCTTGCGGCAACGCGTTTTCTGCGCGCGTGGCCGCACAGGCACGCGCGAGCGCACGCCGCGCCGTTCTGCTACAAATCGTCACGCACGCCGCGAGAACGCGCCGCTTGACCTACCTCAAATGAAAACGGCCGGCGCGCATGGCTGCGACGCCGGCCGTATGAGCGAGGCTTGCTGGTTCAGGCGCAGTGCGGCTTAGTCTGCAAAGCCCGTCAGCACCAGCTTGCCGATGGCCCGCCCTTCTTCGAGCAGTTGATGCGCGCGGCGCAGATTCGCCGCGTTGATGGCGCCGAGGTCCTGACCGACCGTTGTGCGCAACGTGCCCGCGTCGACGAGACGCGCCACTTCAGTCAGCAGTTTGTGCTGCTCGATCATGTCGGGCGTGCCGAACATCGAACGGGTGAACATGAATTCCCAGTGGAACGCGGCGCTCTTCGCCTTCAGCAGTTCGACCGGCACCGGTTTGCTGTTTTCCACAATCGTGCAGATGCCGCCTTGCGGCTTGATGACTTCGGCCGCCGCGGGGAAGTTCTTGTCGGTGTCGTTGAACATGAGCACGTAATCGACCTCGTCGATCCCCAGCTTTTTCAATTGCGCGGGCATATCGCCGAAGTGATCGACGATGTGATCCGCGCCCAGTTCCGTCGCCCATTTCGCCGATTCGGGCCGCGATGCGGTCGCGATCACCGTGAGCTTCGCAAGTTGCTTCGCCAGTTGAATACCGATCGAACCGACCCCGCCCGCTCCGCCGATAATCAACACGGTCTGCCCCTCATCCGCGCCTTGCGGCGACACGCCGAGGCGGTCGAACAGGGCTTCCCAGGCGGTGATCGCGGTCAACGGCAACGCGGCCGCGTGCGTGAAATCGAGCGACGCGGGCTTGCGCCCGACGATGCGCTCGTCGACTAGGTGGAATTCGCTGTTGGCGCCCGGCCGCGTAATGCTGCCCGCATAGAACACAGGATCACCCACTTTGAACAGCGTCACGTCCGGACCGACCGCGACGACCGTGCCGGCGGCATCCCAGCCGAGTACGCGCGGGGCTTTCTCGACGGTGTCCTTCGGGGCGCGCACCTTGGTGTCGACCGGATTGACGGAAATGGCCTCGACCTTGACCAGCAGATCACGACCGGTGGCCTCGGGCTTGGGGATACCCACATCGACCAAGGCTTCGGCTTGATCAATGGGCAAGTAGCGATAGAGACCGACAGCTTTCATACATGCTCCTGTTCGTTTCAGACGAAATGGGAGGATCGCGATCCTTGCGCAGAGCCTGTCGCGCCGCTGATCAAGGACTTCGATCCCAATGGCGTGATCCTAAGCCGGTTCTTACTTCTTTAAAACCGCGATAATGACTTAAACATCTTTTGGAAATTCAGAAGAATGAATCTGACTGCTCATCCCATGCGTGGCGCTTCAGGCGATCGGGAGCGGCTCGATCTGCTCGATGTCGCCCTGTTCGTGCGTGCGGCTCTGCTGGCCAACGTATCGGCGGCTGGGCGCGAATTCGGTTTGTCGGCCGCGGTGGCCAGCTCACGCATCGCGCAGCTGGAAAAACTGCTCGGCGCGCGCCTGCTGCACCGGACCACCCGCCGCATCAGCCTCACGCAGGATGGTGAAGTCTTCATGTCGCGCGCCGAAGCCCTGCTCGACGCGGCCGGCGCCGCGCGCGCCTCGGTTGGCCGCGCGCAGGCCGAGCCGCAAGGCCGCTTGCGCGTTTCGATGCCGTCGTCGTTCGGGCGGCAACACGTTTCGCCCGTGATCAGCGAATTTCTGCGCCGCTTTCCCGGCGTGAGCGTCGATCTGCGATTGACGGATCAGGTAATCGATCTCGTCGATGCGGGGATCGACGTGGCGATCCGCGTCGGCGTGCTGAAGGATTCGTCACTGGTGGCGCGGCGCCTGGCAGTGAATCGCCGGGTGCTGTGCGCGGCGCCCGCTTACCTTGCCGCGCGTGGTACGCCGCACCATCCTTCGGAGCTTGCGGAACACGAGTGCATGATTCTGTCGGACCAGCGCGACTGGGCCTTCGAAACACCCGCCGGCGCGCTCGAGGTTCGCGTGAGCGGACGGCTTGTCACGGACAACGGCGAAGTGATCCGCGACGCGCTGCTGGCCGGTTTCGGCATCGCGCTCAAATCGACCTGGGACGTGGCGCCGTTTCTGCGCAGCGGCGAACTGGTCAGCGTGCTGGATAGCTATCCGCTGGCCGAGCGCGTGGCCATCTGGGCGGTGTATCCGAGCCGTTCCTTCGTGCCGCCGAAGACGCTCGCCTTTATCGAATTCCTCGCCGCCCATTTCGGCGATCCGCCTTATTGGGATAGGGAACCGGGTTGAGCGGAGGGGCTTTGCGGGAAGGTAATGGCGCGGCTCAACTGAGCGAACGGCCGTGGATGTGGCGGGTGGCGCGGTGGCGCGGTGGCATGTGGCACGGCGGCGTTTTGCCGTTTTGCCGTTTTGCCGTTGTCCCGTTGTGCCGTGGTCCCGTTGTGCCGTGGTCCCGTTGTGCCGTGGTCCCGTTGTGCCGTGGTCCCGTTGCGCCGTAGTTCCGTTGCGCCGCTGTCCCGTCAATGCTTGCCGCGCCCGCCCCCGGCTTCTTTGCCATCGGAATTGACGTCGGCGTGCGCGTCGTTCTGCGTCTTTTCCTGATACTCGTCGCCGCCGCGCCGGTCCGTATCTTTCAGCCCGCGTTCGAGGTCGCGATGCGCCTGCTTACCGACACGGCGCGGGCCGTCCTCGTGCTGGGATTCCGGATGCTGGTCGGTTTCATGCGGCAGCGGCGCGGCAGCCTCCTGCATCGAGCGAGGTTGCTTTCTAGCATGCGGATCGGCCTGCTTGTCGCCGTCCGAGGATTGCGGTGAGGTCTTCATGATGTGCTCCTTTTTGCGTTGAATGAGGTTTGCTGAAGCGCCCTTACTGCGCGCCGTCCAGTCGCTTCTTCATGGCTGCGGTAATGCGCTGGCGTGTTTTCGAGTAGTCCGCCCACGGGTCGCTTTTCAGATAGGCCAGACGCTCGTGCAGATTCTCGATGGTCCACTGATCGCCGCCTGTGGAAGTGGCGACTTCGTCCCACGTCAGCGGCACCGATACGCCCAGCCCCGGACGCGCACGCGCCGAAAATGCGGCGACCGTACTCGAGCCGCGGTTGTTGCGCAGGTAGTCGACGAAGATCTTCTGCTTGCGATTCTGCGCGCCCATCTTCGCGCTGAAGTACTTGGGCAGCGTCGCCGCCATGTGCTGCGCGACGGCTTGCGAAAAATCCTTCACTTCGTCCCAACCGGCCTGCTTCGCGAGCGGCACGACCACGTGCAAGCCTTTACCGCCGCTTGTCTTGCAGAAAGACGTGAGGCCGAGTTCTTCGAGCAGCGAACGCGTCAATTGCGCGGCTTCGATCATGCGCTCCCAACCCAGCGAGGCGTCGGGGTCGAGGTCGAACACCATGCGGTCCGGTTTTTCGATATTCGAGGCGACGGCATTCCAGGTGTGAAATTCGACGGTGCCCATCTGCGCGGCGCCGATCAGCGCCTTGAGCGTGTCGACGGTAATCAGCGGTGGATGCCCCGGATCGAGGCCCGGGTGCTGGGTGACATTCGGAATCGACAGCTTCTGGCTGTGCTTCTGGAAGAACAGTTCACCGCCGATGTCCTCGGGCGCGCGCACCAGCGACACCGGACGGTCCTGCAAATGCGGCAGCATCCAGTTGGCCACAGATTCGTAGTACTGCACGAGATCGATCTTGCGCGTGCCGGTGCTTTTGTCGATAACACGCTCGGGATGCGAGATGCGGACGCCGCCGACTTCGGAGGGGATCGAAGGGGTGTTTGGTTTTGCTGCTGCGTTTGTCCTGGTGGCCGTGTCTTTGGCGGCGGCGGCTTTGGTGCTCGGGGCTTTGGTGCTCGGGGCTTTGGTGCTCGGGGCTTTGGTGCTCGTGGCTTTGCTGCTCGTGGCTTTGCTGCTCGTGGCTTTGCTGCTCGTGGCTTTGGTGCCCGTGGCTTCGGTGCCTGTGGCTTTGGTGCTCGCGGCTTTGGTGCTCGCGGCTTTGGTGCTCGCGGCTTTCGTGCTCGCGGCTTTCGTGCTCGCGGTTTTCGTACCCTTGGCTTTCGTACCCTTGGCTTTCGTACCCGCGGCTTTCGTACCCTTGCCTTTCGTACTCGTGGCATTCATACCCACTGCCTTAGCACCTACGGCCTTGGTGGCCGTCGTTCTCCCCTCGTTCGCACCACTCGCTTCGGACGCCACCGAAGTGCCCGCGGCAGTCTTGCGCGCCGCGCGCTTCTTCGGCACGCCGTCAGAACCAGATTCGGTTTGCTGTTCCACGTCGGCTCCCCTGCGAGGTGATTCCTTGACGATCTGACGCGCCGGCTTGTCGTTGCGCAGACTCACGAACGAAGCCTGACGCACGATGCCATCGCTCGTCCACTCCGCGAAATTGCATTCGGCGACCAGCACCGGTTCCACCCAGTGCACCGGTGTACGGCTGCGCTCGCGCGGCGCTGCGGCAAACGGCATGCGCTGGGTCTCGTGCGCATCCAACTCTTTCTTCACCGAGCGCAGCAGCGCCGCGTCGAAACCGGTGCCTACGCGCCCCGCGTACTGCAATTTGCCGTTGCCGTCGTAGATGCCGAGCAGCAGCGCACCGAACGCCGCGCGGCTGCCGGACGGTTCCGAATAGCCGCCGATCACGAACTCCTGACGTCGGCGGCACTTCAGTTTGATCCACGCCGATGAACGCCCCGACATGTAGCCACTATCGCGCCGCTTGCCGATGATGCCTTCCAACGCCATGTCGCACGCGCTCCTGAGCAGGTCGTCGGCGCTGAAGTCGAAATCATTCGAGAAGCGCAGCACGCTGTCGTCGACCTCCTCCAGCAAGGCGCGCAAAATTGCACGACGCTGTTCGAGCGGCACGCCGCGCAAGTCGTAACCGTTCAGAAACGGTATGTCGAATAGATAGATGACTATGTCTTGTGGACGATTCGAATCGAAGGCATTCTGCAGCGCCTGAAAATTCGGCACGCCGTTGGGGTCCAGCACGACGGCTTCGCCATCGAGCCACGCGCTGTCGATGTCGAGTTGTTCGAACGCCTCGACCTGTTTGCCGAACTTCGCGGTCCAGTCGTTGCCCGCGCGAGTGAACACCTTGACCGAATTTCCCTTGGTCTTCCTGTCGATTCTGACCAGCACACGATAGCCGTCGAACTTGATCTCATACGACCAATCATCGCCGGCGGGCGCCGCGTCGACGAGCGTTGCGAGTTGGGGTTTGAAGCTCGCCGGCAGGCGGGCCGGCACCGCACCCTCGATCGACGGCGAGGCGGCGAGTTCGCGCAGCGATCGCGCGCTGCGCGTCGCTACGATGTCGGGTCGCTTGGGGTCGGCAAGTTCCGATGAAGCGGACTTCGCGCCATTCTTGCCGCCTCGTTTCGCGGTGGATGCCGCGTCCGGTTTCGCGGTGGATTTCGCGGCCGCAGCGGGTTTGCCTGCCGCCTTTTCTGTTGTGCGCTTCGCTGGCACTGTTCTCGACGTTCTGGCACCTGTGCCCGAGGCGGCGCTGCCGTCGAGCACGCTGCCTGGGCGCTTCTTCAATATGTCGTAATCGCTTTCAGCGCGCGCTTCGTCATCGCGTTCCTTGATCAGAAGCCATTGCTCCTTGTCGCCGCTGCCGCGCATATGGCTGCGCACCAGCGTCCAGCCGCCGCGCAGCTTTTCACCGTGCAGCAGGAATTTGAGTTTGCCGGCCGCGTACGCGCGCGTCGCCTCGGCCGTCCCGCCAACCGGCTCCCACGTGCCGCGATCCCATACGATCACGCTGCCCGCGCCGTAATTGCCTGGCGGAATTTCTCCTTCAAACGACCCGTACTCGACCGGATGGTCTTCGACATGCACCGCGAGCCGCTTCACCGACGGGTCGAGGCTCGGCCCTTTCGGCACCGCCCACGACAGGAGCGTGCCGTTCAGCTCGAGCCGGAAGTCGTAGTGCAAACGACGTGCGTCGTGCTCCTGAATCACGTACGAGAGCGCATCGGCGGATGACTGTCTGGTCGTCTTCCGGCTGCCTTGTTTGCGGGCCACGCGCATGCCCGACGGCTCCGGCGTTTCGTCGAAGCGACGCTTGCGGGTGTAGGTATCGAGTCTGTCGTTCATGACGATGGTGGCGTTGCTCGCAAGCGGCGTGGACGCGAGGCTGACAATCAAGCCGCCGCGCGACGCTTGCGCGTGGCCGGCGTCGAAGCAGTCTTGGCGCTCGCACGGCTGCCTGCGCTGCTGCGCGTTGTTGCCGTACTCGCGGAGCGCGCGGCGCGCGGTTTCTTTCGGGCCGGGGCCGCCGTTTCGGCTTCGCTATCGGCGTCGTCTTCATCATCGTCCGCGGCGCGCTTGCGACTGGTCGACGCCGGCTGCTTGCTCTTGCCACGTCCCAAGCTGCGTTTGAGCAGATCCGACAGATCGAGAATATCGGCGGACTGACGCGACTCGTGCGGCGCTTCGACCTCGGTGATTTCCTCGGTCTTGCCTGCGCGAATCTTGCGATCGACGAGCGCCATGATGTCGTCGCGGAAGGTGTCGTGATACTGCGACGGATCCCATTTGTCGCTCATATCGTCGATCAGCTTCTTCGCCATGTCGAGTTCGCGCGTTGACACTCCCGCGGCTTTCATGCCCTCGGGCGGCAGCTTGAATTCGTCGAAGTCGCGCACTTCGGCAGCCCAGCGCAATGTGTTCAGCGCGAGCACCGGACCGACCGGTATCAACGCAGCAAGATGCTGCTTGTTATGCAGCACGACGCTCGCCACGCCGATCTTGCCCGACGCCTTCATGGCTTCGCGCAACAGCGCATAGACTTTTTCGCCCTTACGGTCGGGGGTGAGGAAATACGGCGTGTCTAGATAGAGAAACGAAATGTCCGGAGCATCGACGAACGCGAGGATATCGACCGTTTGCGTCGACTCGGGGTTCGCTGAGCGAATCTCGTCGTCCGACAGCACGACGTACTTGTCTTTCTCGTACTCGAAGCCGCGCACGATGTTATCGCGCGTCACATCCTTGCCGGTGCGCTTGTTGATCTGCTTGTAGCCGATCGGATCGATGGTGCGCTTGTCGAGCAGATTGAAGCCGACCTTCTCCGATTGCGTTGCCGGATACAACTGCACCGGCACGTGAACGAGGCCGAAGCTGATTGCGCCTTTCCAGATCATGTGTGCCATCGTGCGCTCCCGTGGGCCTAGGACCTGAAGCGAAGCAGCAAGCGTGCCACGGCATTCCGGCCAAAGCCAGCAGGCGCCGACGGCTGGGCGCTCTCACACTCAGGCTGTAAGTCTTGCGTCAATCCGGCAAAAGCTACGCCGTTCCGGGCTTTGCGGTTTAAGGCTTTTGCCGGGCCAAGGCTTCTGCCAGCTCAACGCGATTCAAGCCAGCTCAACGCGATTCAAGCCAGCTCAAACCGCCTCAAGCTCGATCGGCACCGCGGCAAAGCCTCGAAATCGCACTCGGCCGCCGCGCGTCGGCTCGCCGCTCAGTCGATACGCCGGAAAACGCTGCACGAACCGGCCAATCGCAATGCGCGCCTCGAGCCGCGCGAGCGACAACCCGGCGCACTGATGAATGCCGAAGCCGAACGCCAGGTGCCGGTTCGGATCACGGCGGATGTCGAAGCGATCCGGATCCTCGAACTGTTCCGGATCGCGATTGGCCGCGCCGATGCACAGCGTAACCGGCGTGCCGCGCGCCACCGCGATGCCGCCGATCTCGGTGTCGACGGTCGCCATGCGGTTGCCCAGCTGATTCGAACTCTCGAAGCGCAGACATTCCTCCACCGCCGTTCCGATCAGCGACGGCTCGCGCAGCAACGCCGCACGCTCTTGCGGCCATTGCGTCAGCGTGACGAGTCCGTTGCCGATCAGATTCGTGGTCGTCTCATGTCCCGCGTTCAGAATGAAAATGCAGTTTTGCAGCAACTCCGCTTCGGACAGCTGCTCGCCGCCCTCTTCGCCCTGGATCAGGCGCGTCAGTACGTCATGTTGCGGATCGCCCGGCTCGCGGCGGCGTCGCGCGACCAGATCGCGCAGATAGTCGACGAATTCGCTCACCGCGCGATTGCCCCGCTCGAGTTGCGCCTCGGTGAGCGACGGCTCGAGCGCGCCGAGTATCGCGAGCGACCAGTCACGCAACGGCTCGCGCTCCGCGTGCGGCACGTCCAGCAGATTGCCGATGATCTCGACCGGAATCGCCGACGCGAACTCGGCGATCAGATCGATCCGGCCGCGTTTGGCGGCGGCATCGAGCAAGCCGTCGACGAGGCGCACCAGCCCCGGCTCCATGGCCGCGATGGCGCGCGCAGTCAGCGCACCGGCGATCAGCTTGCGCACGCGAGTATGGCGTGGCGGATCGTTGAAGACAAGACTCGTGGTGTGATGCGTGTAGAGCGGCGAATCGCCGTATTTCGGCTTGAATTCGACGGTCTTGTCGGAGCTGAAAGTCTTAGGATCCCGGTAAACCGCCTGCACGTCGCGAAACCGCGTTAGAAACAGCGAGCCGTCCGGCATGCGCTTGACCGGTTCGTGGGTTCGCAATGCGTGATAAACCGGATAGGGATCGGCATAGAAAGCGGGATTCAGGTGGCGCAGATCGAAGTCGCGCGCAAGAGTGGATGCGTCGCCGGCGGTCGCCTGGGGCATGCGTTGTCTCCGTGGTAGTGCGCCTCGTTAAGGGTGCCGGTGCATTCGCGGGCCGGCCATTGCGCCTCGCGAAGGCGCGAATGGGACGGCCGGTGCGTGTAATGGCTGCGAGGCGTCGTTCGATGCGCCAGTATGAACCGCGCGCCGGAGGATTGCACGGCGCAATGCACGGTGGCGCCTCCGGCAGTTCCAGCGGAGCGCGAGAGGCGATGCCGACCGGCGAACCGTTACAATAACGGGATTTTCCGCGCGCCCCGCGCGCCCGTCCTTTCCTGCGTCATTGCGTCGTCGTCCATGAACCTCGTCATTCAAAGCCCTGCGCCCCTTTCCGCCGACCATCAAAAAACGCTCGTCGCGCTCGCGCGCGGTTCGCACGCCAGCGTCATCGACGCCAACGCGATTCGCATTGCCGACGCAAGCGTCGCTCAACGTGGCGACCTCGACGTCTATTGCGGCACCCATCAACTGGACTACGCGTTTGTCGAAGCCGGCCGCCAACTGCGCGACTTCGGGCTGGTGGCGATGGACATGGATTCGACGCTGATCACCATTGAATGCATTGACGAAATCGCGGACTTCTGCGGATTGAAAAGCGAAGTGTCCGCGATCACCGAGGCCGCAATGCGCGGCGAAATCAAGGACTTCAACGAAAGCCTGACGCGCCGCGTGGCGCTGCTCAAAGGGCTCGACGCAAGCGCGCTCGAACGGGTGTACGAAGAGCGGCTGAAACTTTCGCCGGGCGCAGAGCAGATGCTGGCGGGCGCGAAGGCGGCTGGTTTGAAAACGCTGCTGGTGTCGGGCGGATTCACGTTCTTCACCGAAAAACTGAGGGCGCGTCTCGGTCTCGATTTCACGCGCGCGAACACGCTTGAAATCGTGGACGGCAAACTGACCGGCAAGGTGATCGGCGAGATCGTCAACGCCGATGTCAAAGCCCGCACGCTTCGCGAAACATGCGCGCAATTGGGCGTTGAACCAGGCCGCTCGATTGCCATGGGCGATGGCTCGAACGATCTGAAGATGATGGCTGACGCCGGTCTCTCCGTTGCGTTCCGTGCGAAGCCGGTGGTGCGCGAAGCGGCAAGCGTAGCGTTCAACCATGTGGGGTTGGACGGGTTGCTGCGGCTGTTCTGATACCTTTTCGAAGGCTGTTCTGATACCTTTTCGAAGGCTGTTTGAAGGCTGTTCGAAGGCTGTTTGATGCGCTGGCCGATGCAATGGCGGCCGGCGCCAGCATGGCTCTATTTTTTCACAATGCCCGTTGAGAGCGTCAACATAAGGCTAATCGCATCGAGGCTTGCGATGATCGTGATCCACATCAAAAAGCGCGGGTAAATTTTCTCGGACACCAGCCACAACGAGAATTTCTTCATGATTGCCTCCTTGAGAGGATCAGTATCAATGCTGCACTATCTAAAAAATCTAGATCAGCTGCACATGTAGGGATGCTAATAAAGCTGCGGCAATCACCGTGAAGAAAACGGAGAGGACGATCTCGGTGGGCGAAAAGCTTCCATCAGTAAATAAGCTGTTTCGCCGCGGCATCGCACACCAGAACAGTTGACCGTCTTTCACCGAGCCGGCAATCAGCGCCTTTGCCACGCGCCAACCGTGCGCGGGCGCGACAAGGGTTAGCGTAAAGATCGGGCCGATGATCAGCACGCCGAGATTCAGCAACATCCAGAAGAAAAGATTCATCGAAGCTCACCATGGTGCGGCAACCTTGAGTTGGAATGCACGCCATCGTAGCGTCGGGATATCATGCTGAACATTCAGCCGAATGGTTAGGCTTACTGGCTATCGTGACAACAAAAAGTGACAACAAAAAAGCCCGCCGGAAACATGTCCCGACGGGCTCACTGATCCTGAGAAAAAACGTCGCCTGAAACGTTCAACCCAGCGCGACCAGCGACTGCTCGATATCCGCACGCAGATCCGCTTCGGTTTCGAGACCGATATAAAACCGCACCAAGGTGCCGCGATGCGGCCATTGCCCCGCGGTGCGCATCGACGCGACGTCATACGGCATTGCAAGGCTGTGCGCGCCGCCCCAGCTCCAGCCGAGCGAGAACAGTTCGAGCGATTCGCAGAACGTGTCGATTTGAGCCGGGCTGTAGCGGCCGTCGAACACAACTGAAAAGAGCCCGCCCGCGCCCGTGAAGTCGCGCTTGAAAAATTCGTGCCCCGGACAGTCCGGCAGCGCCGGGTGCAACACGGCGGCAATTTCCGGCCGCGTCTTCAACCATTTGGCCAATCCGAGCGCCGCGCGGTCATGCTGCTCGAAGCGCAACTGCATGGTCGGCAGACTGCGCAGAATCAGCGAACAGTCGTCCGACGAGACCCCGATGCCCATGCGCATACGCGCCGCCTTCAGCTTCAGGTGCAGTTCGCGATCGACGGTAATGGTGGCGCCCATCAGCACATCGCCACCGCCCGACTGGTATTTGGTCAACGCCTGCACCGAAATATCGACGCCATGATCGAACGGCCGGAAACCGAGCCCCGCGGACCACGTATTGTCGATGGCGGTGACGACGTTTCGTGCGCGTGCCACGGCGGTGATAGCGGGCACGTCGGCGACTTCCATCGTCACCGAGCCGGGCGCTTCGAGCCAGATGAGGCGCGTAGTCGGCCGGATCAGATCGGCAATGCCCGCGCCGATCATCGGATCGTAATAGCGCACCGTGACGCCAAAATCGCGCGCCAGCCAATCGCCGTGATCGCGGTTCGGCGAATAGACGTTATCGGGAATCAGCACGTCGTCGCCTGACTTGACGAGGCCGAAATACACATTCGAAATCGACGACAAGCCCGACGGCTGCAACAACGCGTGATTGCCGCCCTCGATGGTCGCGAGGCGCTGCGCCAGCGCAAGCGAAGTCGGCGTGGCATGCAGGCCGTAGCGCCATTGCGCGTCGTTTTTCCAGTCGAGCGCACGCATGGTCGCGAGATCGGGAAACACGACCGTCGAAGCCCGCGTGACCGGCATCGAGAATGATTCGAAGCCCGGCGTAAGCTGGTCTTCGGCACGCACGATACGGGTTTGCAGATCGCGTTGGAGTTTGGATTGGGTCATGGTGTGTTTCGGAGAGAATCTGACGGAAACGGAGGGCACGCGAATTCGGGGCGCGCCGCACACGCAAGATTAGCCGAGCCGGTTGGATTTCGCTTATCGGACAGCGCGAGTCGGCGGGCCGAGGAAGCCCGCGTGGCCGGGTTCACTCGCCGGTTTGCAAGTTGCTGACGCCGCCGACGGCGTGGCCGCCAACGGCAGTTGCCGGAGCCGGAGCCGTGGATGCGCCTGCGGCAGGCTGGGTCGCAGCCTTGTTCGCCGCGCTCGCCGGCGCGCCGGGCGGCGGCACCGCCTGCCCTGCCGCCAACGGCTTGAGATCGAATGGCTGCGGGTCGGAATCGTCGACGTTCATGCGGTCGCCCGCCACCGAGCCGTCTGCCGCGAACTTGCCGACCCAGTTGCCGGTGATATGGGTGCCGTCGTTCGATTCCTCGACTTCGAGCGTGTCGCCGTCGCGGTCGCCGGCGATCAGGATCACTTCGCCGGTGTCCGTGTACTGATACTCGCCGTGCACGCCGGCAGGATCGTCGGATTTCGGGCCGAGCTTCAGCACGATCTGGCGCGAGCCCAGCATGCCGGCGTAGCGCGGGAACTTCGCGAATTCAGCACTGGGCTTGAGCGGCAACTGGATCGGCGCGGGTGCCGCCAACTCCTTCACCGCGTCGCTTTCCGCCCATGCCTGGGCGGGCATCACCACCGTCGCGCCCGCACACAGCAACGCGGCAACGGTCGCTATTGCCCAACCGCGCCGACGCATCGCACCCTTCATCGCTTTCAGTTCCCGCATCCGTTCATTCCTTATTGCTCGATACTGCCGCTACGCGCAGCGCTTCATATCCGTTCGAAGATCGCCGCAATACCCTGCCCGCCGCCAATGCACATCGTGACCAGCGCATAGCGGCCGCCGATCCGCTGCAATTCATACAGCGCCTTGACGGTGATGAGCGCGCCAGTCGCGCCGATCGGGTGCCCGAGCGAAATGCCCGAGCCGTTCGGATTGACCTTGGCGGGATCGAAGCCCAGCTCCTTGCTGACCGCGCAGGCCTGCGCGGCGAACGCTTCGTTCGCCTCGATCACGTCGAGGTCGGCGACCGTCAGGCCGGCCCGCTCCAGCGCGCGGCGCGTGGCCGGCACCGGGCCGATGCCCATGTACGCCGGATCGACACCTGCATGCGCATACGACACGAGGCGCGCCAGCGGCTTGATGCCCCGCTGTTCAGCGACGCCGCGCTCCATCAGCACCACGGCCGCGGCGGCGTCGTTAATGCCCGACGCGTTGCCGGCCGTCACTGTGCCGTTCTCTTTCACGAACACGGGCTTCAGCTTGGAGAAATCTTCGGCCGATGCGTTCATGCGCGCGTGCTCGTCCGTGTCGAACACGACGTCGCCTTTTTTCGACGGGATCGTGATCGGCAGGATCTGTTCCTTGAAGTAGCCTTTCGTGATCGCGTTGGCCGCGCGGCGATGCGATTCGAGCGCGAGCGCGTCCTGCGTTTCACGCGAGATCTCGTACTTGCGCGCGACGTTCTCGGCGGTCACGCCCATGTGGATCGCCTGGAACGGATCGTTCAGCGCACCGACCATCATGTCGACGAGGCGCGCGTCGCCCATGCGCTGACCGAAGCGCGCGGCAGGCATGGAGTACGGCGCGCGGCTCATGTTTTCCGCGCCGCCGCCGATCGCGATGTCGGCGTCGCCGAGGAGCACGCTTTGCGCGGCCGAGACAATGGCCTGCAGGCCGGAGCCGCACAGGCGGTTCACGGTCAGGGCCGGCGCGTGTTGCGCGACACCGCCGTTGATCGCCGCCACGCGCGCCAGATACATGTCTTTCGCTTCGGTATGCACGACGTTGCCGAACACCACATGGCCGACTTCGTCGCCCGACACGCTGGCGCGGGCCAGCGCGTCACGCACAACGCGTGCGCCGAGATCGGTTGGCGAAAAATCCTTCAGACTGCCGCCGAAAGCGCCAATTGCCGTGCGCACACCGCTAACCACCACTACGTCTCGTTGCATCGCTCGCTCCTTCTTTAGTCTCTCAGGATGATTTTGCCTCGGCGGGCCCGCGTCGCAACGCCCGTGTTCAGCCCGCCAGAAGTTGTTCGACTGTTGCGCGCGAAGGAATCGGCGCCACCGCGCCGTAACCTTGCGTGGACAGCGCCGCCGCGACGTTCGCATAACGTGCCGCCGCAAACGGATCGTCACCCGCCACGATCCGCGCGATGAACGCGCCGCCGAAGCAGTCGCCCGCGCCGGTTGCATCGACCGCGTTGACGACGTGGCCCGGCACCACACGCCGTTCGTTCGGCGTGGCGATATATGAGCCTTCCTTGCCGAGCTTGAGCGCGACCACGCGCGGACCGTGCGACAGCAGGAAATCGACGATCTCGTCACGGCCGGTCAGACCCGTGAGTTCCGTAACATCGTCCCAGCTTGGCAGGCAGATGTCGGTCTGGCGAATGGCTTCGAGCATCACCGCGCGCGCCCGCGCGAGCGGCCACAGCTTCAGGCGAAGATTGGTGTCGAAGCTCACGCGCACGCCATTGGCGCGCGCATGCGCGATCGCTTCGAGCGCCGCATCGCAAGCGCTCAGGCTGATCGCGAGGCTGATGCCGGACAGATGAATCACCTTGGCCGCGGCAATCGCCTCTAGCGGCAGATCGTGTGGCGCATAACGGCTCGCGGCCGAACCGGCGCGCAGATAGTCGAACGCGTGGCCATTCGGACCGTGGGACACGAAATACACGCCGGTAGGCGCGTGCGGATCGACCCGCACCAGCGAGGTATCAACCTGTTCACGTTCCCACAGATCGACCAGCAAACGCCCGAAATGATCCGCACCGACCGCGGAGACGAAACCCGTCCGCGCGCCTTGCCGGGCGGCTGCGATACAAAAATTCGACGTATCGCCGCCGAAGCCTTGCAGGTAGTTCGGCTCGTCTTTGGCCGACTGGTTGAATTCGATCATCGCCTCGCCGAGCGCGAGGATGTCGGGGCGCTGAACTTCCGGCGTTGCAGGCATGCTTGCCGCCATTGCTTAAACCTCGCCCCACAGGTCGTGACCGTCGGCGCCGGTGATCTTCACCGACACGAAGTCGCCGACCTTGTAGCGCTTGGACGCCTTGACGGCCGGCGCGATATACACGACGCCGTCGATCTCCGGCGCGTCCGCCGCGGTGCGGCCGATGCCGCCGTCCGCGTTGATCTCGTCGACCAGCACCTTCAGTGTCTTGCCGACCTTCTTCGCGATACGTTTGGCCGACACTTCTTCGGCGACTTCCATGAAACGCGCGCGGCGCTCTTCGCGCACTTCGTCGGGCAATGCGCCGTCGAGTTCGTTGGCCGTTGCGCCTTCGACCGGCGAGTACGCAAAGCAGCCGACGCGGTCGAGTTCCGCTTCGCGGATGAAATCGAGCAACGTCTGGAACTGCTCTTCGGTCTCACCCGGAAAGCCGGCGATGAACGTGCTGCGGATGGTCAGATCCGGGCACATCTCGCGCCACTTCTTCACGCGCTCCATCACCTTCTCGGCGTTGGCCGGGCGCTTCATGCGCTTCAGGACTTCCGGATGCGCGTGCTGGAACGGCACGTCGAGATACGGCAGCACGTGGCCCTTGTACGGGCCTTCGGCCATCATGGGGATCACTTCGTCCACGCTCGGATACGGATACACGTAATGCAGACGCACCCATGCGCCGTATTGCGCGGCGAGTTCGCCGAGCGCGCCGACCAGGTCGGTCATGCGCGTCTTGATCGGCTTGCCGTTCCAGAAACCGGTGCGGTATTTGACGTCGACGCCATACGCGCTCGTGTCCTGCGAAATCACCAGCAGTTCCTTCACGCCCGACTTGAACAGATTTTCCGCTTCGAGCATCACGTCGGCGACGGGACGCGACACCAGGTCGCCGCGCATGGACGGGATGATGCAGAACGTGCAGCGGTGATTACAGCCTTCGGAAATCTTCAGGTACGCGTAGTGGCGCGGCGTGAGCTTCACGCCGGCGGCGGGCACCAGGTCGACGAACGGATCGTGCGGCTTCGGCAGATGGGTGTGCACGTGCTGCATGACTTCGCCGAGCGCGTGCGGACCGGTCACGGCCAGCACCTTGGGATGCACTTCTTCGATCAGCCCCGAGCCGCTCGCGCTCTTCTTGGCGCCGAGGCAGCCGGTCACGATCACCTTGCCATTTTCGTTGAGCGCTTCGCCGATCGCGTCGAGGCTTTCCTGCACCGCTTCGTCGATGAAGCCGCAGGTGTTGACGACCACGAGGTCCGCGCCGTCGTACGTGCCGGAAATCTCGTAACCTTCGGCGCGCAGTTGGGTGATGATCTGCTCGGAATCAACCAGGGCTTTCGGGCAGCCGAGCGAGACAAAGCCAACCTTCGGCGTGGCATTCGGGGCAATCGGGGGGGTGGCAGACATGGGGAACCGCTTGAAGACGTTAAACCCTGAATTGTAGCGGTTCGCCACGGCTGCCGCTCGTAAGTCTTTGAATTTCCGCCTTCAAGCGGCCGCGGCGTGCGCCGGATCGAGCCGGCCGGCAGACTCGGACTGATGTGGCGCGATTAATTTATCGAATCCCAAAGCGCGCTCGATCATCGCCAGAATTTCGTGCGAATCCTGCACCCGGCGGATCGCCGCATGCAGTTCGGCCGCCTGCGGCCAGGTGCGCTGCAGGTAGCTGAGCCATTTTTTGACGCGTCCGTGCTCGTGACGGGAGGCGACGCGGGCCTGTAATTTCCTCAGATAACCGGCCATATGACGAAGCACCTGATGCCATTCTCCTTCGGATGGGCACCGGTCCATCAGGCCGCGTATCCTGAGCGCCAGGAACGGGTCCGATACGGCGCCCCGCCCGAGCATCACGTCCGCACAACCGCTGACAGCGCGGCAGCGCTCCCAGTCGGCCACCGTCCAGACTTCTCCGTTCGCGATAACCGGCACGTCCACGGCCGAATCGATACGCGCGATCCACTCCCAGTGAGCCGGCGGCCGGTAGCCGTGATCGCGCGTCCTCGCATGCACGACGAGCGAGGCGGCGCCGCCTTCGGCGAGCGCGACCGCGCAATCGATCGCCAGCGACGTGTCGGAGACGCCAAGGCGCATTTTGGCCGTCACGGCGATGCCGGCAGGCACCGCGGCCCGAACCGACGACACGATCCGGTTCAGTTGTTCAGGGTCGGCCAGCAGCATGGCACCGCCGCCGTGCTGATTGACCACCTTGGCGGGACAGCCGAAGTTCAGGTCGATGCCGTGCGGTGACAAGGTGGCCGCATGCGCGGCATTCAGCGCCATCCATTCGGGATCGCTGCCGAGCAACTGGATCACCATCGGCGTACCGGCGCGGGTGTAAGCGCCGTCGAGCACTTCGGGGGCTTCCCTTTCGTAGACCCGGCCGGGAAGCAGAGAGCCCGTCACCCGGACGAACTCGGACACGCATCCGTCGAATCCGCCCATGCCGGTCAGCACGTCGCGCAACACGTAGTCAGCGAGCCCCTCCATGGGGGCGAGGAAGAGCCGGCTCATGGGGAAACGGGCGCCGGGAGGTGGTGGGTGTCGCGATAAACGGCGAGGCTGTCATCAAACATGAAATGGACCATTGGAACCGGCGCAGCCACGATGGGCAGCGCCAAGCGGCTGTTTGTGATTCTGGCGGGGATGCGGATTCGCGCGGTGCAGTCAGGCGAGTGCCGGGATGACGCCCGGGCGATTCGAAACCGGCCAGCCATTTTACCCGCCCGTCGGCAGAACCGCCGACCGGCCGGGAGACACGCAGAGCGGTTGGAAGGCATGCTGAGCGGCCGGAGACACTGTAAAAGCCCGCGTCGATACTCGCGACGCCGGCCGACCGCACTCTTCTACCCGAATCTACTGAAGCCGAAACACGCTGACCGGACTGCCGTATCGACCGGGGATCGCCGCCGTCGTATGGACTAGCACGTAATTGCGGCCGGTCAACTCCTTGAGCCGTGCCTCGGTCATCGGATAGTTGCGCAAACCCTGATCGGGTGGTGATTGTTCATCCATCGACACGACGACATCAGGCGGCACCTGTAAAGTCTGCTCGAGCATTTGCGTCCTGGTCGCTTCAGGCAACGACGCGAGGATATACGGCCAGCACATATTCATCGAATAAGCGCTCGGCGCGCCCTGCGCGACCAGCACATGAGGCAACGCGCTCCAGTTGAAGACCTTGTCTGCGGGTTTGATGAAGCGCATGACCTCGGCCGTGGAGCGGTTGATCGGCGCCGTGGCGCTCTTCAAATCGTTGACCGCTCTCATCCCGACGTAACTGTGGATCAGCCCCGCGACGATCAGGAACGCGACGCCCGACGATGCAACAATTGTCCGCTTGCCCGACATCGACACCAGCAAGCCCGCGACGACGGCAACGGGTGCGAGCGACGCCAGAAAATAGTGCGGGAAAAAAGTCAGGGCGAGAACCGCCTGGAGCCACGCGCCGATCATCCAGAAGACCGCGAGTACCAATGCGACCCTGCGCGTGCTCCAACCTTCCGCTCGCGTGTTATAGACACGCGCTGCCGCCAGTGGCGTCAGGATCACCATCGCGATGGCCGTCCATACACGATGCGCCGACAGAAACCCTGCCAGATTCAGCGACCACAACGGCACCAGATAGGACTCTTTGAGGTTCTCGACGAACTGGCTGAGCAACACCGGGGAAAGACCCGCACGAAATAGCACCGTGCCCAGCAGATAGTTGTGAAACGTCTGCGTCAACATCAGATGCAGCGCGAAACCGCCCAGACAGATCAACGCACCCGCGCAGCCGCCTATCACCCACGAAAATCCAAGGCGACTACGCATGATCGCCAGCCACGAAACGACGACGAGCGCGACAGGTACAAGCGACGTCTGCTTGACAAACCACGCGAGAAAGACAAAAACGCCGATCAGAAAACCATGCGCAAACCACTGTTTCGTAGGGACGCGCAACAGCAAGGCGAGCAGTGCGAGCTCCGGAAGAGACTGATAGAGCGCGATATTCAAACCGTCGTCGGTGACTCGCACATCCAGCGCGAGGACGAGGTAAAGCATCGAAAAGGCGAGCGCAGGTAACGCAGCGATTGCGTTCGGCAACGGGTTTCGGCGTGGCAGCCGCGTGTCGCGCGAGGGCCACGCCACGACCAGGAAAATCAGAAACGCGGTCACCGCCATCCAGAACGCTTCGGCAATTCGTGTCGACTCGACGATGCCGAACGCACTGGCAAAGAGCCGGATAAACGGACTCCAGAAAATTTCCACCAGCGGATTCTTGGTTTCAAACGAGGCCCAATAAGGCGGCTCACCGTGTGCAATATTGTTCGCCATAAAGACGAAATGCGCGCCGTCGCGCTGCATGACCGCATGAATATTGGCATGCAGATAAAACGCGGCTACTGCCGATATCAGCAGCAAGACCAGCAGACGCCCGATCGCCTGCCTGGATGCACTCACCTTTGACCCTTGATGTGTCGACCCGAATTCCACGGGAGCATGGGCGATTTTTGGATCGATCTTCAACGAAGTTCCTTTGTTTTTTGTGTGCATGTCACCCGGTAAAGGCACCGTCTCGCGAACGGAGATGCAAAGACGCTGTGGTCAGGCCGAGGGCTCGTCACCCGTCTGGCGGGCCGCATCAAAAGTCCAATAACGGTTGATCAGAAAATTGCACACGGGAACAATCGCGATCACATAAAGCTGCGCGCTGAAGTAATTGCAGTGAGCATAGTTGACCAGAGCGAACACCATGCCCGTATTCAGGCACAGCCCTCCGAGCGATACGACGACGTAGCGCCAGAATCCCGCTACGCGGGAGCGTCTCGACTGAAACGCCCAGCCATAATTCAGGCCGTAAGAGATCAGGAGCGCCGCGCAAAAGCCGGCGACGGCCCCCGCAACCGGCCGCCAGCCAAGCAGTTCGACGCAGGCGGCGAGAATAGCAAGGTGGGCGAGTGTCCCTAAGCCACCCGCCACGATGTATCGAACGAACTGCCGGGTAATCATTCACGCCTTCCATTCGGCAATCACGTAGCGCGGTCTTTGTTTGACCTCCTCGTAAATGCGCGCGACATAAATGCCGATCAAGCCCATACCGAGCATCGAGACGCAGCCCAGGATCAGCAGCAATAAAATCACTGTCGTAAATCCGTCGACCGCATTGCCGGTCAGCTTATGAAATAGCGTCTGCGCGCCGAGTATGACCGCCAGAATCGCGAAGGCGAAGCCGGCGCCGATCAGCAGGTAAAGCGGCGCGGAAGAAAACGATGCGAAGGCCGTCATCGCCAGGCGGATCAGTTGCAGCTTCGACCAGCCGCTTTCACCCCCGGCTCGCTCGTCTACGTCGTACTGGATCTGCACGCGACGGAAACCCAGCCACGCATTCATGCCGCGGAAAAACAGATTGCGCTCGCCCATTCCTCTCCAGGCGTCGACGACGCGCCGATCCATCAGCTTATAGTCGGACGCGCCGTGCAGATCGAACCCGGTGAGCCTGGAGAACATGACGTAGAACATCCGGCTACTCAAGCGCGCGGAAGCACTCTCCGTGGCGCGCGAGCGCTTCACCGCCTCCACCACTTCGGCACCCTCGCGCCACTGCTCGACCATCTGCGGAATGAGTTGAGGAGGATGCTGCAGGTCGCCATCCATGACGACGACCGCATCGCCGCTGACATGTTCGAGACCGGCCGCCAGCGCCGCTTCCTTGCCGAAATTTCGGCTCAGACGCGCCGCCTTGATTTGCGGAAATTGCGCGCGTTGCTGCTGAATGACTTCCCACGTGTTGTCGGGAGAACCGTCATCGATCAGCACCAGCTCGTAACGCATAGAGATACCGTCGAGAATCGCGATGATTTCCTTGATGGACTCGGCGAAGTGGCTCGCTTCCCTGTAAAGAGGGATCACCAGCGAAAGCAGCGATTGGTCGTCGCCCTTACGCATTATTTTCACCAATGCACGCTACAGTCGTAGCCGGAAGCCACATGTTGTATTGACCCAGCGCGCCGGAGAGCTTGACGCCGAACTTAGACGCGATCAGCGGCAATGGGAAGGCATGCGGATACGGCACGTCCTCGACACTGGACAGCCCGCACTCTTTCATCAAGCGGCTCAGGGTGTGCGCGTCGAAGTAAAGGACATGTTCGGGAAACTTGAACGAAGGCCACCTGTTTCCCATGATCTTTCTCCAGAAACTGCCGAAATCCGGCGCGGCGATCAGCAGGCTGCCACCGGGTTTGAGTTTCTTCACCAGCGCCTCGACAAAATCCCTGGGGCGGTACACGTGCTCGATGACATGCGTGGCTATCACACAGTCGAACCGTTCGTCTTGCGGAACCGCCTCGACGCCTCCGTGACAGATCTGATCCGCGAATTGTCGCGAATGCCGGACCGCATTCGCGGAATAGTCCGTCCCGACCCGATGGCTGAAAAAGGGCCGTGCCTCGTCGAGCAGATAGCCGAAGCCGCAGCCGATTTCGAGTAGCGAGCCGCCCGTTTTCCCCCGCTTTTCCAGATGAGTCAACAAGCGCCGGAAGGTGCGGCGTAGCGCCTCCTCCTGGTCGGAGTAACTCTCGTACCCGTCGCCGTCGCCGCCGGTGAAATAGTCGTCATTCTGATAAAGCGAGAGCATCTGCCGCTCGGACGCACGCGGCGCCAGGTAAGCCATGCCGCACTGCGTACAGTTGCAAACCCCATACGGACCGCCGTCCTGTTCGGCATAGATCCGCTTTCGCTGCGAGCTTCCGCATAAAGGACAGTCGGGTATCTCCAGTTCGAGATCGGTCATATGAGAGAAAACACCAAAGTGCACGTCGATAAAACAGGGTTGCCGCCGGCGACGTGGCCGGAGCCGGCGTGGTCACAATTGGACCAAACGCGCATTGTAAAGGACGCTGTAAGGATGGCTCAAAAAACGTGGCATCGGCGAGCCGAGTCGAGGCATCGCACAACGCAATGATCGATCCGCCGACGGGTGCATGACCCGCGTGCATCATTCGCACGCGCGGGCCGTCCCGCGGTCAAGCTCGGTTTTGAATTGAGTCGATCTGACTGCTCGGCGGGCCGCCAAGTTCGAGGACACGCCCCTTCGGTCTTCAGAGCGTCGACTGAATCGGTGCCGCGAGCGGAGGTGGCGATAGCGACAATGACAGACTGCGCGGCGAAAAGCTGCCGCGCCTGGGATGGACGAACGGTTCGCACGGGTAGGAACGTCGTCTCGCGCACAACCGGCCGCTGCTATACAACGCCGGCTGGCATGCACTACCGTTTGCCCGTCTGCGCTTCGCGAGCAAACAGCCACCTCAACCGGGCCTCCTGCGCCGTTACTTCTTCTCCGGCTCCGGATTCCCCTGCGGGCTGCCTTGCGGATTGGCCGGCGCACTTCCGGTAGTCGCCACGTTGACCGGACCACCTGGCGTAAACGGGAAAGTAGCGAACATCGACTTCGCCTGATTCTGCATCTGCTCCTGCATCTGCACGAACATGTTCTTCGACTGTTCGATGTAGCTGGTCATCATGCCCTGCATCATCGGCGCCTGCATGTTCATGAACTGCGACCAGACCTCGGGATTCATGGCCTTGCCTTCGTACAGATTCTTCGACTGGTCGGCGAGCTTCGCCTGAATGTCGATGAAGGCCTGGATGTTCTTTTCCAGATACGTGCCCATCATGCCCTGCATCGCATGACCGTAGAAACGGATGATCTGCGAGAGCATCGACGACGAGAACATCGGCAAGCCGCCGCTTTCCTCTTCGAGAATGATCTGCAACAGGATGGCGCGCGTCAGATCCTCGTTGCTCTTCGCATCGATGACCTTGAAATCCTCCTGATCCAACACGAGCTGTTTGACGTCCGTCAGCGTGATGTACGTGCTTGTCTCGGTATCGTAGAGCCGACGATTCGGATATTTCTTGATCAGTCGTTCGGCTGTTTTCTTTGTAGTAGTGGTCATGTAACGCCTTTGAGCGCAAGTCGAGCGCGGAAACGGCGTCATACCGGCTGCGCAATCTGGTCATTGCGCAATCGAGACGCCGCCGAACCATCTGAGCCGAAGCACGCCGCCTCGTGAGCGGCGCGCCCTTGACTCAGCCCATATGCAATCCGCCGTTCAGCGAAAAATCAGCACCCGTGGAGAAACCCGATTCTTCCGATGCCAGCCATGCCACGATCGAGCCGATTTCCTGCGGCTGACCCAGACGGCGCACCGGAATCGTCGCGATGATCTTTTCCAGCACGTCGGGGCGGATCGACTTGACCATATCGGTGCCGATGTAGCCCGGCGACACGGTGTTGACCGTCACGCCCTTGGTGGCCACTTCCTGCGCCAGCGACATCGTGAAACCGTGAATGCCGGCCTTCGCGGTCGAGTAGTTGGTCTGGCCGAACTGGCCCTTCTGGCCGTTCACCGACGAAATGTTGATGATGCGGCCAAAGCCACGCTCGACCATGCCGTCGATCACCTGCTTGGTGACGTTGAAGAGGCTGGTCAGGTTGGTGTCGATCACCGCCGTCCAGTCTTCGTGGGTCATCTTGCGGAACACGACGTCGCGCGTAATGCCCGCGTTGTTCACCAGCACGTCGATCTCGCCGACTTCGGCCTTGACCTTGTCGAACGCGTTCTTGGTCGACTCCCAATCGCCGACGTTGCCTTCGGACGCGATGAAATCGAAGCCCAGCGCCTTCTGCTCTTCGAGCCACTTCACCCGGCGCGGCGAATTCGGGCCGCAGCCCGCGACGACCTTGAAGCCCTCTTTGTGCAGCCGCTGGCAAATGCTCGTGCCGATGCCACCCATCCCGCCCGTTACGTACGCAATTCGCTGTGTCATAAACTACACTCCGTTATCGTTTTCGAGGCACCGACCGGCCGCCTCTTCCCTCGTCTGTGCTTCATCTCCGCAGCCGCCGGGCGACCGGCCGACGAGGCCACCGCTGACCGCGCGCGTGACGCGCGCGGCAACGCTCCGTTTGCCACGTGACCGACGCCTGTGGTGTCGGTCACGCGGCGATACTCAAGCGCGCTCAAGCGCCAGCGCCACACCCATGCCGCCGCCGATACACAGCGACGCCAAACCCTTCTTCGCATCGCGCTTCTGCATTTCGTGCAGCAGCGTGACGAGAATCCGGCAGCCGGACGCGCCGATCGGATGGCCGATCGCAATCGCGCCGCCGTTCACGTTGATCTTCGACGTGTCCCAGCCCATCTGCTGATTCACTGCACATGCCTGCGCGGCGAACGCTTCGTTGATTTCCATCAGGTCCAGATCGGCCGGCGTCCAGCCCGCGCGTTCGAGACAACGGCGCGAAGCCGGCACCGGGCCCATGCCCATCACTTTCGGATCCAGACCCGAGGTGGCGTACGCCTTGATGCGCGCGAGCGGCTTGAGGCCGAGCGCCTCCGCCTTCTTCGCCGACATCACCAGCACCGCCGCCGCGCCGTCGTTCAGACCCGACGCATTGGCCGCCGTGACCGAACCTTCCTTCGAGAAAGCCGGCTTCAGGCTCGAGAGCGATTCAGCCGTCACGCCATGGCGCACGAACTCGTCGGTGGCGAAACGCAGCGGCTCGCCCTTGCGTTGCGGAATCTCGACCGGCACGATTTCGTCGTCGAAACGGCCCGCTTTCTGCGCGGCTTCCGCCTTGTTCTGCGACAGCGCCGCGAACGCGTCCTGCTGCTCGCGCGTGATGCCGTATTCCTTGGCGACGTTTTCCGCCGTCACGCCCATGTGGTACTGGTTGTAGACGTCCCACAGGCCGTCGACGATCATCGAGTCGACCAGCTTCGCGTCACCCATGCGGAAACCGTCGCGCGAGCCCGGCAGCACGTGCGGCGCCGCGCTCATGTTTTCCTGACCGCCGGCCACCACGATATCGGCGTCGCCCGCGATGATCGCGTTGGCCGCGAGCATCACGGCCTTCAGGCCCGAGCCGCACACCACGTTGATCGTCATGGCGGGCACGGCGTTCGGCAAGCCCGCCTTGATCAGCGACTGACGCGCCGGATTCTGGCCCGAGCCTGCCGTCAGTACCTGACCCAGGATCACTTCGCTCACCTGCTCGGGCTTCAGCCCTGCTCGCTCGAGTACCGCGCGAATCACCGTGGCGCCGAGATCGGGCGCGGCGATCTTCGCCAGCGATCCACCAAATTTGCCAACTGCCGTACGGGCGGCCGATACGATCACAACATCAGTCATTTCCATATCCTCCGGGCGAGTCGGCCAAATGCGCCGCAGCCCGTCAAGTTAAAAATCTCGTTGCTTCTGCTTATGCGCCAGGATCACGCGTCAACTCAGCGCGCCAACTCAGCGCGCCAGCTCAGCCGGACGCTCGCTCACAGCGCAAAGGACCGCGCTGTGAAGCAAGCTCGAACCTACTCCCGTTGCCGTACATAGCGTCCGGGCGCCGGCTCGATCACCGGGAATTCCGCCGAGCCTGCAGAGGCCCGCGGCTTCACCTTCTTGCCGCCGTGCTGATCGAGCCATGTGGTCCATTCGGGCCACCAGCTGCCAGGCACTTCGGTCGCCTGATCGATCCATTCCTCGGCATTCTCCGGCAGCGTTTTGACGTCGCCTTCCAGCATCCAGAAATTGCGCTTTTTCTTCGCGGGCGGATTGATCACGCCGGCAATGTGGCCCGATGCGCCGAGCACGAACTTCAACGGCCCGCTGAGCAGCGGCACCGACGCGTACGCCGTTTGCCACGGCACGATATGGTCCTCGCGTGACCCGTAAATGAAGGTGGGCACGTCGATCTTCGACAGGTCGACCGGCTCGCCGCAGGTGGTCAACGCACCCGGCTCGCGCAGACGATTTTCGAGGTATGTATTGCGCAAATACCAGACGTACATCGGGCCCGGCAGGCTGGTCGAGTCGCTATTCCAGTAGAGCAGATCGAACGGAACCGGCGTGCGCCCTTTGAGGTAATTGTCGACGACGTAGTTCCACACCAGATCATTCGGCCGCAGGAACGAGAACGTGTTGGCGAACTCGATGCCGCGCATCAGCCCTGGCGCCGTACCGTTCTTGCCGCCGATCGTCTGCTCGCGCATCTGCACATGCGCCTCGTCGACGAACACGTCGAGCACGCCCGTGTCCGAGAAATCGAGCATGGCGGTGAGCAGCGTCATGGACGCAGCCGGATGTTCGCCGCGCGCCGCGGCCACCGCCAGCGCCGTGGCGAGCATCGTGCCGCCCACGCAGAAGCCGAGCGTATTGATCTGCTCGCGACCGCTGATTTTGCTCACCGTCTCAATGGCGGTGAGCACGCCTTCGCCGATATAGTCGTCCCACGTCTTATGCGCGATGGATTGATCCGCGTTGCGCCACGAAATCAGGAACACCTGATGCCCAGAATCGAGTCCGTGGGCAACCAGCGAATTCTCCGGTTGCAGATCGAGAATGTAGAACTTGTTGATGCAAGGCGGCACGATGAGCAGCGGCCGTTCGCGCACGGTCGCCGTGCGCGGCTTGTACTGGATCACCTGCATCAGGTCGTTTTCGAACACCACCGAGCCTTCAGTGTTCGCGAGATTGTCGCCGACCACGAAACCCGATTCGTCGGTCTGCGAAATCTTGCCGCGCTGCAAGTCGGTGAGCAGGTTCATCACGCCCTGGCGCAAGCTCTCGCCCTTGCTGTCCAGCAAGGTCTTTTGCGCTTCCGGATTCAGGGCGAAGAAGTTGCTCGGCGACGCCGCCGCGGTCCACTGCTGGACAGCGAAACGGATACGCTCACGCACCTTGGGTTCCGTGTCGAGCGCGTCGACCATTTCCTGCAGATAGCGCGCGTTCAACAGATACCAGGCGGCAGTGAATGCGTAGGCCGGCGCCGCACTCCATGCGTCGGAACTGAAGCGGCGATCCTTGAGTTCGGGCGCTTTGGTTGCGGACGTGGTGGCTTGCTGGATCAACTCCATTGCCTCGCGCGAATAGTCAGCCTGCAGCTTCTGCAGTCGCTCGGAGGGAATGGCTGCGCTCGGTATGTTCAAACCGGCGAAAGACGGCATGGCCGGCATTGCTCCGGCCGCCAGTTTGCTGAAGTCCGGCATGCCGGGAAACGACGGCATTTGCGGCAGACCCGCTTGCGGCATCTGGAACGGCATGGGCAGCGGCATTTGAGGCATTGGGAACGGCATGCCGTTGCCGCCGGGTGGCGTGCCAAGCGAGCGCCAGGCGCCCATCCAGGCGTCGAACAGCTGCTGCATCCCAGGGGCCGGCGCTGCACCGCTCGTACCGGCCTGCTGCGTGTTCTCCGTCGAGGAGTCCGTCTTGGGGGAAGCTGAGGTATGTGATGCTGCCATGCCTGCTTTTGACCGGTAAGTCCTTGCGGACGGGTTGAGAGGCAGGTTCGTGCGCACGTGAGCAATTGCTCGCGACCTCGTCACGCCCTGTCCCTTGTACGAGGATCCGTGAGGAACATTCTTGCTCCCCATCGCAAGGCATGTCAATGCTTGTTCCCGATTTTGCCGCAGTGCGATAGTTTTTTAATTATCGTTTTCCCTGTGTAGCAGATCGCGCTTTTAGGCCATGGGTGATTCAACGCAGCCGCGAACGAAAAAAGCTCCCATATTGCATAGGTTTATGCGCACTTATCCGTTCGTCTGCGAACAGTTTCTGCGGCAGATTCACGCATCGCAGGCAATTCCGGCAGCGCAGCAAAAACACATGCGGCGTCTCCCAATAAACCCTCATACGCGTGCTCGTAAGAATGCCGCGGCAATGCTCTGACGTAGCCTGCCGGCACGATGACGTCGACCTCGCCGAACGTCATCCGCGTGCGCTGGTGTGTGTCTGCTGCATTGACAGCAAGATCGCCGCGAGGGGCGGCGTCGCGAGGCGGGCTAGTCCGCGATCGACTGCGCCTGATCGTCCAGCCAGATGAGTGCGGCCATGCGGCCGGTCTCGCGGTCGCGGCGATAGGAGTAGAAACGCTCGCGCAGCGTGACCGTGCAGAGGTCGCCGCCGACAATCTTTGTCACGCCGAGCCGCTGCAGCCGCAAACGCGCCAGCGCCGGGAGATCCGCGAGATATTTGCCCGGATTCTGCGGATGCTCGACGAATGCGTTTGCCGTGGCATCGCGTTGCGCGCCGCCCACGCCGTTCATGAACGCGTCACGCACATCTGGGCCGACTTCGAAGGCGTCGGGTCCGATCGAGGGACCGAGATAGGCATGCAATGCACTCGCCTGCACCTGCGCGAGTTCGGCGACGCGCTGTGCAGTCTGTTCGACGATGCCCGCAGCCAGTCCGCGCCACCCCGCGTGCGCCGCGCCGACCGCGCGGCCCGCCTCGTCGCACAACAGCACCGGCATGCAATCGGCCACCATCACGACGCACACGGTGGCGGGACGATCCGTGACGCTCGCATCGGCGCGCGTCGGCCCACCGCTCACGCGTGCCGATGCGATCACCTCTTCCGCGCGCACGATGCCGGCGCCGTGAATCTGTTCGAGCCACGCCGCCTCGCTCACGCCGGCCAGCTTCAGCAGACGCTCGCGATTGGCGGCGACCGCGGCCGGGTCATCGCCGGACTTCATGCCCAGGTTCAGGCCGCCGGGCAAATCCGCGCCGTTGTGCCAACGGCCGAACGGCGGTTCGCTCACGCCGCCGTTACGCGTGGTGACGAGCGCGCGCACGCGCGGCGACACATTCCATGCGGGTTGCACGACATCGGCAAAGCTCAGCTCGGGCGCACTCATGCGTGATCGTCCTCGTCGTGTTCGTGGTCGTGGTCATCTGCACTGTCGCGTTCGTCGTGGTCGAGTGCGCCTTCATCGCCGTCCTCGTCGAACGACGCGTCGTAGTCGTCTTCTTCGTAGTACGTCTCGTCGAACTCGCCCGCGTCGTCGCGGCCGAGACCGAGCGCCGCCGACAGCGCCTGCATGTCTTCCGGCACGTCGGCACGCCACTGCATCGTGCGGCCGGTCTGCGGATGAATCAGGCCGAGGCGCCATGCATGCAGCGCCTGGCGCGCGAAACCGCCAGGCAGCGGCGTGACCGAACGCTTGCCGCGCGCGCGCCCGTAAATCGGATCGCCGAGCAGCGGATGGCCGATGTGCGCGCAATGCACGCGAATCTGATGGGTGCGGCCGGTCTCGAGATCGCAATGAATCGCGGTCACCGGCTGGCGCTCCCAGATCGCCGAATCGACACGCCGGAAATGCGTGCGCGCGGGCTTGCCCGACGCGCTCGTCACCACCGCCATGCGGGTGCGTTCGCGCGGATCGCGGCCGATCGGCGCGTCGATCGTGCCTTCTTCGGGCATGTTGCCCCACACCAGCGCGAGATAACGGCGCTTCACCGTGCGCGCTTGCAACTGGCGCACGAGGTCGGTCTGCGCCTCGAGCGTGCGCGCCACCACCATCAGGCCGGAGGTTTCCTTGTCGAGACGGTGCACGATGCCGGCGCGCGGCAGGCCCGCGGCAGCGTCTCCATAGCGATACAGCAGTCCGTTGAGCAGCGTGCCGCTCCAGTTGCCGGCGGCCGGATGCACGACCATACCGGCCGGCTTGTTGATGACCACCAGCGTGTCGTCTTCATAAACGATCTCGAGCGGCACCGGTTCAGGCGTGAACGCGAGCTGCTCGGGCAGCAGATCGGGCACGAGTTCGATGGTCGCGCCGAGCGGCACCGGCTGGCGGATTTTCGCGGGCTTGCCGTCGATCCGCACGCGCTCGGCTTCGATCCAGCTCTGCAGACGGTTGCGCGAGAACTCAGGGAAGACCCGCGCGAGCACCTTGTCGAGGCGCTCGCCGGCCAGTTCGTCGGGCACGACGACGCTGCGCGGCGTCTCGTCCGTCACGCGGTTCGCGACCGTCGGCACAAGGCTGGACACGGCCGCGGCGCCGAGCGCGTCGCTGCCGAGATCGTCGTCGAGGGAATCGACGCCCAACGCGTCGGAGGGGTCAGCGCTTACGCTATAATCTTTGTTGCTATTCCCGGCGCCGGTTGCGGCACCTGGAGTATTTGAGCGGGTCATTGAGTCTGGGTCACCTGGACGTAAAGCTAGACTGGAAAATGCGAGCCTTGAACACCATCACTAAAGCGGCGATCAATTTGGCGGCCATCAAGAAGGCGGCCCGGAAAGTGGCCGGATACATTGCGTGTGCCGCAGCCGTCGCGGTTGTCGCGGCTTGCCACGGCCTGCCGGAGAAGACCGACGAAACGGCAACGTGGAACAACAACAAATTATATACGGAGGCGAACGACGCCTTGTCCGGTGGTGATTACGGCAAGTGCGCCAAGTACTTCGAAATGCTCGAGGGGCGCGATCCGTTCGGCCACTTCGCCCAGCAGGCGCAGATCAATGTCGCTTACTGCAACTGGAAAGACAATGAAAACGCCGCCGCCGACCAGGCGATCGACCGCTTCATCCAGCTGCACCCGGATCATCCGGACATCGCTTATGCGTACTACCTGAAGGGCATGATCCACTTCAACGACGACCTCGGTCTGTTCGGCCGCTTCTCCGGTCAGGACATGAGCGAGCGCGATCCGAAGTCGCTGCGCGAATCGTACGACGCCTTCAAGATCGTCGTGGACAAGTACCCGAACAGCAAGTATGCGCCGGACGCAGCACAACGCATGCGCTATATCGTGAACGCGCTGGCGTCGCATGAAGTCCACGCGGCGGATTATTACTACCGCCGCGGCGCTTATGTCGCCGCGATCAATCGCGCGCAACTGGCACTCACGCAATACAAGAACGCGCCGGCTATTGAAGACGCACTGCATATCATGATGCTGTCGTATCAGAAGCTGAATCAGCCGCAACTGGCCGACGACACGAAGCGCGTGCTGGCCGGCACCTTCCCTGACAGCCCGTACATCACGGGTCATGCAAGGCCGGGTACGGAAAAGTCGTGGTGGCAGTTCTAAGCCGCGCCGCGTACTGAAAAGCAGCAGGAATAAAAAACGCCACGACTTCGGTCGTGGCGTTTTCGTTTGTGCGCTCCTTTTCGCCTCTGCCTTACGCTACCTTAGGCCGTCGCGCTGCCGCGCAGCGCCGACGCAACCAGGCGCGCCCGTCAGTCCCGCTCGAACAGCGCGATCGACTCCACATGCGACGTGTGCGGGAACATGTTGACCACGCCCGCGCCCACCAGCCGGTAGCCTGCTTCGTGCACGAGCAGACCGGCGTCGCGCGCGAGGGTCGCCGGCGCGCACGACACGTAGACGATGCGCTTCGGCAGCGGCCCGTTGCCGCTCTGCGCGATCTCAGCCAGCGCCTTGGCGACGGCCAGCGCGCCTTCGCGCGGCGGGTCGATGAGGAACTTGTCGAAGTGGCCGAGCGCGCGGATGTCGTCGGCGGTGACTTCGAACAGGTTGCGGCACGCAAACGACGTATGCCCCGCCACGCCATTCAGTTCGGCATTGGCGAGCGCACGCGAAGTCAGCACCTCGCTGCCTTCGATGCCCATCACTTCCTTCGAGATCCGCGCGAGCGGCAGCGTGAAGTTGCCGATCCCGCAAAACAGATCGAGCACGCGATCGGTGCGCGCCGGCGCCAGCAGACGCAGCGCGCGGCTCACCAGCACGCGGTTGATGGCGTGATTCACCTGGGTGAAGTCGGTCGGCTTGAACGGCATGCGAATGCCGTACTCCGGCAGCGTGTAGTCGAGCTCCACGTCGAGCGGATAGAACGGCGTGACCGTGTCCGGGCCGCCTGGCTGCAGCCAGAACTGCACCTTGTGCTCGTCGGCGAAATCGCGCAGCACCTGCTCGTCCGCTGCTGTGATGGGTTCGAGATTGCGCACCACCAACGCCGTCACCGACGAACCGACCGCCAGTTCGAGCTGCGGCATGCGGTCGTAGATCGACAGCTTGCGAACCATGAAGCGCAGCGGCATCAGCATGGCCGACACGTGCGGCGGCAGCACTTCGCAGGTTTTCATGTCGGCGATGTAGCTGCTCTTCTTCTCGTGGAAGCCGATCCGCATGCCGCCTTTTTCCGGCAGGAAGCGCACTGCCAGACGCGCACGGTAGCGATAACCCCAGGACGGACCGTGAATCGGCCGGAACACCGTTTCCGGGCGGAGTTTGGCAAGATGCTGGAGATTGTCTTCGAGCACGCGCTGCTTGACGGCCACCTGCGCGCGAATGTCCAGATGCTGCATCGAACAGCCGCCGCAGATATCGAAGTACGTGCATTTCGGCTTGGTGCGGATCACGCTCTCGCGGAATACCTGGACCACTTCGGCCTGCTCGAATTTCGGCTTGCTGCGATGTGTCGAGTAGCTCACGCGTTCGCCCGGCAGCGCGCCTTCGACGAAAATCACCTTGCCGGGCGAGCCGTCTTCGGTCTCGGTGCGGCCAACGCCGCGCGCTTCCATATCGAGCGAAACGATTTCAATGACCGGCTCGTTGCCGGTAACGACGTGTGCCGGCGCGGGCGGAGGCGTCTTGTGGCGCTTCGGCGCGCGGCGTTGGGGGGCAGTTCGGGACACCTGCTACTTCCTGACAAACTTGGGGGAAAGGCGAGATTGTAGACGAAGCGCCGCGCGTGGCCATCATCCGGCGCGGCGGGAATGGCCGCCAGACACATTAGCCACGATAACGGCGGTGGCGGCGGGAGACGGTGACGAGCGCCTCGCACCGCCTTGTACCTTGCGAGCCTCTCGTGCCTTTCGTGCCTTTGGAGCGAACGGCTGCGGCGGCCTCGCTGCTCTCTCCGCCCGGCGGAACCCCGTCATGGTTCGTCCGCGAGCGGCTTACTGATCGAATGCCGCCAGATATTCGGCCCATTGCGGCGCCGTTTCCAGCGCCAGCGCGTTCTTGACCAGGTTGATCTCGTCAGCATACTCCGCGGGTGAAAACGCGCCGCGGATCAACTGGAAGCGGCAATAGAGCAAGTACGTATTGACGACGTCGGTCTCGCAGTAATTGCGGATTTCCTCGATGCGCCCTTCCTGGTAGGCGTGCCACACCTGGCTGCCGTCCATGCCCATCTTGCCGGGGAAGCCGCACATCTTGGCGAGCGCGTCGAGCGGCGCGTTGGCGCGCGCCTGGTACATGGCGAGCACATCCATCAGATCCGTGTGACGCGCGTGATAGCGGCTGATGTAGTTGTTCCACTTGAACTCGCGGTCGTCCTCGCCGAGATCCCAGAACTTCTGAGCGGGAATGCCGTTGACGAGCGCCCGGTAGTTCAACACCGGCAGGTCGAAGCCGCCGCCGTTCCACGACACGAGCTGCGGCGTGTACTTCTCGATCACGCGATAAAACGACTGCACGAGCGCCGCCTCGCCGTCTTCCAGCGTGCCGAGCGAGCGCACGCGGAAGCCGTTGTTATCGCGGAACACGCAGGAAATTGCCGCAATCCGTTGCAGATGATGCGGCAGGAAATCGCTGCCGGTCTTTTCGCGGCGCGCGGCAAACGCATGCTCGGCGACTTCGGCGTCGCTCAGGTCGGCGGGCAAATCTTCGAGGCGGCGAATGCCGGCGACATCGGGAATGGTCTCGATGTCGAAAACAAGAATCGGTGTCATCAGGTTATAGAACGGCGTCCTTCCGAACACCGTTGGAGGCAAAGAAGCGCTTCAACCGCACGAGCGCTTCCTGTTGGATCTGGCGCACACGCTCGCGCGTGAGGCCCATTTCGTCGGCCAGCTCTTCGAGCGTGGCGGGTTCGATGTGATTCAGGCCGAAGCGGCGCTCGATCACATGGCGATGCTTGTCGGACAGCCGTGCCAGCCACGCGCGCGTGAGCGTTTCCAGTTCGCGGTGCTGCACTTCGGCATCCGGCGACTGGCTCTGATCGTCTGACAGCAGATCGAGCAGGCTGCTCGCGGGATCGAGATCGAGCGGCGCGTCCAGCGAAGCGGTGTGCTCGTTCAACGCGAGAATGTCCGTCACTTCGTCGGTGGTCTTGCCGGTCAGATAGGCAATGTCGTCGATGCTGGCGTCGCGGCGCTCGGCGGCTTCGCCGGAGTTCATCGAATTCTTTTCCAGATGGCGCTTGGCGCGCAGCACCTGATTGAGTTCACGGATCACGTGCACCGGCAAACGGACGGTGCGCGCCTGGTTCATGATCGCGCGCTCGATACTCTGGCGAATCCACCAGGTCGCATAGGTAGAAAACCGGAAGCCGCGCGTCGGATCGAATTTCTCGATCGCGTGCATCAGTCCGAGATTGCCTTCCTCGATCAGATCGAGCAACGGCACGCCGCGGTTCAGGTAACCCTTCGCAATGCTGACAACGAGCCTTAAATTGCGCTCGATCATGACCTGCCGCGCCTCGAACTCGCCTGCCTTGGCAAGACGCGAATACTTCTGCTCTTCCTCGACAGTCAGAAGCGGCTTGACGCTGATACGGTTCAGGTAGTGCTGGATCGTGTCGGCCGTCAGCTCGGCTTGCAACAGCGCGCGGAAATCGTCCGCGTCCGGCGCGGCTTCGCTCGCGCTTTCGCGGGCGTCACCGCCTTCGTCCGCGCCGCCCTGGCGTTCGTCGAGATCGCGCTCTTCCGCGATCTCCTCTTCCACTTCCGAAGCGCCGCTTTCATCCACCGAAGCGGACATAGCGTGGCTGATCGTCTCAGACTCGGCTTGCTGCGGCGGGCGCTTCGATTTCGGCATGGTCGTATCGCTTATTGCGGCGGCAAATACTTCAGTGGGTCGACAGGTTTACCCTGCCGGCGAACTTCGAAATGCAACATCACGCGGTCGGAATCGCTATTGCCCATCTCAGCGATCTTCTGCCCCTTCGTCACCGCATCCCCCTCTTTTACCATCAAAGAGCGGTTGTGTGCATACGCGGTGAGATAAGTTGCATCATGCTTGATGATAATGAGATTACCGTAACCACGCAGCCCATTTCCGGCATAAACCACGCGACCATCCGCCGACGCCTTCACCGCATCACCCGCGGCGCCGCCGATATTCACGCCCTTGTTGGTCGAGTCGTTGAAGGTGCCGAGCAGCGGCCCACGCACCGGCCAGGCGAACGCCACGTTGCCGGATGCACCGGTGTTCGAGTCGCTCGCCGCGCCCGGGTTGGCCGGCGGCGCCGACGACGCGTTGTTGGCGGCCGACCCGTAGAGCGGCGGTGCCGCGACACCCGCGGTCGCACCCGTGGCCGGCGCCGTGCTGCCGAGCGGCGCGCTCTGCACCGAAGCGCTGCCGCCGATCGGCGCGGTCGAGACACCCGGCGTGAGCGCCGCGGTGTTCGCACCCGGCGGTACGACACGCAACAACTGGTCGACTTCGATCTGATTCGGGTTGGTCAGATTGTTCCAGGCCGAAATGTCGCGGTAGTTCTGGCCGTTCTCCAGCGCGATCCGATACAGCGTGTCGCCCGGCTTCACGCGATAGTAGCCCGGCGGCGGCGGACCGAGCGGCACGGCCGGCTGCGCTGCTTGCGTGCTGAGCGTGCCGCCGCCGGAGCGGTCGACGACCGGCGCCTGGTCGAGCCGGGATGCACAGGCCGTCATCAACAGGGACAAGGCGAGCACGCACACGCTGCGCTGGGTTACGGTCATGGGGGCATTCAGTCTGGTTCTTTGCATCGCGCGCAACATACTCATCGGTGTCAAATCACTCCGGATTTTAAGGGTACAAAGAAAACGCGATCAAGCCGCGACTCGCGCCACTGCGCGGGTCCGAGGCGCTCGACCAGAGTCAGCACCTGGTTCTGGCCGTCCTGCGAGCCGACCGGCGCGACCAGACGGCCGCCGATCGCGAGTTGTTCAAGTAAGGCTTGCGGTACGTCGAGCCCCGCCGCGGCGATCACAATCGCGTCGAACGGTCCCGCCGACGGCAAACCGAGCCGCCCATCGCCGTAGTGCAGGCGGATGTTCGGAATGCGCAGCGGGCGCAAGTTTGTCTTCGCGCGCTCCGACAGCGGCTTGATACGTTCGATCGAGTACACCTCGCGCGCGACCTGGCTCAGTACGGCCGCCTGATAACCGCAGCCGGTGCCGATTTCCAGCACGTTATTCAGCGCGCGGCCGGCGGCGGCCAGTTCGATCATGCGGGCGACGACCGAGGGCTTGGAAATCGTCTGGTGATGGCCGATCGGCAATGCGGCATCTTCATAGGCTTGAGCCGCCAGCCCCGGATCGACGAACATGTGGCGCGGCACCACCGACATCGCGTTCAACACGCGCTGATCGGTCACGCCGTTCGCACGCAGGCGTTCGACCATCCGTTCGCGAACCCGTTCCGAAGTCAGCGCCAATGCGCCGCTCATCGCGCCGCTCAACGCGACGTTCGGCGCGGCACTGCGCTCGGTCGAGCGGGTGGCAGGCTTGGCCGGCGCCGGCTGCGACGCGGGGCGCGCAGTCGAATTCGGCACGGCGACCTTGGCCTGCGCTTTCATTGGCGCTTTCACCGGTGCGCTCGCCGGCGCTTTGGCGGAAGACGCGGCCAGCGGCTTTGGCGGCGTTGCCGCCGAGGGCTTGGCTTGCGGCTTCGCGTGCGCTGCGGTCTGCGCCCTCGCCTGTTGCTTCGATTGGGATTGACCCGTGGAACCAAGCGACGCGTTCTTCGCGGCTTGCGGACGTGCGTTCAGCGCCGCGCTCGCAGCCAGCGTCGCCGCGCGTATTTCGCCCGGGCGCCCTTCGGCCCGGCGCGGTTCCCGCACCAGGTCCTCGAGGCCGAGCGGAAAGCGCTTGGCGCGCTCGTTCGTCATGAAGCGCCGCTGCCGGCGCGCACCCAGTCGCGCGCTGCGGGCAGCATTTGCGTGTGGGTCAAGTCGAGCTGCAGCGGCGTGATCGACACATGGCCGTTGGCGACGGCGTGAAAGTCGGTGCCTTCGCTCGCGTCGCGCGCGCTGCCCGCCGGCCCGATCCAGTAGATCGGTTCGCCGCGCGGATTGGTTTGCCGGATCACCGGCTGCGACGGATGCCGCTTGCCGAGACGCGTAATCTGCCAGTCGCCGAGCTGCTCGTAGGGCAAATTCGGAATGTTGACGTTTAGAAGCGGATGTCCCGGCAACGGCTGCTCGAGATAATGGGCGACGATTTCGGTGGCGACGCGCACGGCGTCTTCGAGATGCACCCAGTCTTTATCGACCAGCGAGAACGCGATGGCCGGCACACCGAACATGATCCCCTCGGTGGCGGCGGCGACGGTGCCGGAATAGAGCGTGTCTTCGCCCATGTTCTGACCGTTGTTGATGCCCGAGACCACCAGGTCCGGCGTATGGTCGAGCATGCCCGTGAGCGCGATGTGCACCGAGTCGGTGGGCGTGCCGTTCACGTAGTAGAAACCATTGGCCGAACGCAGTACCGAGAGCGGCCGCGAGAGCGTCAAGGAATTCGACGCGCCGCTGCAATTCTGTTCGGGTGCCATCACGGTGACGTCAGCGATCGGCTTGAGCGCTTCGTAAAGCGCGGCAAGGCCGGGCGCCAGATAACCGTCGTCATTGCTGAGTAGGATTCGCATGCGGCGATTGTAACCGAGGAAAGAAGACGCGCGAACGACACGGCGGCCCATGCGCATGCGGTATGCAATGCGCACGCGCGGGAATCGCGCTTACCCCGCGCGAGTCGTTTGCCGCACGCGCATCGATCACCCGACAACCGTCCCGATGAGCGCAGGCAAGACAGTAAAAACGCACGATCGTGCTGATTGCTTTAGACTCAGAATACTTGCGAACCCCTGATCGACATGGAGACACGATGCGCGCGATTCGCTGTAATCAATATGGGCCGCCGGAAAGCCTGGTCGTCGAAAGCCTGCCCGACCTCGAAGCACCGCCGGGCCACGTCGTAATCGACGTCAAAGCCGCAGCCGTCAACTTTCCCGACGTGCTGATCATCGAGAACAAGTACCAGTTCAAACCGCCACTGCCCTTTACGCCCGGCTCGGAAGTCGCGGGCGTGGTGCGCGCGGTGGGCGCGGACGTCACGCAGTTCAAGCCAGGCTCGCGCGTGGTCGCCTTCACCGGTCAGGGCGGTTTCGCGGAACAGGCGCTGGCGCCGGTCAGCGCATGCGTGCCATTGGCGGACGGTGTTCCGTTCGAACTGGCGGCGGCCTTCACGTTGGCGTACGGCACCTCGCATCACGCCGTGGTCGATCGCGGTGCATTGCAGCCCGGCGAGACGATGCTGGTGCTGGGTGCGGCGGGCGGCGTTGGACTCGCGGCCGTGGAGATCGGCAAGGCGCTCGGCGCGCGCGTGATCGCAGCGGCATCGAGCGACGAGAAACTCGCGACCTGCGTCAAGCACGGCGCGGACGCCACCATCAACTACAGCACCGAGGATCTGCGCGAGCGCATCAAGGCGCTCACCGACGGGAAAGGCCCGGATGTGATCTACGACCCCGTCGGCGGCGTGTATGCGGAGCCGGCGTTTCGCAGCATCGGCTGGCGTGGGCGTTATCTCGTGGTTGGCTTTGCGAACGGCGAGATTCCGAAGCTGCCGCTCAACCTGACGCTGCTCAAAGGCGCAAGTCTGGTCGGCGTGTTCTGGGGTGACTTTGCGAAGCGCGAGCCGCAGCATAATCATGCGGCGTTCCAGCAGATGACCCGCTGGATCGCAGAAGGCAAGCTTAAACCGTATGTGTCGGCGCGTTATTCACTCGAAGAAACCGGGCGCGCGCTGCGTGACATGGCTGAACGTCGCGTGATCGGGAAGGTAGTGGTGACGCCTTAGTCGAAGCGGAGAGTGCGCTTGAGCGAAGCTTGATCGGGCGGCTCGTTCAAGCGGCTCCTTCGAGCGCCCAGAAAAAACGGCGCGCGGGCATCCACCCCGCGCGCCGTTTTCGTTCATGCATTGCGCCGCATAACTTGGCGCTCGCGGAGCTACAGCTTTTCCGTATCGCCCGTCTTGGGCTGCCACTTCATCAAGCGCCGCTCGCCCATACCGACGATGGCATCCAGAATCAGCGCGAACGCGGTCAGCACGAGGATCCCGGCAAACACGGTATTGATATCGAAGGTGCCTTCGGCCTGCAGAATCAGATAACCGACGCCGCGCGCCGAGCCGAGATACTCCCCCACCACCGAGCCGACGAACGCCAGCCCCACTGAAGTATGCAAGCTGGAAAACACCCAGCTCATCGCACTCGGCAAGTAGACGAAGCGCAGCAACTGCTTGCGGTTGGCGCCGAGCATGCGCGCGTTGGCGAGCACGACCGGACTGACTTCCTTCACGCCCTGATAGACGTTGAAGAACACGATAAAAAACACCAGCGTGACGCCGAGCGCCACCTTGGACCAGATGCCGAGGCCAAACCACACACCGAAGATCGGCGCGAGAATCACGCGCGGCATCGAGTTGGCGGCTTTGATATACGGATCGAATAGCGCGCTCGCGAGCGGCGACAACGCGAGCCACAGGCCTACGCCGAGTCCGAGCGCCGTGCCGAGCGTAAACGCGAGCACGGTTTCGACCAGCGTGATCCACAGGTGCAGATAGATCTCGCCGCCCGTGAACCATTCCCAGATCCGCTGCAGCACCTTCTGCGGCTCGCCGAAGAAGAACGCCGCTTTGTTCGGGTCGTCGAAATAGAACGCCGGCAGCAGCGTGGGACTGGTCAGCACGTACCAGAGCACGAAGCACAGCACGAGCAGCAGCCATTGCCAGATCACCAGATTCGCCCGGTTCGGGCGCAACGTCTTCCACATGACTCGGTTTGCCTTCGACGATTAATGGACACTAACCAGGGACGCCAACCCATGACGCCAATACGTGACGCAATGACGTGACGCGCCTAAACAGCCGTGAGCTGCTGTTGATAGCCTTTGAGCACCTCATCGCGCAGCACGCTCCAGATCTGCGCATGCAATTCGACGAAGCGCGGATGCGCGCGGATTTCCGCCACATCACGCGGACGCGGCAGATCGATCGTGAATTCGCCGATCGGATGCGTGCCCGGCCCCGCGGACAGCACCACCACGCGGTCGGACATGGAGATCGCTTCGTCGAGATCGTGCGTGATGAACAACACCGCTTTGCGTTTGGCCGCCCACAGGTCGAGCAACTCGTTTTCCATCAACTGACGCGTCTGGATATCGAGCGCGGAAAACGGCTCGTCCATCAGGATGATGTCGGGATCGAGAATCAGCGTCTGCGCCATCGCGACGCGCTTGCGCATGCCGCCCGATAGTTGATGCGGATAACGATCGCCGAAACCGCCGAGACCGACGCGTTTTAACCACTCGTCGGCTTTCACGCGTGCTTCAGCGGGCGGCACGCCATGAAAAGCGAGGCCGGCCATGACGTTGTCGATGGCCGAGCGCCACGGCATCAGCGCGTCGGCCTGGAACATGTAACCGGCGCGCCGGTTGATGCCCTGGAGCGGCTCGCCGAACACGCTGACCGTGCCCGACGACGGACCCAGCAGGCCCGCGCCGACATTGAGCAGCGTGGATTTACCGCAGCCGGTCGGGCCGACCACCGAGACGAATTCGCCCGGCGCGATGCGCAAGGTAGTGTCCTTCACCGCGGTGTAGCGCTGCGCGCGATTGTCGCGCGCAGCGAACGTGCAGGTGATGTTGTCGAGCGCCAGTGCGGCAACTGTCATCGTTCAGCTCGCTTCGAAGATCGGATTCGGTGTGTGATCGCGTCATGGCAAACGGGCCCGCGGCGAGCGCGGCGAAGGTGGTGGCCGCCGCCTCGCGGCCCGCTCGCCCTCACCCGGCTCACGCCTTGACGGTGCTCAGCGCTTTCTTGACGAAGTCGTTGGTCCACGTCTTCGACAGATCGATCGGCTTGCCCTGGACGTTCGGGTCGAACGCCTGCAACGTCTTCAGCGAGGTCGCGGGGCCGTCCGCCGGCATCAGGCCGTCGGGCGACATGGCTTCCTTCACGTGCTGCCACGCGTCCAGATACACCGCGCGATCGCCGAGCAGATAGCCTTCCGGCACCGTGTTGATCAATTCGCTGCCGGTCGCCGTTTGCAGCCACTTGAGCGCGCGCACCATCGCGTTGGTCAGCGCCTGCGTGGTATTGGGATTCTTCGTGATGAAACTTTGCGACGCATACAGGCAACCCGCCGGCATGTCGCCGCCGAACACGCTGCGCGTATCGGCGAGCGTACGCGTATCCGACACGACGCGAATCTCGCCGGTGCGTTCGAGCTTGGTCATCACCGGGTCGAGATTGGCGAGAGCGTCGATCTGCCCCGACTGCAACGCGGCGATCGCGCCGGCGCCCGCGCCCACGCCGATGAAGGCGACGTCTTTCGCGGTCAGCCCGGCTTTCGCCAACACAAAGCTCGCCATGATCGAGGTCGACGAACCCGGCGCGGTCACGCCGATTTTCTTGCCCTTCAGATCGGCAATCGATTTGTAGTTCGGCATGGTCTTCTTCGAGACCGCCAGCACGATCTGCGGCGCGCGTCCCTGCAGGACGAATTCGCGGAACATCTGTTTTTGCGCCTGCAGCAGCAAGGTGTGCTCGAACGCGCCGGACACCACATCCGCGCTGCCGCCAACCGCCGCCTTCAACGCCTGCGAGCCGCCGGCGAAGTCGGAAATCTCGACCTCGAGCCCTTCGTCCTTGAAGTAGTTGCGACGCTCGGCGATGGTGAGCGGCAAGTAGTAAAACAGGTTCTTGCCGCCGACCGCGATCGCCACCTTGGTGGTTTCAGGTTTGCCCTGCGCGAAAGCGAGCGGTGTGGCGGCGAGCGAGGCGCCCGCGAGCGCGGCCGTACCGGCGAGAAAGCTTCTCCGTTGCATGGTCTCGAGTCTCCAAACTTTTGTTGTCCGTTGTTTCGGCTTTATTGTTTGCCGCGGCGTGCACACTCAAACTATTTGTTGCGCGTGCAACCTTGCAATGTGGTCAGAATCATAACCTAGCGACTGCAGGACTTCATCGGTATGTTCACCCAGTTCCGGGCCCAGCCAGCGCGTCTCGCCGGGCGTTGCCGAGAGCTTGGGCGTGACCGACGGCAGCGTGATTTCCTGGCCGTCCTGCCACTTGAAGCGCTGGATCATCTGGCGCGCCATGAACTGCGGATCGGTGAACATGTCCGCCACGCTGTAGATGCGGCCCACCGGCACGTCGGCCGCATTCAGCACGGCGAGGGCTTCGTCGATGGTGCGCGTGGCGAGCCACGCGGCGATCGCACCGTCGATTTCCTGGGTGCGCGGCACGCGGCCGTCGTTGTGCGCGAGCGCCGGGTCGTTGGCGAGATCCTCGCGGTCGATTGCGATCATCAGGCGCTTGAAGATCGGATCGCTATTGCCGCCGATCACGATGCTGCCGTCGCGGCACGGATACGTATTGGACGGCACGATACCCGGCAGCGACGCGCCGGTGCGCTCGCGCACCATGCCGTACACGCCGTATTCGGGCACCACGCTCTCCATCATGTTGAAGACGGCCTCGTAAAGCGCGACATCGACCACCTGCCCCTTGCCGCCGTTCACCTGCTTGTGATGCAGCGCCATCAGCGCGCCGATCACGCCGTGCAGCGCGGCAATCGAATCGCCGATCGAAATGCCGATGCGCGGCGGCGGCAAATCCGGATAGCCGGTGATATGACGCAAGCCGCCCATCGATTCCGCGATTGCACCGAAGCCAGGCCGGTCGCGATACGGACCGGTCTGGCCGTAGCCGGACAGGCGCACCATGACGAGTCCGGGGTTTTCCGCGGACAGCACGTCGTACCCGAGACCGAGTTTCTCCAGCAAGCCCGGCCGGAAATTTTCGACGACGATATCCGCTTCCTTCGCGAGGCGCCGCACGATCTCCTTGCCCTCTTCGGCCTTCAGATTGATCGTGACGGATTTCTTGTTACGCGCCTGCACGGCCCACCAGAGCGACGTGCCGCCGACTTCCGGATAGAGCTTGCGCCATTTGCGCAGCGGGTCGCCGCCTTTGGGATCTTCGATCTTGATGACGTCGGCGCCGAATTCGCCGAGAAAGCGCGCGGCGAACGGACCGGCGATCAGCGTGCCCAGTTCCAGCACCTTGACGCCGGCGAGCGGGCCGGTTTTGTTCTGAGGCGCGGCGCTCGCGTTTGATTCAGGGGTGACGCTCATGTGTCTCCTTGGTTCTGGTCCTGGCGCGCGCCGCGTTGCGTTCCCGCCGATGCCTCGGGCTACATCGAGCGGCGGTCGAGCATTGCGCGGGCAATCGTGCCGGCGTCGACATACTCGAGTTCGCCGCCCACCGGCACGCCGCGTGCGAGACGCGTGACGGCGAGTCCGCGCGCCTTGAGCGTTTGCCCGAGGTAATGCGCGGTCGCCTCGCCTTCGTTGGTGAAATTGGTTGCGAGCACGACTTCCTTGACGACGCCATCGGAGGCGCGTCTGACGAGCCGGTCGAAATGAATCTCCTTCGGACCGATGCCGTCGAGCGGACTCAGGCGTCCCATCAGCACGAAATAGAGCCCGCGATAGGTCATGGTCTGCTCGAGCATGATCTGATCGGCGGGTGTCTCGACGACGCACAGCAACGTGGGATCGCGCTCCTCGTCGAGACAGACCTCGCAGATCTGCGCTTCGGTGAAGGTGTTGCACTTCTCGCAGTGCTGCAGATGCTCGGTGGCGAACAGCAGCGAGCGGCCGAGTTTTTCGGCGCCGTCGCGGTCGTGCTGCATCAGATGGTACGCCATGCGTTGCGCGGACTTCGGCCCGACACCGGGCAGCGCGCGCAGCGCTTCGACGAGCGCCGACAAGGCGGAGGGTTGTTTCATGCGGATCGGCGTCGAAGTGAGTAGTGCCCGGCTATACGGGTGGCGATACAGGTAATTCGATCGGCTTCAATCATTCCGACGACGGCCCGAACCGGTGCGCGCGAGGTGCATCTCGGCCAGGCCGCGGCCAGTTGGATCAAACCGGCACACGCGCACAGCGCGAGCGGCGCTGGCAGCCGCTACGGCACCGACAGCACGCATCGCTCGCGCTTTGTGGCGCGATTCACGCCACGGCAACAGCAGTCGCGGCGCGGACACCGCCTTGCGGCGGCGTCGGTCAGAACGGCAGCTTGAAGCCCGGCGGCAGCGGCAGGCCCGAGGTCATGCCGCCCATCTTTTCCTGGGCGGTGGCTTCGGCCTTGCGCACGGCGTCGTTGAATGCAGCGGCGACGAGGTCTTCCAGCATGTCCTTGTCGTCGGCGAGCAGGCTCGGGTCGATCGACACGCGGCGCACGTCGTTCTTGCAGGTCATCGTCACCTTCACGAGACCGGCGCCCGACTGCCCCTCGACTTCAATCAGCGCGAGTTGCTCCTGCATCTTCTTCATGTTTTCCTGCATCTGCTGGGCTTGCTTCATCAGCCCGGCGAGTTGGCCTTTCATCATGGACATGCTCCTTCTTGATAGCGTGAAATTCGGAAATCGGGCGCGTAATGGCGTATCGCGCGGCGAATCAGTGGACCGACGGCGCGCCGTTCGAGCCGGCGTCCGGAGTAATCGGGCGGATCGAGCCGGGCACGATGCTCGCGCCGAACTCGCGGATCAGTGACTGCACGAACGGATCGGCACCGATCTCGCGCTCCGCTTCCTGCTGACGCTGCGCGCGCTGGGCGGCGTCATGCGCGGCGGCCGTGCGGCGCGCGGGACCGACTTCGACCAGCACGTCGACAGTCTGGCCGAGCCTGTCGGCGAGCGCGGTTTTCAGTTTGGCGACCTGCGAGGCTTCGGCATACTGCGGCACAGGCACGTTCAGTTTGAGCGTGTTGCCTTCGAGCGCCATCAGTTCGCTGTTGAACGCAAGCTGATACGAAATGCCCTTGAGCGGCAGGTCGACGGCGAGCGCCGGCCAGTCACCCTTGAAGCCCAGCGCATCGAGCGGCACGGCGGGCGGCAGCGGACGTTGATCGACAACCGGCGCCGGCGTGGGCGCGGCACTCACGCGGACGTCGTCCGGGCCGCTGTCGAACACCGGCATGTAACCGTCGTCCGGCAGGCCGTAATAGCCTTCGTCCGCGGCCGTGAGCGGCATGTATTCGTCAGGCGGCATATCGTCCCACGGCGGCACCGACGAGCCGTTCTGCTCGGCGCCACTACGCTGGGCCGGTGACGCGGACGCTGACGGCCGAGCCGCAGGCGCTGCAGGCGCGGCGTCCTGCTGCGGCGCACGGCGCGGCGTGCCCGGCGTCGGCACGGGAACGACCACGCGCGGTGCGGCCGGTTTCGGCGTGGCCGGCGCGGCGGGCTTCGCGGCAGAGGCTCGGCCACGATCCGAGGACACCTTCAAACCGGCGCTGCGCAAGACGTCGAGAGCGGCGCTCGCGCCACCTGCGCGACGTGGCGCGGCGTCGGCTGCGGGCGGCGGCTCTTGCGACGGCGCCGCCGCGGCAGCTTGCTCCGTGCGCGCGAGCGCGGCGGCTGCCGGTGCGCTTAGTGAAGAGGCGGGTGCTGCGTCATCGGGCGCTGCGGTCGCGGAGACTTCATTCGAAGCGGGTTCGTTAAGGCCCGCAGCTGCGGAAAAATCATTCGAAGCCGCACCGTTGAATCCCGCGCTTGCGGAGACTTCATTCGAAGCCGGATCGCCGAGACCAGTGCCCACGGAAACGTCATTCGCGACCGGATTGGCGGGCGCGTCGTCCCACGGCGCCAACGCGGGTGCTCGGGCGGTCACTGACGTCGGCGCCGAATTCGATTCGTCAACACCCGCCGCCGACTCGGCAATGACTGCCGGTTCCGCGGCAGGCGATTGCACTGCTGACGTGCCCTGAACGGAATTGGCTGGCGCCGCTTGAATCCCACCAACTGCCGCCCGCGCTTCAACTGGATTATTGGCGTGCTCCGCAGCACGCGTTGCGGATTCGACCGATGCGTGAACCGCAGGGCCCTTGTCAGCCGGCGCAGCGTCGCGAGACTGTGTTTCACGAACGGGCGCGGCAACGTTCAATTGCGCCTCCCGCGAAGCTCCCGGCACGGCGCTCGAAGCCGTGACCGCCGGCGAACCCGACGCGCCGCGTTCAGCGGCCACTGCCGGCGCACCAGTGCGCCTCGCCCCACCCGACCCTGCCTGGCCAGCCGCGCGCGAGCCACCCACCGCCCCACCGCCGCCGCCCGTAGGCGCCGGTTCAAACGCCAGCATGCGCAACAGCGTCATGGTGAAGCCGGCGTATTCGTCGGGAGCGAGACCCAGTTCGCTCCTGCCGATCGTCGCGATCTGATAGAACAACTGCACCTGTTCGGCGCTGAGCGCTTCAGCAAAGCGGCGCAAATCGCTCGCCTCGGGCCACTCGTCCAGCACCGACGACGGAGCGAACTGCGCCCACGCGACCCGATGCAGCAGACTCGCCAGATCCTGCAACGCCGTCGAAAACGACAGGCTGCGCAACGCCATCTCGTCGGCCACCGCGAGGACCGCAGCGCCATCGCCATCGGCAAGCGCGTCGAGCAGACGAATCAGGTAGCTCTGATCGAGCGCGCCGAGCATGCCGCGCACCGCTTCTTCATTCACCTGATTGGCCGAATAGGCAATCGCCTGATCGGTCAGCGAAAGCGCGTCGCGCATCGAGCCGTCGGCCGCGCGCGCGAGCAGGCGCAGCGCCTGGGCGTCGTACGGCACCTTCTCTTCGCCGAGAATGTGCTCGAGATGCGAGACGATATGGCCGGCGGGCATCTGCTTCAGATTGAATTGCAGACAGCGCGACAGCACCGTGACCGGAATCTTTTGCGGGTCCGTGGTGGCGAGAATGAACTTGACGTGCGCAGGCGGCTCTTCCAGCGTCTTCAGCATCGCGTTGAAGGCGTGATTGGTGAGCATGTGCACTTCGTCGATCATGTAGACCTTGAAGCGCGCATCCACCGGCGCATACACGGCGCGCTCCAGCAGCGCCGCCATTTCGTCGACGCCGCGATTACTCGCCGCGTCCATCTCCACATAATCGACAAAGCGGCCCTCGTCGATCTCGCGGCACGCACGGCACACGCCGCACGGCGTGGAGGTCACGCCGGTTTCGCAATTCAGCGCCTTGGCGAAGATGCGCGACAGCGTGGTTTTGCCGACGCCGCGCGTGCCGGTAAACAGATAGGCATGGTGCAGACGGCCACCGTCGAGCGCGTGCGTGAGCGCGCGCACCACGTGCTCCTGTCCGACGAGCGAAGCGAAATCCTTCGGCCGCCATTTGCGTGCGAGAACTTGATAGGTCATCCGGAAATTGTATCAGTAACAATGCCGCGCAAAACCGATTCGCGACAGCGCACGAACGCATGCTGCCACTTGATTGAAACTGCCTAATGAACCGATAGAAAAAAATAGACGAGGCGCGCGAAGAATCACCACTCAGCATGGCGGCATGCGTCGGCACTCAGGGTAAAACAGGAGATGGAAAGTTTTGCGGCAGAACCCGCACAGAACGAACAACTAGAGAACAACGAAAAACAAAAAGGAAGGGTGACGAGCCTGACCCTCGGCACTGGTGGAAAACGGCTGTGGCTGCTTCGTTCCCGACCTGACCAGGTTGACCGCACCTCCATGCGAGGAGGCCCGTCACGAAACATTCTATCATCGCTTGGCCCGTCGCGCGACTGTTAATACGACCAAAGTGCGAATGGCGCGCTGAATCGCAATCTTCGCACCATATATAGACACCCCGGGCGCAGGTCGAGGCCGGCGCCGACAATGCCACTTGAGTTTGGCGCCCGGGCCACCACATAGGTGGCGTCATGGTCGATGAAACACGGTGGCACTTCATCGGCAGCCGTTGGCCCCGCTGCCCCTGATGAGTACTATCGCCCCCGGCAACGCATAGCGAATTAAGCTAAACTGCCATACGGATGACCCGCGAGAGCGAGCCTTCTGCATATTCCGTAACAGGTGTTCACCGTGCTCACCTTTTCCGGCGTGTGTCGGCAAGGCTTCGATTGCGGCAAAGCGAACGGAAGTTTCCTTAGGTTTAGACGTATCGTGGCGAGCAATTCAGGCGGGCCTCGAACCGATAGAGGTATTCATACAATGAGCGAACAAATCAAGCATATTAGCGACGCATCGTTCGAACAGGACGTCGTGAAATCCGATAAACCCGTGCTGCTCGATTTCTGGGCTGAATGGTGCGGCCCGTGCAAGATGATCGCGCCGATCCTCGACGAAGTCGCGAAGGATTACGCCGATCGCCTGCAAATCGCCAAGATCAACGTCGACGAGCACCAATCGACGCCGGTCAAGTTCGGCGTGCGCGGCATTCCTACGCTGATCCTCTTCAAGAACGGCGCTGTTGCCGCACAGAAAGTCGGCGCATTGTCGAAATCGCAACTCACCGCGTTCCTCGACGGCAACCTGTAAATGCGGCGCATCGGCACGCTCGGGGGCCTCTGAGGCCCGCGGGCGAGTCGCGTTGAGCGTGTTGTCAGCCGGCAACACGCTCAACAAGAAAGATGCCATGCCGTCGCACTGACGGAAATTGGCGTGTGCTATGCTAGAATCCGCAAAACGTCGAAAAGACGTGTAAGTCCTTGAGCGGTTCCGCTCACTCTCCTCCCAGATTTCATTTCGTCGCACCTTCTCCTGCGGGTTCTCCGTATGCATTTATCCGAGCTTAAGACTCTGCACGTGTCCGAATTGATCGAGATGGCCAATGGCCTCGAGATCGAAAGTGCGAACCGCCTGCGCAAGCAGGAATTGATGTTCGCCATTCTAAAAAAACGAGCCAAAACGGGCGACACGATCTTCGGCGACGGCACGCTCGAAGTGCTGCCGGACGGCTTCGGCTTCCTGCGTTCGCCGGAAACCTCGTACCTCGCCAGCACGGATGATATTTACATCAGCCCGTCGCAAATCCGCCGCTTCAACCTGCATACGGGCGACACGATCGAAGGCGAAGTACGCACGCCGAAAGACGGCGAACGCTATTTCGCGCTGGTGAAGGTGGACAAGGTCAACGGCCAGCCGCCGGAAGCCTCGAAGCACAAGATCATGTTCGAAAACCTGACGCCGCTGCACCCGAACAAGGTGCTGCTGCTCGAACGTGAAATGCGTGGCGAGGAAAACGTCACGGGCCGCATCATCGACATGATCGCGCCGATCGGCAAAGGCCAGCGCGGCCTGCTGGTCGCATCGCCGAAGTCGGGTAAGACCGTGATGCTTCAGCACATCGCTCACGCGATCAAGCAGAACCATCCGGATGTCGTGCTGTTCGTGCTGCTGATCGACGAACGCCCGGAAGAAGTGACCGAAATGCAGCGCTCGGTGGCGGGCGAAGTGATCGCCTCCACGTTCGACGAACCGGCTGCCCGTCACGTTCAAGTCGCCGAAATGGTGATCGAAAAAGCCAAGCGCCTCGTCGAAATGAAGAACGACGTGGTGATTCTGCTGGACTCGATCACGCGTCTCGCGCGCGCTTACAACACCGTCGTGCCGGCCTCGGGCAAGGTGCTGACGGGCGGTGTCGACGCCAACGCGCTGCAACGTCCGAAGCGCTTCTTCGGCGCCGCGCGCAATATCGAAGAAGGCGGCTCGCTGACCATCATCGGCACGGCGCTGATCGAAACCGGCAGCCGCATGGACGACGTGATTTACGAAGAATTCAAGGGCACCGGCAACATGGAAGTGCACCTGGAACGTCGCCTTGCTGAAAAGCGCGTTTATCCGTCGATCAACCTGAACAAGTCCGGCACGCGCCGCGAAGAATTGCTGATCAAGCCGGAAGTGCTGCAAAAGATCTGGGTGCTGCGCAAGTTCATTCACGACATGGACGAAGTCGAGTCGATGGAATTCCTGCTCGACAAGATCCGTCAGACGAAGAGCAACTCCGAGTTCTTCGACATGATGCGCCGTGGTGGTGGCAGCTAAAGCCTTGGGCTGATTTAGCCGCACTAGCCGCATCATCTGCATCGCATCAAAAGCCGCTCGCCGCAAACGAGCGGCTTTTTTTTGTCCGCCTTTCGCCGCTCCGGCGCGGCACACTCACCCAACCGGCTCTCGGCCATCAACCCCGCCGAGCCGGCCAACATGTACGTGAACGTACACGTTGAAGTACAATGCCAGCAGTCCGTCTTATTCACCACATGCCATGTCGAAGGACTCACCCACTCTGCTGACCGTGCGCGACGCCGCCGAACGCCTCGGCGTCACACCGCGTACGCTGAAATACTACGAGGAACGCGGCCTCGTCTCGCCCACGCGCAGCGAGGGCCGCTACCGGCTCTACGACGAGGAAGACCTTAAGCGCTTCGGCCGCATTCTGCGTTTGCGCTCGCTCGGTTTCTCGCTGCACGGCATTACCGAGATGCTCAAGCAACCGCTCGAACCCGTCGACGGTCGCCACCGCTACTCGACCGAATCGCTGCAGCAGATTCACGACGCCATCGCCCAACAGGTTAAAGCGCTCGACGCGCGCATCGAAAGCATGCGGCGCGAACTGAAGGAAGCGCAGAAGCTGCGCGCCGAACTGAGCCCCGACCTCGACTATCTCCGGCGGCGCCTCGCCGGCGAGAATGCCGACGCGTTGCTCGAGCAGCGCCGCAACGCACGCGCCAGGGGGAGCGGTACGCCGCACGCAAAGCGCGGCAAGACCCCGGGCGAATCCACGCCGGGCGACTCCTCGCCGGGCGAATCCTCATGAGTACGACGTCGTGCCGGACACCGCTGTTCAGTGTCGAGAAACTGCGCGGCGATTTCTTCCCCTGGGTGCTGGCCGTCGTCACCGGCCTCGACTATTTCGACAACTCGATCTTCTCGTTCTTCACGAGCTATATCGCCGGCGGCGTCAATGCATCGCCCGACGAACTCGTCTGGGCGTCGAGCGCCTATGCGGTCGCGGCGGTGCTGGGCATTTTGCAGCAGCAATGGTGGGTTGAGCGCTTCGGCTACCGGCGCTACGTGACCGGCTGCATGGTGTTCTATTGCGCCGGCGCGGTGGCAGCGGCGTTGTGCGAATCGTCGATCGAACTGGCGTTCGCGCGCGGCATGCAGGGCTATTTCATCGGGCCGATGATGGGCACCTGCCGCATCCTGATCCAGATGAGTTTCAAGCCGCAGCAGCGGCCCGCGGCCACCCGCGCGTTCCTCGTGCTGATCGTCCTGAGCAGTGCGCTCGCGCCGCTGATCGGCGGCCAGTTGATCGCGCATTTCGGCTGGCGCGCGCTGTTCGCGTGCACGGCGCCCGTGGGCTTGCTGTTCGCCGTTCTGGCCTTGCTCGCGCTGCCCGACTCCGGCAACCGCCTGCCCGAAGAACGCGGCGCCGCGCATTTCTGGCCGTACCTCATTTTCGCGTTCGCACAAGGCGCCCTGCAGATCGTGATGCAGCAGGTGCGCTTCCAGTTGTTCAGCGCCTCACCCGGGCTGATCCTGCTGACCGTCGCCGGGATCGTCGCGTTGGGCTGGTTCGCCTATCATCAGTGGCACCATCCGGCGCCGCTCGTGCGCCTCCATGCACTGCGCGAGAAGGTGTTTCAGGCCGGGCTCGTGCTCTACATGTTCTACTACTACATCTCGACCGTGTTCGGCTTTCTGATCTCGCGCTTTCTCGAAGGCGGTCTTGGCTATCCAGTCGAAAACACCGGGCAACTGGTCGGCGTGACGTCGCTGATTTCGGCGAGCGCTCTGTTCGTCTACCTGCGCTATGCGAAACTGCTGCCGCGCAAGAAGTGGATCATCGTGCCGGGTTTCGCGGTGGCCGCGTTCGCCGCGGCGTGGATGACGCGCATGTCGCCCGGCGTCGGCGAAGCGGCGTTGATCGTCCCGCTGTTGTTGCGCGGCCTGCTGCTGTTGTTCATCGTGCTGCCGGTGGCTAATCTGACTTTCCGAATTTTCGCCATTGAAGAATTCACGCACGGCTACCGGTTGAAAAACATCGTGCGGCAGGTGACGATCTCGTTCGCGACCGCTTCCATGATCATCGTCGAGCAGCATCGGCAGGCGCTGCATGAAACCCGCCTCGCGGAGTTCGTGAATCCGTACAATCCGCTATTCCAGAACTCGCTCGCCGCGCTCACGAGAGGCCTGGCCGCCGCCGGCCGCTCACCGTCCGAAGCGCACTCGCTGGCCATCGTGGAAATCAGCCGTACGGTCGCGCAACAGGCCAGCTTTCTCGCCTCGCTCGACGGCTTCTACTTCCTCGCCGGCGTGGCGATATGCGGCGGCATTTTCGCCGCGTGGCAAAAACAGATCGACTAGAGGTTGCATCAGGCCATGCTCTCGAAACTCACTCAATGGCTCGGCACACGACGGCGCGAGCGCGCGTTGCGCGACTACGCGATCGACGACTCGCTCTGGCAAGCCACGCTCGACGGCCTGCCGTTTCTCGCGCATCTCGATGCGCCAGACCTCGTGCGTCTGCGTGAACTGACGAGCCTGTTCCTTGCGCAAAAGGAATTTTCGACCGCGCACGAACTCGAGCTCACCGACGCAATGACCGTGGCGATTGCCGCTCAGGCGTGCCTGCCGGTGCTGAATCTGAGCCTCGATCTGTATCGCGGCTGGGTCGGTGTGATCGTCTATCCGGGCGAATTCGTGATCCGCAAGACCGTCGAGGACGAAGATGGCGTAGTGCACGAGGTCGAGCAGGACGCGAGCGGCGAAGCGTGGGAAGGCGGCCCCGTGGTGTTGTCATGGGAAGACGCGCAAATGACGGACGGCACGGACGCCTACAACGTCGTGATCCACGAATTCGCGCACAAGATCGACATGCTGAATGGCGAGGCGGACGGCCACCCGCCGCTGATGCGCCGCTGGCACGCGCCGCTCGATGCGCAGGCGTGGGCCGACGTATTCGACCATGCGTACGACCACTTCTGCGCAAAAGTCGACGCGGTGCCGGAGCGTCGCTGGGCGAGATTCGAGCGCGATTCGCTGATCGATCCGTATGCGGCGGACCATCCATCGGAATTTTTTGCCGTTTGCAGCGAGGCGCTGTTTGTCAAACCGCAGGCGTTCGAAGCCGAATATCCGGAGCTTTACCGGCTGCTGGCACGATACTACCGGCAAGATCCGGCGCGAGTCGGCGTGACGTTCCCTGCAGGCTGACGCGCAACGCCCGCCAGACAAGGCCCGGCCGCCGTAGCGCTCCACGGCCGCGATCCGGCAGGAACGCCGCGAAATCAGCGCACACGGCTCGCAAAAGGCTGGCACAAAAGTCGTCAAGCGACTGATTTTCTGGCATAATCGCCGTTTTTCGACCATAGGCAAGTGGCTCGCGCCTAGATGCGGTCCGTTCAAAGACGGTCGCACGCGGGTTGGCTACCGCCAGATTAAAGGAAAGACCATGAAAGAAGGCATTCACCCGGATTACCGCGAAGTTCTGTTCATCGACGTGTCGAACGACTTCAAGTTTGTGACGCGCTCGACAATCCAGACGCGTGAAACCGCCGAATTCGAAGGCAAGACCTACCCGCTCGCCAAGATCGAAGTGTCGTCGGAATCGCATCCGTTCTACACCGGTCAGCAAAAGATCATGGACACGGCAGGCCGCGTCGAGAAGTTCCGCAACAAGTTTGGCTCGCGCGCTACCGGCAAGGTCGCAGCGAAGTAATACCCGCCTCCTCGCCAGTTCAGCCGGCTCGGCCAATTCAGCCGGTCGGGCGAGCAGCGAAGCAGGAGCAAAAAGGGCAGCGCGAGCTGCCCTTTTTTGTCGCCTTGCCGATTCGTCGTCAATGGTCGAAAGCGAGAGCGGCGCACTGCCGAACCCGTGTTACCGCCTGTCGAATCACGTTGCGAGCCGTTACCGGCCGTGACGCGCATCGCACGGCACGACTACAATGCCGGATGCTCCAAATTGGCCATTCCAGCCGGACATGCCGTCCGGTCCCGGCTGCACCGCTTATCCGATATCCACACACCGCATGAGACCTGCCGTTCGCCTCACTGCCTCAGCGACCAGTGCGTTGCCGCGCTGGCTGCTGCTGACCATCTGTATCGTCTACGCATCGTTCGGACTGTTCGGCCGCGATCCGTGGAAGAACGAGGATGCAGCCGGCTTCGGCGTCATGTGGACCATGGCGAACGGCAGCGCGCACGACTGGCTTCTGCCGAATCTGGTCGGCAAATACCTCACTGAAGACGGCCCGCTCGGCTACTGGTTCGGCGCCAGTGCGATCCGCGCGCTCGCGCCGTGGGTCGATGCGAGCAACGCCTCGCGCGTCTTTACCGGCCTGCTGTTTTGCGCGGGCTGCGCGTTTGTCTGGTATGCGGCTTACCTGCTCGGCCGGCGCGCCGAAGTTCAGCCATTCAAATACGCATTCGGCGGCGAGCCGGAACCGCGCGACTACGGCCGCACCCTCGCCGACGGCGCGCTGCTGATCCTGCTCGCGTGCTTCGGCCTCGCCGAGCGCGGCCATGAAACCACGCCGCAGCTCGCGCAGTTCTGCGGCATCGCGATGCTCGTGTACGGGCTCGTGCGCATGATCGACAAGCCGATTCAAGGCGCGCTGATCTGGGGTCTCGCCATCGCGTTCGTGACCCTGGCCAGCAGCCCGGTGCTGGTCGGCGCGCTGCTGCTCGGCACGCTGGCGATGACCCTGATCGTGCGCGAAACGCGCTCGCGCTGGCTGCTGCTGGCGGGCCTGCCGGTGGCGCTCGTGCTGTCGGCAGCATGGCCGGTCGCCGCGCTCGCCACCTTCCCCGACGACGCCGTCTGGTATCTCAATCAGTGGGTGCACGTCAGCCTGAGTTCGTTCGCCGGGCCGCCGGGCTCAGTCGCCGGCTACGCGCTGAAAAACCTGCCGCTCTTCACGTGGCCGGCGTGGCCGCTGGCACTCTGGGCGTGGTTCAGCTGGTCCGGCCTGCGCCGCGCGCCGCATGTGGCGATTCCGCTTTCGGTGATCGGGCCGCTGTTCGTGCTGGTCGTTTTGCAAAGCCACCAGTCGAACCGGCTTTACATGCTGTTGCTGCCGCCGCTAGCCGTGCTGGCCGCGTTCGCGCTGCCTACGCTCAAGCGCGGCGCGATCAACGCGATCGACTGGTTCGCCCTCCTGAGCTTCACGATTCTCGGCAGCTTCGTGTGGCTGGTTTATATCGCGGGACTGACCGGTTTTCCGCATCCGCTCGCGCGCAACCTCGCGCGTCTCGCGCCGGGCTTCGCGCCGCAGTTCAAGATTCTGTCGTTTGTGTGCGCGGTCGCCGTGACAGTCTGCTGGTTCGTGCTGGTGCAATGGCGTCTTGCCCGTCACCCGAAAGTGTTGTGGCGCAGCGTGGTGCTCTCGAGCGCCGGCACCACCTTGATGTGGGTGTTGCTCATGACGCTGTGGCTGCCGGTCGTCAACTACAGCCGGACCTATAAAGACGTTGCCGAACAGATCTCCGCCCATCTGCCGGACGACTACACCTGCATTTCGCCGGTGCGCCTCGGCAATGCGCAGATCGCGACCTTTGCCTACTTCGGCGATATGCATTTTTCCTTCGACCAGGACTGCGACGTGATCCTGCGCCAGGATACGCAGGACTACGGCGAACCGAGCGCGATGTCCGACTTCGTCTGGAAGCTGGTGTGGGAAGGCCGCCGCGTGGCCGACCGCGACGAGCGCTTCCGCCTGTACGTGCGCATCGACCGTCCGAAGCCGCCAGTCGTCAAACGCCGTAACTGGCACAAGAAGTCCAACTGAGCATGCTCGCCGATGTACGGAAAATCGCCGCATTAGCATGGCCGGTCCTGATCGGCCAACTCGCGATTATCGCGTTCGGTGTGATCGACACGGCGATGGTCGGCCGTTTCTCGGCAGTCGATCTGGCCGCGCTCGGCCTCGGTTCATCGATCTATATTTCCGTCTACATCGGCCTGACGGGTATTCTCACCGCACTGCAGCCGATCACCGCGCAACTCTACGGCGCGCGCCGCTACAGCGAAATCGGCGAGGAAGTTCGCCAGGCCCTGTGGCTTGCGCTGGCGCTGACCGTGATCGGTTTCCTGATTCTGTTTTTTCCCGGCCCGGTGCTGCAACTGGCGCGCGTGCCCGACGCACTGCACGACCGCACGGTCGCCTATCTGCGGATTCTGGCCTTCGGCTTGCCGGCCGGTCTCGCCTTTCGTGTCTACAGTTCGGTCACCAATGCGGTCGGCAAGCCGCGGCTCGTGATGATCCTGCAAATCGGCGCGCTGTTGCTCAAGGTGCCGCTCAATACGTGGTTCATCTTCGGCGGGTTGGGCGTCCCGGCGCTGGGCGGCCCCGGGTGCGCGCTCGCCAGCACCTTGATCAACTGGGCGCTTGCCGTGCTCGGATTGATCCTGCTGACGCGCGTCGATGTATTCACACCGTTCGCCATCTTCTCGCGCTTCTGCTGGCCGGTCTGGCGGCGCCAGGCGGCGCAACTGCGGCTAGGCATTCCGATGGGCCTGTCGTACCTGATCGAAGTCACCTCTTACACGTTCATGGCGCTCTTCATCGCGCGCTTCGGCACGACGACGCTCGCCGGCCACCAGATCGCCGGCAATATCGGCGCGGTGCTGTACATGACACCGCTGTCGATCGGCATTGCTTCGTCGACGCTGGTCGCGCAGGCGCTCGGCGCGCATCGCCCGGAAGCGGCGCGCACGCTGTCGCGTCACGGCATCATGATGGCCGTGGCGATCGCCTGCTGTTACGGCGCGATCGTGCTGGCGCTGCGGCCTTATATCATCGAAGGCTATACGCCGAATGCGCAGGTCGTGGCCGCGGCGTTGCCGCTGGTGTTGATCGTCGCGTGCTATCACGTGTTCGATGCTTTGCAGATCACCACCGCGTTCGTGCTGCGCGCCTACAAAGTGGCGGTCGTGCCGACCGTGATCTACGCGGTAGCGCTGTGGGGCGTCGGGCTCGGTGGCGGCTATGCGCTCGGCTTCAACGTGACCGGCACAATGCCGGAATGGCTGACTGGCGCGCGCGGCTTCTGGGTGGCGAATACGCTGAGCCTGGCGATTGCCGGCATTGGCCTGCTGATTTACTGGCGGGTCGTGAGCAAACGGCATTTGCATGCCGATGCGGCGCTTCGGGTCGATTCGGCCGCGTGACAGGACGCTCGCAGGCCGTAAGATCGCGAGGCTTCTCGCTGCTGAACCTGTAGCGCACTGGTCGACCGCAAACGCGCTGTTGAGCGGGTTATCAATAATTGACTGTTAGTTGCGTTGCCAGCGCAAGAAAACGGCTGCGCAAAGCAGCCGCCTGCCCTACCCTTGGCATCGCCGCCCGCAGGCGCGAGCTCAACCAGCGAGCGCGTCTGCCTCCATCGCCTGCCCCGCCCTCACAGCTTGCGAGTTAGGCATCGTCCGATCATGCCGCTCGAAAATCTCATGCGCGGCGAACAGCGCATTCAGCGCCGCCGGAAAGCCCGCATAAAGCGCCATCTGCATGAACACCTCGACGATCTCCTCGCGCGTGCAGCCGACGTTCAACGCCGCCTCGATATGCACCTTCAACTGCGGCTGCGCGCAGCCTAGCGTGGCGAGCGACGCAATCGTCGCGATCTCTCGCGCGCGCAGATCGAGTTGCGGGCGGCTGTAAATATCGCCGAAGCCGAATTCGATCAGCAGACGCCCGAAATCCGGCGCGATCGGCGCGAGCGCGGCGATCACCTGCTCGCCGGCCGAGCCGTCGATTTCCTTCAGTTTGTCCCAGCCTCGGGTGTAGCGGTCGTTGTGTGCGTGGTCCATGGTGAGTCCTCTTCCGAATGTGAATGCGAGTGGGTTTCGCCGGTCTGTCGTGTCGAGCGATCCACGGCGGATGCACGCCCCGCCGCCTCGTAGTACGCAATCTTGTCGACGATCGCGCCGAGATTGACCTGCAACTCGGCGATCCGCGCCAAAACCGCATCCCGATGCGCCACCAGCATGTCACGGCGCGCGTCCACCGTCGGCTGGCCTTGCGCGCGCAGCGCCGCGAACGCCTGCATGCCGGCTATCGGCATGCCGGTAGCCTTGAGCCGCATCACGAACAGCAGCCAGTCGAGATCGGCCGGCGAATACAGGCGATGCCCCGCCTGCGTGCGCCCGACAGCGCGAATCAAGCCCGCCTGTTCGTAGTAGCGCAGCGTATGCGTCGAGACGCCGATCGTTTCAGCGACCTGCCCGATGGTGAGTGCTTTCGAGATATTCGACATGACGGAACTCAGGTTAGGACTTCGAGTGCACTCTAAGTCAAGCGCGGCATGCTGTCATTTGTCTGCGCTGTCATTTTTTATGGCGTGTGGATTTGATCGATAAACTCACCAGAGCCTAATCACCAGGCAAAAGGTTTAAATCTCGTTCACATTGATTTACTTGTCATGAATCGATCGGTATAAATCGTCCGCGTTCGCAAATAAGGGCGCGCAATTTGTTCTATGCTTAAGCGCAGCGCGTGCTACACAACGCGTCGTCCCCAGTCGTTACGAGTTGTCTCGAGTTGTCCCTTAGTGGCTAACTTTTTTTGCCCTCAATGGAGTGCTTGCCATGCTGAAGAAGCTTTTAATGCTTTGCCTTGCTTTGGCTTTGTCGCTGTCGGCCGGTTTTGCGGCGGCCGTCGAAGTGAACTCCGCCGATCAGGCGGCGCTCGAATCGGTCAAGGGTATCGGCCCGGTGCATGCGAAAGCGATCATCGACGAACGCACCAAGAACGGCCCGTTCAAGGACGCCGATGATCTCGCCACGCGCGTCAAAGGCATCGGCACCAAATCGGTGACCAACCTCGAAGCGGCCGGCCTGACGATCAACGGCTCGTCCACCCCGCCGACCGGCGCCAAACCCGCCACCAAGGCGGGCAGCACCGCCACAAGCAAGGCAGCGCCGGCCGCCACTACCGCGGCGCCAGCCACGGCCGCGACCACGACGCCCGCCGCACCAGCAGACGCTTCGGGTGCGAAGACGTCCAAGTCGAAGAAGAAGAGCAAGGCCGAGGCGGCAGCGGCTTCCGCGCCGGCCAGCGCGAGCGCGGCGGCGCCGGCTGACGCTTCCGACGCCAAGGCCTCGAAGAAGAAAGCGAAGAAGGGCAAGGCCGCATCGGCTGCGGCGGCCTCGGGTGGTGCCTGAACAGAACAGTTCGCGGACCGGACGCGCATGAGACGGAGTACGAAACAGGATTGAGCGTCGGCGGCGTAACGGGCTGCGTGCTTCGCGTGTGATCTCGTGCGACGAACCCACCGGCCCGTCCCGCCGCCTCCCGCCTTCCTTCCACGGCGCCGCGCAAACGCGCGGCGTTTTCACCCGCCGACCCGTCAAGCGCGTGTCGGCATTCAAGAGAGACCGTCATGAGCCTACTCGACACACTCGGTTCCCTGGTTGGCAAATCCCCCGAAGGCGGTGGCCAGCAAGCGCTGGTTGCTGCCGCACTCGAATTCGTGAATAACCAGCCGGGCGGCCTGAACGGCCTGATCGACCGTTTCAAGGAAAAAGGCCTCGGCGACGTGGTTGCCTCCTGGGTCAGCAACGGCGAGAACCAGCCGATCGCGGCCGATGCGCTGCACAGCGTGCTCGGCTCCGAGACCGTCACCAACCTCGCGGCAAAAGCCGGCGTGCAGCCGGATCAGGTCACCGGCCTGCTCTCGCAGATTCTGCCGCACGTCGTCAACGCGGCCACGCCGGAAGGCGAAGTGCCGGCCGAGGGCAAACTGAACGCCACCACTGTGCTCGGCGCGCTCGGCGGCCTGTCGGCGCTGTTCGGCAAGGGCAACGCTTAACCGCTGCTTAAACACACAGGCGTAAGCGCGCCGCACGCCACACGCCACGCAAGGCCGCCAGCGCAGTGCGGTCAGCGGGCAAAAAAAAACGTCAACGAAGTCACCTTCGTTGACGTTTTTTATTTCGACGGGAGCGGCTCGACCGCTGCCGCTCCGCCGTTCACAGAGCGCGTCTCGCTTAGTGCACGACGCGTTCGAACACCAGTTTGCCGTCTTCCAGTTCGACCGGAATCACGTCCTTCGGACCGAACTTGCCAGCCAGAATCAGCTTGGCGACCGGGTTCTCGATCTCCTGCTGGATGGCACGCTTCAGCGGCCGTGCACCGAACAGCGGATCGTAGCCGACCTTGCCCACGTGCTCGAGCGCCGCGTCCGACACCACCAGTTGCATGTCGAGCTTGGCAAGCCGCTCGTGCAGACGCTGCAACTGGATCCGCGCGATCGACTGGATGTTCGAACGGTCGAGCGCATGGAACACCACGACGTCGTCGATCCGGTTCAGAAACTCGGGCCGGAAGTGCAGCTTCACTTCTTCCCAGACCGCGTCCTTCACCGCCTCCTGCGGCTCGCCGACCATCGACTGGATCACCTGCGAGCCGAGGTTCGAGGTCATCACGATCACCGTGTTCTTGAAGTCCACGGTGCGGCCTTGGCCATCGGTCATGCGGCCGTCGTCGAGCACTTGCAGCAGCACGTTGAACACGTCCGGATGCGCCTTCTCGATTTCGTCGAGCAGGATCACGCTATACGGCTTGCGGCGCACGGCTTCGGTCAGATAGCCGCCCTCTTCGTAGCCGACGTATCCCGGCGGCGCGCCGATCAAACGTGCGACGCTGTGCTTCTCCATGAATTCGCTCATGTCGATACGGATCAGATGATCTTCCGAATCGAACAGGAACGACGCAAGCGCCTTGCACAGTTCGGTCTTGCCCACACCGGTCGGGCCGAGGAACAGGAACGAACCATACGGCCGGTTCGGATCCGACAGACCCGCGCGCGAGCGGCGGATCGCATCGGCCACCGCGCTGATCGCCTCGTCCTGGCCGACCACGCGCGCGTGCAGCTTCTCTTCGATCTGCAGCAGCTTTTCACGCTCGCCCTGCATCATGCGCGACACGGGAATGCCGGTGGAACGCGACACGACTTCAGCAATTTCTTCCGCTCCGACCTGCGTGCGCAGCAAACGCGGACGCGTCGGATTGTTCTGCTCTTTCGCCTCGGCCTGCGTCACTTCCTTCAACTGCGCTTCGAGACCCGGCAGCTTGCCGTACTGCAACTCGGCGACCTTCTCCAGCTTGCCTTCGCGTTGCAGGCGCGTGATTTCCGCGCGGGTTTTCTCGATCTCTTCCTTCAGTTGCGCGCTGCCCTGCACCGCGGCTTTTTCCGCGGTCCAGATTTCTTCGAGGTCCGAATATTCGCGATCCAGCCGCTCGATTTCCTCTTCGATCAGTTGCAGGCGCTTTTGCGACGCTTCGTCTTTTTCCTTCTTGACGGCTTCGCGCTCGATCTTCAACTGGATCAAACGACGGTCGAGCCGGTCCATCTCTTCCGGCTTCGAGTCGATTTCCATCTTGATCTTCGAAGCGGCTTCGTCGATCAGGTCGATAGCCTTGTCCGGCAGGAACCGATCCGTGATGTAACGATGCGACAGTTCAGCCGCCGCGACGATCGCCGGGTCGGTGATATCCACGCCGTGGTGCAGTTCGTACTTTTCCTGCAGACCGCGCAGGATTGCGATAGTGGCTTCCACCGTCGGCTCGTCGACCAGCACCTTCTGGAAGCGGCGTTCGAGCGCGGCATCCTTTTCGATGTACTTGCGGTATTCGTCGAGCGTGGTCGCGCCAACGCAATGCAGCTCACCGCGCGAGAGCGCTGGCTTCAGCATGTTGCCCGCGTCCATCGCGCCTTCGGCCTTGCCTGCGCCGACCATGGTGTGGATTTCGTCGATGAAGACGATGGTCTGGCCTTCGTCTTTCGCGATGTCGTTCAGCACGGCCTTCAAACGCTCTTCAAACTCACCGCGATACTTGGCGCCGGCCAGCAACGCCGCCATATCGAGTGACAGCACGCGCTTGCCCTTGAGCGTTTCCGGCACTTCGCCGTTGACGATACGCTGCGCCAGACCTTCGACGATCGCGGTCTTACCCACGCCCGGTTCGCCGATCAGCACGGGGTTGTTCTTGGTACGACGCTGCAGGATCTGGATCGAACGACGAATTTCGTCGTCGCGGCCGATCACCGGGTCGAGCTTGCCGGCCCGCGCGCGCTCGGTCAGGTCCACGGTGTATTTCTTCAGCGCTTCACGCTGGCTTTCGGCGTCCTGGCTATGCACTTGCGAGCCGCCGCGCACGGCGGCGATCGCGCTTTCCAGAGACTTGCGCGACAAGCCGTGCTGACGCGCGAGACGGCCAGCTTCGCCTTTGTCGTCCGCGACGGCGAGCAGGAACATCTCGCTCGCGATGAACGTGTCGTTGAGTTTTTGCGCTTCCTTATCGGCCTGGTTCAGCAAACCGGTCAGCTCGCGGCCGATCTGCACATTGCCGTCGGTGCCCTGCACTTGCGGCAGACGCGTGATCGCGTCGCCGAGCGCCGTTTGCAACGCCTGCACATGCACGCCGGCACGCGAGAGCAGCGAGCGTGCCGAACCATCCTGCTGCGCGACGAGCGCCGACAGGACGTGAACCGGTTCAATGTATTGATTGTCATGGCCGACGGCCAGACTCTGCGCATCCGCCAGGGCTTCCTGGAATTTAGTGGTAAGTTTGTCGATTCTCATCAAGAGACCTCCAATTTCGATTACCACCAAAATGAGGCGTTTTATCCAGGTTTCAAGCGCTTTTTTGCATCAGACAGCGAATATTTAACGTTTGGACGCAAGAGAACTGCCTCACCGTTTTCAGGCAAGCGGTGCGGAATTGCCACCGGCCGGCGCGACCGGCACGATCGGAATCACGCTGCTCAAGCCGAGCAGCGCGGACAGCGGGCCATGCGGCTGCGCCACCTCACCAATGGTATGTCGGTCCAGCTCGGAGAGAAAGGCATTACGCGCCGCTTCGAGCGCGCCACGCAACCGGCACTGCGGTGAAATGACGCAACTGCGGCGCTCACCTTGCTGGTCTGGAAAACAGCCGACGAGCGCAAAGTCGCTTTCGGTCGCGCGCACGATTTCGCCGACCGTCAGCGCGCTGGTTTGCTCGGTAAGCCGCAATCCGCCGTTGCGCCCGCGCACCGTTTCGATCCAGCCGAGTTCGCCGAGCTGCTGCACGACCTTCATCAAGTGGTTCTTGGAAATGCCGTACGCGTCCGAAATATCCTGGATCGTCGATAACCCTTCGCCGCGAACAGCGAGGTATAGCAAAACGCGTAGTGAGTAATCCGTATAGTCGGTCAGTCTCATAGGTGCAGGTATCACGATGAGCGCAAGCCGCGATCCGGGGATAACCGCGTCGATGCAAGGGTTGCCGTGGGCCGTCGCTTCGCCCTAAGATGCAGGCGCTACGCATATTTTCTTGTTCTGCGCAGATAGGCGGTGCGTATGTTTCGGCAGTAATGGTAACGTTTCCTGCGTGGGGCATTCTTACGAAAAGCGGGGTATTCGCGGCCTACTTCCTTTCGTTTGGACTCCGTTTGAGGCCATTCCTGACGTAGTGCGGCACCGTGTGGCGACGCACAATCGAGAACCGCACCTTTTGGAATTTGCATGAACCCGTCTTTTCCCGCCGCGCCGGTCGTTGAACGCGCCATCGAGCCCACCGAGGCGAATATCCGCGAACTGGTCTACGCCTTTTACGATCGCGTGCGCGCCGATGCGCTGCTGGGTCCGGTCTTCGACGCAACGCTCGCGGGCCGCTGGGACGATCACCTGCCCAAGATGTGCACCTTCTGGGGCAGCCTCGTGCTGGGCGCGAAGCAATATCGCGGCAACGTGCAGCAGGCGCATCAGCCGCTCGAGGGCATCGAGCCGCAGCACTTCAGCCGCTGGCTGTATCTGTTTCTGGACACGGTGCAGTCGCGTTATCAGCCCGCCGCCGCGGTCCGCTTCATGGAGCCGGCGCTGCGCATCGCGCAGAGTCTGCAGTTGAGCCGTTTCGGCTGGGATTACGAGATCCCGGAGGAACAACAGGCGCTGCTGGAACGCGTTGCGCCCAAACGTCGTCCGCACGATGTTGACGAGGCAGCTCACGCGGCGCGCCCGCCAGGTGAGCCGTTTCCAACGCGCATTGTCGGCCGGTCGCGGGACGAATGACGCAGACGCGCGCGAGGCTGCCGTTCTAAACCCGTGCAGCGGGCCGGCAGGCATCGGCCAAGCCTGAACCGTCAGGAGCGCCGGCGACCGGCGTGAGCGGCGTCAAAACGCTTGCTGTTCACAGACTCGCGGCCCCGCTGACACCCGGATTCCACCGGCGCGCACCCGCGCCTAGTCCTCGGACCGATTATCCGATTCGATACCCCAGCGGGCGAGCGCCGCGTCGTCGGTGACACGTGCATCGACCCAGCGCTCGCCAGCCTCGGTCTTTTCTTTCTTCCAGAACGGCGCTTGAGTCTTCAGATAATCCATCACGAATTCGCAGGATGCGAAGGCATCCCCGCGATGCGCGGCCGTCGTCGCCACCAGCACGATCTGGTCGAGCGGATACAGCTTGCCGACCCGATGCACGATCAACACCTCGGTGCCCGGCCAGCGTTCGCGCGCGCTGACGATGATCGCCTCCAGCGATTTTTCCGTCATGCCGGGATAGTGTTCGAGCTCCATCGTCTCGATCGCGCTGCCGTCGTTCAGATCGCGCACGGTGCCGACGAAGCAGGCGACCGCGCCGATTTTCGGATTGCGCGCGCGTAATCCGGCGACCTCGGCGGTGAGGTCGAAGTCTTCCGTCTGGACGCGAACGGGCATCTGGGCCTCCTAAGCAGTTGGGAGCGGCGCGGCGGATCAGCCGCCGGTAACGGGCGGAAAAAACGCGACTTCGCAGCCCTCGGTAACGCGAGTGCCCGCGCCGGTCATGACATGGTTGCAAGCCATGCGCAGCGCGCGGCCCTCGGCCAGGGTGTCGGACCAGATGCCGCCGCGCGCGCGCAGCCAGGCGCGCACGTCGCCGACGGTTGCAATGCCGTCGGGCAGATCGACGGTTTCGTCGGCCAGATCGAGCGCTTCACGCACGCTCGCAAAATATCGAAGTTGAATCTTCATCGGGATGCCACCGGCGACCGCCGGCCTCAGTTCAGCAGTTCGGAAAAAGGAAGGAAGCGCACCGTCTCGCCGGCGCTGATCGCGTGATTCGGCGGATTGTCGATCAGGCCATCGCCCCAAACGGTCGAGGTCAGCACGGCTGAACTCTGATTCGGGAACAGATCGAGCCCGCCCGCCGGGTTGATACGCGCGCGCAGGAATTCGTTGCGGCGGTCGGCCTTGCTCTGCGTGAAATCCGCGCGCAGCGACAGTGCTCGCGGCGCAACCGCCTGCACGCCGGCCAGACTCAGGATGAACGGGCGCACGAACAGCAGGAAGGTCGCGAAACTGGACACCGGGTTGCCCGGCAGGCCGATGAAAAAGGTTTCAGCCGAATCCGGCGCCGCCGCGGTTTCGTCACGCCGCGCGGCACGGCGCACCGCGCCGAAGGCGAGCGGCTTGCCCGGCTTCATGGCGATTTGCCACATCGCAAGACGCCCTTCTGCTTCCACAGCCGGCTTCACATGATCCTCTTCGCCCACCGACACGCCGCCGCAGGTGAGGATCAGGTCGTGTGCTTCGGCGGCTTCACGCAAGGTCGCGCGGGTCGCGTCGAGCTTATCGGCGACGATGCCGTAGTCGGTGACTTCGCAGCCGAGTTTTTCCAGCAGCCCACGTAGCGTGAACCGGTTCGAGTTGTAGATCGCGCCGGGCTTCAGCGGTTCGCCCGGCATGGTCAGTTCGTCGCCGGTGAAGAAGACGGCTACCTTGACGCGCCGCCGCACGACGAGTTCCGCGCACCCGACCGAGGCCGCAAGCCCCAACGCCTGAGGCGTGAGCCGCGTGCCCGCCGGAAGGATGACCGAGCCACTGCGGATATCCGCGCCCTGCACCGTAATCCATTCACCGGGCTGCGGGCTGTGCAGGATCGTGACTTCGGCGCCGCTGGCTTCGGTTTGCTCCTGCATCACGATCGCGTCGGCACCGGGCGGCACGGTGGCGCCGGTAAAGATACGCGCGGCCGTGCCGGGTGTCAGGGGCTCTGGCGCGTGGCCGGCCGGAATGCGTTGTGAAACCGGCAAGCGGCCGGTGGCTTGACCGGCCAGGTCCGCGCTGCGGATCGCGTAGCCGTCCATTGAACTGGTGTTCATCGGCGGGACGTCGAGCGGCGAGGTGACGTCGGCCGCGAGAACACGGTTCAGCGCATCCAGCGTGGGGATCGACTCTGTGCCGGCAATCGGGCTCGCTGCGCTGAGCAGGGTCGCCAAGGCTTCGGCGGTGGCAAGCATCGGCGCGCGGGGCGTGGGTGTGGACATCTCTGGTCTCGAAGCCGCAGGTTAAAAGAATATTGTAGCGGTCGAAGCAGGAAGTCTGGGCTAAGGGGCGTTATGAGCGGATTTCTGGTGTTTGAGCGCTTGCCGCGGGGTTTCGCGGCAAGCGCCTTTGACATGCGGCGCATGAAGCGCGCCGACAGACTGGGCGCGCCCCAGGCGGTGTGGCGCGTCACGGCAATGGCGGCTGACTTATGCGCTGAATCATGCGCCGCCTGATGTGCCAACTTACGCGCCTACCTTCGCGACGATAAAGTCCTTCACGCGCTGCGCGTCCGCCGGCAGTACTTCGAAACGCTGCGGCAGCGATTCGAGGCCCGAGAACGCCGCGGGCCGCTCCGGTTCGCGCAGCAGCGCTTCGCGAATCGTCTCGCCGAATTTGATCGGTTGCGCCGTCTCCAGCACGATCATTGGGATGCCCGGCTGCAAATGCTCGCGCGCGACCTTCAGGCCGTCGGCGGTGTGCGTGTCGATCATCGTGTCGTAACGCTCGAACACGTCGCGGATTGTCTCCACGCGCGATTCGTGGCTGCTGCGGCCCGACACGAAACCGAACTCCTGCACGCGCGCAAAGTCGCCGCTCGCGGCGAGGTCGAAGCCGCCCTTCTCTTCGACGTCACGGAACAGTTGCAGCACGCGCGCCGGATCGCGGCCAAGCAGATCGAACACGAAACGCTCGAAGTTCGAAGCCTTGGAAATATCCATGCTCGGGCTGCTGGTGTGATACGTCTCGGCCGCCTTGCGCACGCGGTAAATACCGGTGCGGAAGAACTCGTCGAGCACGTCGTTTTCGTTCGTCGCCACGACCAGCTTCTCGATCGGCAAACCCATCATGCGCGCGATGTGACCCGCGCACACATTGCCGAAATTGCCCGACGGCACTGTGAACGACACCCGCTCGTCGTTCGACTTCGTGGCCGCGAAGTAGCCCTTGAAGTAGTACACGACCTGCGCAACCACGCGCGCCCAGTTGATCGAGTTGACCGTGCCGATCTTGTACTTCGCCTTGAACGCGTGATCGTTCGAGACGGCCTTGACGATGTCCTGAGCGTCGTCGAACACGCCTTCCACCGCGATGTTGAAGATGTTCGGGTCCTGCAGGCTGTACATCTGCGCGGTCTGGAACGCGCTCATTTTCTTGTGCGGCGACAGCATGAACACGCTGATGCCCTTCTTGCCGCGCATCGCGTATTCCGCGGCGCTGCCGGTGTCGCCCGAGGTCGCGCCGAGAATGTTCAGCGTCTGGCCGTGCTTGGCGAGCGCGTATTCGAACAGGTTGCCGATCAACTGCATGGCCATGTCCTTGAACGCGAGCGTCGGCCCGTTCGACAGTTCCAGCAGCGACAGCGGCGCGCCCTCTTCAACGCCCAGCACCTTCAACGGCGTGATCTGCGCGGCGCTTTCGTCGTCGCGCACGTTGCAGTATGTTGCCGCCGTGTAGGTCTTGCGCGTGAGCGCGCGCAGGTCTTCGGCGGGAATGTCGTCGATGAATTTGGACAGGATCTCGAAGGCGAGGTCCGCGTACGGCAGCGTGCGCCAGCGCGTCAGTTCGTCAGTGGTGACGCGCGGATATTCGGCGGGCAGATACAGGCCGCCGTCTTTGGCGAGACCGCCCAGCAGGATGTCAGCAAAGGAGTGGTGCTCGCCGGCGCCGGCGCCGCGGGTGGACAGGTAGTTCATAGTTCGGCCTAGTTCAGCGCTTCCATGCGCAGCTTCGTGACTTGCGAGACAACGGTCTTCAGCGCTTCGATCGTTTTGATCGCGGCGTTGACGTGCTTTTCGACCGTTTCGTGCGTGATCAGGATGATGTCGGTTTCGCCCTTGCCGTTCGCGTCGACCTGCTCCGATTCCTTCTGCAGCAGCGCGTCGATCGAAATGCCGGTGTCGGCCAGAATGCGCGTGATGTCGGCCAGCACGCCGGTCACGTCCGCCACCCGCAGACGCAGGTAGTAGCCGCTCGTGACTTCGTCGATCGGCAGGATCGGGGTGCTCGACAGGCTGTCCGGCTGGAACGCCAGATGCGGCACGCGATGCTCCGGATCGGCCGTGTGCAGACGCGTCACGTCGACCAGATCGGCCACCACCGCGGAAGCCGTCGGCTCGGCGCCCGCGCCCTTGCCGTAGTAAAGCGTGGTGCCGACCGCGTCGCCATGCACGACGACCGCGTTCATTGCGCCTTCCACGTTCGCCAGCAGGCGCTTTTCCGGAATCAGCGTGGGATGCACGCGCAATTCGATGCCCTTGTCGGTGCGGCGCGTGATACCGAGCAGCTTGATGCGGTAGCCGAGTTCCTCGGCATATTTGATGTCGATCGCCGCGAGCTTGCTGATGCCTTCGACGTAAGCCTTGTCGAACTGCACCGGCACGCCGAACGCGATCGCGCTCATGATGGTCGCCTTGTGCGCGGCGTCCACGCCTTCGATGTCGAAGGTCGGGTCGGCTTCGGCGTAGCCGAGTTCCTGCGCGGCTTTCAGCGCGGTTGCGAAGTCGAGCCCGCGGTCGCGCATTTCCGAAAGAATGTAATTCGTGGTGCCGTTGATGATGCCCGCGATGTACTGGATTCGGTTGGCCGTCAGACCTTCGCGCAGCGCCTTGATGATCGGAATGCCGCCCGCCACCGCCGCCTCGAACGACACCATCACGCCGTTGGCGCGCGCCGCCTCGAAAATCTCCGTGCCGTGCACGGCCAGCAGCGCCTTGTTGGCGGTTACCACGTGCTTGCGGTTCTTGATTGCGCGCAGAACGAGGTCGCGCGCCACGCCCGTGCCGCCGATCATCTCGGCCACGATATCGATCGAGGGGTCGTCGACCACCGCGTTGAAGTCATCGGTCAGCGCCACCGTGCCGGCCTCAGTGCCGAGCGCGGCTGTCGCCTTGGCGGGATTGCGCACGGCAATGCGCGCGATCTCGATGCCGCGGCCCGCGCGGCGTTTGATTTCTTCCTGATTGCGACGCAGTACCGTGAAGGTGCCGCTGCCTACCGTGCCGAAGCCCAGCAGTCCAACTTTGATCGGTTCCATGCAGCGTGTGTTTTCGAGTAGGTGATTAAAAATAAACGGGTCGCGGGACTGGCGCGTTCCGCACGGCGCGGCGTCAGCCCGCATTGCCTGTGAGCGCGCCGCGCGTTGCGCCCTGGCGCCCTGGCGCCCTGGCGCCCTAGCGCCCTATTGTGCGCTAGGCCGTGTGACGTTTGCGGTAACCGTCGAGGAAACGCGCGATCCGGTTGATCGAATCCGCGAGGTCGTCCACGTTCGGCAGGAACACCACGCGGAAGTGATCCGGCGTTTTCCAGTTGAAGCCGGTGCCCTGCACGAGCAGCACGCGCTCTTCCAGCAAAAGGTCGAGGATGAACTGCTGGTCGTCCTGGATCGGATAGATCTTCGGGTCCAGCCGCGGGAACATGTACAGCGCCGCTTCGGGCTTCACGCAACTCACGCCGGGGATCGCCGTCAACATGTCATACGCGAGTTCGCGCTGTTTGTACAGGCGCCCGGTCGGCACGATCAGGTCGTTGATGCTCTGGTAGCCGCCGAGCGCGGTCTGGATCGCGTATTGGCCCGGCACGTTCGGGCACAGGCGCATGGAAGCCAGAATGCCGAGCCCTTCGAAGTAGTCTTTCGCGTGGCGGCGGTTCTCGCCGGCGGTCAGGCCTGAAATGAACATCCAGCCGGCGCGATAACCGCACGACCGGTAGCTCTTCGACAGGCTGTTGAACGTGACCGTGAGCACGTCTTCGGAGAGCGCCGCCATCGACGTGTGCTTCTTGCCGTCGTAGACGATCTTGTCGTAGACCTCGTCGGCGAAGATCACGAGGCCGTGCTGGCGGGCGATCTCGATCAGGCCGAGCAGCAGTTCGTCCGAATACAGCGCGCCGGTCGGGTTGTTCGGGTTGATGACCACGAGCGCGCGCGTATTCGGCGTGATTTTCGCGCGAATGTCGTCGAGGTCAGGCATCCAGCTATTCGATTCGTCGCAGATGTAGTGCACCGGCGTGCCGCCCGACAGGCTCACGCCGGCGGTCCACAGCGGATAGTCCGGCGCGGGCAGCAGCACCTCGTCGCCATCGTTCAGGAGGCCCTGAAGCGCCATCACGATCAGCTCGGACGCGCCGTTGCCGATATAGATGTCGTCCAGCTCGACCCCGTGCACGCCCTTTTGCTGCGTGTAATGCATGATCGCCTTGCGCGCGGCGAACACTCCCTTGGAGTCGGAATAACCCGACGAACCCGGCAGGTTCAGGATCATGTCCTGAATGATTTCGTCCGGCGCGTCGAAGCCGAACGGCGCGAGATTGCCGATGTTCAGCTTGATGATGCGGTGGCCCTCTTCCTCGAGCCGCTTCGCATGTTCGAGGACGGGCCCGCGAATGTCATAGCAGACATTCAACAACTTGTTGGATTTGAGTATCGGTTTCACGGCGGGCACTTCATCCTGGTTGATGGCTTGGGCAAACCGGCGCGCGCAAACAGCAAAATGGGCCGGGCGGGTTCGCCGATAGGGGGAATTCGGGCGCGGCACGACCGGCGACGGCAAGCGGCGACCGGCGCCACGCGAATCGGGCCGAATCTCAGCGCCGGTTCGTCTAGCCGTTGTCGCGTCGAGCTATCGTCGAGCCCTTGCGCAGGCCGCTTCGCGAACTCTTCTCGCGTTGACGCACGCAGACAGAACCGACGAACAGCGGCCGAAAGCGGGTAAAACCAAGGCGGGTAGCCGGTGGGCCGCACCCGCCGACTCAGCGCGGCTTGTGGCGGCATATGAGCGAGGGGCGCCGCAAGGCGGCTAAAAAGTTATAATTTAGCGGATTTTGGCCGACTTCCGCAATGCACCAACCGCATCGGCAAGCCTTTTCGGCCGCTTCTGCCCCATTCGCGTGCCCCATTCGCGTCGAATCGCCCCGCCTGGGCCCCGCCCGGTCAGGCCGTCAACACGCATGATGTCTCACGACGACTTCGGAAAACCAATTTGAAATTACATCAGGATTCGAGCGGCGCCCTCAATACCGTCACCGGCTACGGCGCCGACTATGTCGAAATCAATCTGGTGCGCCATTCGGGCAGCCTTCTCGTGCTGCCGGACGCACCGGTCATCCCTTGGCCCGTTTCCTCTTTCGAGCAGTTGAGCGCCGAGCACTTCGCCATGCTGGTCGACTCCGCGCCGGAAGTGGTCGTGTTCGGCAGCGGCGAGCGGCTGCGCTTTCCGCATCCGCGCCTGACAGCCGCGCTGACGGCGAGGCGCATCGGCGTCGAAACGATGGACTTCAAGGCCGCCTGCCGCACCTACAACATTCTGATGGCCGAGGGCCGCAAGGTCGCGGCCGCGTTGCTGATCGAAGCCTGAAACCGTGCCGCGAGGCCGCCCGGGAGCAATTCGCCGCAGCCTGCTGCGGACCTTGTTCGAGGCCTTGCGGCCTCGGCGCTGACTGCACGCCCTGGCCGCGTCAGGGGCGATAACGTACACTGCGCGCCATCGAACGAAGGCAGCACCGGCAGCCTGAGCGCGACCGCGCGTCGCGTCAGCGCCCCGTCGACGGAAGCTGAAGAAGCCACCGCTGTCGAAGTTTGCTGCGGTTGGAAGCAACTCGAACGCCGCGTCGGGAGTCTGATGCACGCGCCCGGAAGACGGGCGCCCGCAGAGCGCGGGTCGCTTCGCTGATGGCCGCGCCGCATGGCCGGTCGCCATTTCCGAACAACATCGCTTCGCCGCCTGTGCGGCGTCGCCATAAAGGTTGAAATCCATGAACGATACGCCGACGAGGCTACCGCTCAACCGCACCACGGTTCTGCTGCTGGTGCTGGCCCTCGCCGTGATCTGGTTCGTGCCGCTCGGCTGGCGCCACCTGCTGCCGAGCGACGAAGGCCGCTACGCCGAGATGGCGCGCGAGATGTTCGTCACCGGCGACTGGATTACGCCGCGCTACAACGGCTACAAGTATTTCGAAAAGCCACCGCTGCAGACCTGGGCGAACGCGCTCACGTTCGCGTGGTTCGGCATCGGCGAATGGCAGGCGCGGCTCTATACCGCACTGACGGGCTTTGCCGGCGTGCTGCTGGTCGGCTTCACCGGCCAACGCGTGTTCAACACGGCAACCGGCGTGTTCGCCGCGATCGTGCTGGCGACCTCGCCGTACTGGAACCTGATGGGCCACTTCAACACGCTCGACATGGGCCTGTCGTTCTGGATGGAATTGACGCTGTGCGCGCTGCTGCTCGCGCAGCGCCCCAACCTCCCGAGCGGCTGCGTGCGCGGCTGGATGTGGGTGTGCTGGGGCTCAATGGCGCTGGCGGTGCTGTCCAAGGGACTCGTCGGCGTGATCCTGCCGGGCGCCGTGCTGGTGCTCTATACGCTGATCGCGCGCGACTGGGCGGTGTGGAAGCGTCTGCATCTGATCGGCGGGCTGATCGTCTTTTTCGCGATCGTCACGCCGTGGTTCGTGCTGGTGCAGCAGCGCAACCCGGAATTCCTGAACTTCTTCTTCATCGTTCAGCAGTTCAAGCGCTATCTGACGCCTGAGCAGAACCGTCCGGGACCGTTCTACTACTTCGTGCCGGTGCTGCTGGTGGGTTTCCTGCCGTGGCTTTCGGTGACGCTGCAAAGCGTGCGCCACGCATGGCGCCTGCCGCGCCAGCCGAACGGCTTCGCGCCGGTCACGCTGATGCTGACGTGGACCGTCTTCATCTTCCTGTTCTTCAGCGCGTCGCATTCGAAGCTGCTCTCCTACACGCTGCCCATCGCACCGCCGATCGCGCTTCTGATCGGCATGTATCTGCCGCTCGTCACGCGCGACCAGTTGCGCCGTCATCTGGCCGGCTATGCGCTCTTTCTCGTCGTGGCAGCGTTTGCCGCGTTGTTCCTGCCGCGCTTTGGCAGCGCTCGCAATCCGGCCGAACTGTATGCCGAGTACCGCACGTGGGTGCTGGCGGCGCTCGGCGTCGCCTTTGTGCTGACACTCGCGGCGCTGTGGTTGAACCGCCGCAGCCGGGCCGGCAGCCTCGGCGCGATCGCCACCTTCGGCGCGGCGTGGCTGCTGCTCGGCACCATTGCCGGCACGGGTCACGACGTGTTCGGCCGCCTGAGCTCCGGCGCGCCGCTCGCGCCGGCCATCAAGGCGGAGATCGCGAAGCTGCCGGCCGACACGCCGTTCTACTCGGTGGGCGTACTCGACCACACGCTGCCGTTCTACGTCGACCACACGATGATCATGGTCGAGCATGCGGACGAACTGGCGTTCGGCGTGTCCGTCGAACCGCAGAAATGGATTCCGTCGGTCGACGCCTGGATCGAACGCTGGAAGGCCGACCGCTACGCGCTCGCGCTGATTCCGCCGCCGACCTACGACCGGCTTCTCAAGGAAGGCCTGCCGATGCGGGTGATCGCCCGCGACTCGCGCCGCGTGGTGGTGGAAAAGCCGCTCGCGTCCGACGCGCCGGCAGCTGACGCACCCGCATCCGTGCCAGTGGAAAAAGCACAACAATGACCCCATATCAGGATCTGCCCGTTCGATGAACCCGATTTCCCTCTTTTGCATTCTTGCCGGCGTCACGTTGAACGCTGGTGCGCAGTTGCTGCTCAAAGCCGGTACGAATGCCGTTGGACACTTCGAATTCACCCGTGCGAACATCCTGCCCATTGCCTTTCGCATCGCAACCCAGCCGCCGATCATCGGCGGGCTGGCCTGTTATGTGATCAGCGTGGCCGTGTGGATCGTCGGGCTGTCGCGGGTGGACGTATCGATCGCCTATCCGATGCTCTCGCTCGGCTACGTCGTCAATGCGTTCGCGGCGTGGTATCTGTTCGGCGAAGTGCTGTCGGTACAGAAGCTGATTGGCATCGGCATCATCCTGATCGGCGTGCTGGTGTTGGCTCGCAGCTAGTCATCCCGGCCCGCCGCGCCGTGCCGGTCACAATCTATTGCTGTTTATTGCCGGGCCGCCTGTGCGCATGAAGGCGGCAAAGATACCGTAAGCGGTCGTTCCGGCCGGCTAAGCAATATGTAAGGTTGATCCTGGTATGCTGCGCGGTTGCGCCCTTTTTAGCCGCGGCCCCGGTTGCGCACACTATGTGGTTTAGTTCGCGCCCTTCGGGGTTGCGCCCCCTTTCAATCGAGCGAAGCTTTCATGAGCCAGTCAACACTCCCGTTTCTGCCCTTTGTCAAACCCGAGATCGATGAGGAAACGATTCAGGGCGTCGCCGAGGTGCTGCGCTCCGGCTGGATCACCACCGGCCCGCAAAACCAGAAATTCGAAGCGGCGCTCTCCGAATTCTGCGGCGGCCGGCCGGTGCGCACGTTCAATTCCGGCACGGCGACGCTGGAAATCGGCCTGCGCATCGCCGGCGTGGGCGAAGGCGACGAGGTCATCACGACGCCGGCCTCGTGGGTCTCCACCAGCAACGTGATCTATGAAGTCGGCGCGACGCCGGTGTTTGCCGACATCGACCCGGTCACCCGCAACATCGACCTCGATCTGCTCGAAAAAGCCATCACGCCGCGCACCAAGGCGCTGATTCCGGTGTATCTGTCGGGCCTGCCGGTCGACATGGACCGTCTCTACGCAATCGCCCGCGCCCACAAGCTGCGCGTGATCGAAGACGCCGCGCAGGCGTTCGGCTCGACCTGGAACGGTGAGCGCATCGGCAAGCTGGGCGACATGGTCTCGTTCAGCTTCCATGCGAACAAGAACCTGACCTCGATCGAAGGCGGGGCGCTCGTGCTGAACAACGAGGAAGAAGCCATCCTTGCGCAGAAATACCGCTTGCAAGGCATCACGCGCACCGGCTTCGACGGCATGGACTGCGACGTGCTGGGCGGCAAGTACAACCTGACGGACGTCGCCGCGCGCGTCGGCCTCGGCCAGTTGCCGCATCTGGAGCGTTTCCTTGCGCAGCGCAAGAAACTCGTGCGCGCGTATTTCGCGGGTCTGGAGGGCGGCGCGGCGAAGAAACTCGGGCTCGGCCTGCCGTTTGCTGACTTTGAAAACAGCAACTGGCACATGTTCCAGGTCACGCTGCCGCTCGAGAAGCTCTCGATCGACCGTGCCGGTTTCATGGGGCAACTGAAAGAGCGTGGCATCGGTTCGGGGGTGCACTACCCGGCCATCCACCTGTTCTCGCTGTACCGCGCGCATGGCTTCAAGGAAGGCATGTTCCCGCATGCGGAGCGCTTCGGCGCGACCAACGTCACGCTGCCGCTGTTCACGCTGATGAACGAAGGCGACGTGGAGCGCGTGTGCCGCGCGGTCAATGAAATTTGCGAACAATACGGAAAATAAGCGGAAATGATTTATTCGGAACATCGCGCCGTCGCACCGGAAGTGTCGATCATCATCCCGGTGTACAACGAGGAAGCCGGCCTGGCTGCGCTGTTCGCGCGCCTCTATCCTGCGCTCGACGCGCTCGGCACCGGTTATGAAGTGATCTTCATCAACGACGGCAGCCGCGACAAATCCGCCGCCCTGCTTGCCGAGCAGTTTCGCGCGCGTCCCGACACGACCCGCGTGATCCTGCTGAACGGCAACTACGGTCAGCACATGGCGATTCTGGCGGGCTTCGAGCAATCGCGCGGCGAGATCGTCATCACGCTCGACGCCGACCTGCAGAATCCGCCGGAAGAGATCGCCAAGCTGGTCAACAAGATGCGCGAAGGCTACGACTACGTCGGCACGATTCGCCTGCAACGCCAGGACAGCCTGTGGCGCCGCAAGGCCTCGCGCGCGATGAACCGGTTGCGCGAGCGCATCACCCGCATCAAGATGACCGACCAGGGCTGCATGCTGCGCGCGTACAGCCGGCACATCATCGACACGATCAATCGCTGCGGCGAAATCAACACCTTCATTCCGGCGCTTGCGTACACCTTCGCGCAGAATCCGGTCGAAATCGAGGTCGCGCACGAAGAGCGTTTCGCCGGCGAATCGAAATACTCGCTGTATTCGCTGATCCGCCTGAACTTCGACCTCGTGACCGGCTTCTCGGTCGTGCCGCTGCAATGGCTGTCGTTCATCGGCGTGATCCTGTCGCTCGGGTCCGCGGCGCTGTTCGTGCTGCTGCTGATTCGCCGCTTCATTATCGGTGCGGAAGTGCAAGGTGTGTTCACGCTGTTCGCCGTGATCTTCTTCCTGCTCGGCGTGATCATCTTCGCGCTCGGCCTGCTCGGCGAATATATCGGCCGGATCTACCAGCAGGTGCGCGCACGCCCACGCTATCTCGTGCAGACCATTCTCGAACAGCGCGACGGCACGACCGTGGCCGAAGCGCCGCGCCAGGCGGTCGTGCAGGCCGTGCAGGCCGCGCCGCTCGTCGATCAGGGCCCCAATCCATGAAGCCACGCGCCGTCGTATTCGCGTATCACAACGTCGGCGTGCGCTGCCTGCAGGTGCTGCTCGCGCGCGGCGTGGAGGTGGCGCTCGTCGTCACGCACGAAGACAGCCCGACCGAAAACATCTGGTTCGGCAGCGTCGCCTCGGTCGCGGCCGAGCACGGCATTCCGGTGATCACGCCGCACGATCCGAAGAGTCCCGAGCTGCGCGCCGCGGTGAGCGCCGCGCGCCCGGACTTCATCTTCTCGTTCTACTACCGCCACATGTTGCCGGTCGACGTGTTGGCGCTCGCCGCACGGGGCGCTTACAACATGCACGGCTCGCTGCTGCCCAAGTACCGCGGCCGCGTGCCGACCAACTGGGCGGTGATTCACGGCGAAACCGAAACCGGCGCGACGCTGCACGAAATGGCCGCCAAACCGGACGCGGGCGCGATCATCGCCCAAACGCCGGTGCCGATCCTGCCCGACGACACCGCGAGCCAGGTGTTCGACAAGGTCACGGTGGCCGCCGAGCAAACGCTGTGGCGCGTGCTGCCGTCCCTGCTGGCGGGTGAAGCGCCGCATCTGCCGAACGATCTCGCGCACGGCAGCTACTATGGCGGGCGCAAGCCGGAAGACGGCCGCATCGACTGGACGCAATCGGCGCAGCAGGTCTACAACCTGATTCGCGCGGTCGCGCCACCCTATCCCGGCGCCTTCACGGATGTCGGCGAGCAGCGTTTCGTCGTGACGCGCGCGCGCCTCGCCGCGCCCGGCGCGCTTCGCTCGGATTTGCCGCCGGGCCTGCACGTAAGCGATAATGGCATTTTCGCGATATGCGGCGACGGCCGCGCGATCGCCATCCACGAATTGCGGCGCCAGCACGACGGCAGCGAGACTGTCGTCACTCCGGCCGAATTTGCCCAGCTCATCCAAACTCCCCGTTACTCATGAAAAAAGTCCTGATCCTGGGTGTGAATGGCTTCATCGGCCATCACCTGTCCAAACGCATTCTCGAAACGACCGATTGGGAAGTCTTCGGCATGGACATGCAGACCGAGCGTCTGGGCGACCTGGTCAATCATGAACGGATGCACTTCTTCGAAGGCGACATCACGATCAACAAGGAGTGGGTCGAATATCACGTCAAGAAGTGCGATGTGATCCTCCCGCTGGTCGCGATCGCCACGCCCGCCACGTACGTCAAGCAGCCGCTGCGCGTGTTCGAACTCGACTTCGAAGCGAACCTGCCGATCGTGCGTTCGGCGGTCAAGTACGGCAAGCACCTCGTGTTTCCGTCGACCTCCGAGGTCTACGGCATGTGCACGGACGAGCAGTTCGATCCGGAAGAATCGCAACTGTCGTACGGCCCGATCAACAAGCCGCGCTGGATCTACGCGTGCTCCAAGCAGTTGATGGATCGCGTGATCTGGGGTTACGGCATGGAAGGCCTGAATTTCACGCTGTTCCGTCCGTTCAACTGGATCGGCCCGGGCCTCGATTCGATCTACACGCCGAAGGAAGGCAGCTCGCGCGTGGTCACGCAGTTCCTCGGCCATATCGTGCGCGGCGAGAACATCAGTCTCGTCGATGGCGGCGCGCAAAAGCGTGCGTTCACGGATATCGACGACGGCATCGGCGCGCTGATGAAGATCATCGAGAACAAGGACGGCGTGGCAACGGGCAAGATCTACAACATCGGCAACCCGACCAACAATTTCTCGGTGCGTGAACTCGCGCACAAGATGCTGACGCTCGCCGCCGAATTCCCGGAATACGCGGAAACGGCCAAGCAGGTACAGCTGGTCGAAACTTCGTCGGGCGCTTACTACGGCGCCGGCTACCAGGACGTGCAGAACCGCGTGCCGAAGATCGACAACACCATGCAGGAACTCGGCTGGGCGCCGAAGTCGACCTTCGACGAAGCGCTGCGCAAGATTTTCGAAGCGTATCGCGGCCACGTCGGCGAAGCGCGCGCGCTCGTCGAACAGCAATAAGGGCTGATCCTTGGCTCGTATCGTCCTGAAGATCGACGTCGACACGCTGCGCGGCACGCGCGAAGGCGTGCCGAATCTCGCACGTATCTTCGACCGCTTCAAGGCGCGCGCCACCTTCCTCTTCAGCCTCGGGCCCGACCACACCGGTTGGGCGATGCGCCGCGTGTTGCGACCGGGCTTTCTGCAGAAAGTGTCGCGCACCTCGGTGGTCGAACACTACGGCATCAAGCAGTTGATGTACGGCGTGCTGCTGCCCGGTCCGGACATCGGCGCCAAGGCCTCGGCGGAAATGCGCGCGATTCACGAAGCCGGCTTCGAATGCGGCATTCATACGTGGGATCACGTCTACTGGCAGGACAACGTGCGCTCGAAAGACCGCGCATGGACCATGGCGCAGATGCAGCAAAGCCACGACCGTTTCGTCGAGGTGTTCGGCGCGCCGCCGGTCACGCACGGCGCGGCGGGCTGGCAGATGAACGGCCACGCGTTCGAGCAGATCGACGCGTGGGGCATGCACTACGCGTCCGACGGACGCGGCCACTCGCCGTATCTGCCGGTGGTCGACGGCCGCACGCTCACGCATGTGCAAATGCCGACCACGCTGCCCACGCTTGACGAAGTGCTCGGCGTGGACGGTGTCGAGCCGCACAACGTCGCCGCATGGATGTTGAAGCACACGGAAAACAATCCGCACGATCAGGTGTACACGCTGCACGCAGAACTCGAAGGACAGAAACTCGCGCCGATTTTCGAACAGCTTCTGGAAGGCTGGCGCGCGCAGGGCCACACCTTCGCGACGATGGGCGACTATTACGCCACGCTAGACCGCAGCACGCTGCCATCGTACCCTGTTACGTGGGGCGAAATTCCAGGGCGCTCCGGCGAACTGATTGTCCAGCCCTGACTGGTCAACCGGCAGCCGGCCCTGACGACCCGACCGCCGCGCGAGAACATGCCGCGCGCCGGCCGCCCCTCCCCCAAAAGTCTCGATGCCAGGCCGCCGCCGCAATCATCCGGCGCCGGCCATAACAACCGGAGAAGCACGTGCCCATCGCAGTCGACCAACCCATCCCCGACTTCACCGCCCCCGCTACCGGTGGCGAGATCACGCTGTCCAAGCTGCGGGGCAAGAAGGTGGTGCTGTATTTTTACCCGAAGGACAACACGCCGGGCTGCACGACCGAAGGTCTGCAGTTCCGCGATCTCTATCCGAAGTTCAAGAAGGCCGGCGCGGAAATCCTCGGCGTGTCGCGCGACAGCCTGCGCTCGCATGATAACTTCAAGGCAAAGCTGGAACTGCCATTCCCATTGATCTCGGATCCCGAGGAAACGCTGTGCGCGCTCTTCAATGTCATCAAAATGAAGAAAATGTATGGCAAAGAAGTACGGGGAATCGAACGCTCCACGTTCCTCATCGACGCTGAAGGCGTGCTGCGCCAGGAGTGGCGCGGCGTGAAAGTGCCCGGGCATGTCGACGATATTCTGGAGGCTGTACAAGCGCTTTGAGGCGCGTTATATTGGGTTGCAATGAGTGCCTGTACACCCCAACTTTTTCGCCGCTGCGCCAGACTTGACGGCTGTTTCCCGTTTTTTCCGGGTCCCGTCGGAGTCGCGAGGTGCAACGCGAGCACTGTAGGCGAGCCGCTTGCCCCGTACGCCGGGGCGGCGGCTTTTTTAATTGCGCGAGAGCCATCGTTCACTCGGCCACGCGCTTCCGTTAAGGAGCCGATCGAAGACCAGGCGAACCGGCATCTCTAGACCGAATGCGCGCCTCCGGGCGCAAACTGCGTGCGCATCCACTGGCACCGGCAGAATGCGACAGGCGGCGCACGATATGTGACCCGAATAATTCGAGGGAAACCATGCCTTTGCCTACCCCCCCCAGCAAGCTCGGCAATCTCCTGCCGCCTGACGAATACAAGGCCAAAGCCGCCAGCCCGGCGCGCTCCGCCGCGAAGAAACAGACGGCCGTTGGGGAATCCGCAGAGTCGGCCGACTACGGCCGCGCGAACGTCGCCACGCCAATGGCGCACGCCGCCAACGCCGCGACCACTTTGCGGCCTGTGCCGACATCGTCGGCGGCCCCGGCTGCGTCCGCCTCCGCGGAACAGGCCGCGCCCACTCGCGGCCGCAAATCGAAGCAAACGGCCGCCCTGTTGCAACCGGTTCCCGCTGCCCGTCCGCAAGCCGAGCCGGCTGCGCCCGCGCAGCCGGTCGTCGCACGTGCGCCGAGCGCGAAGCAGGCTGAGGCGAGCACACCCGCAGCCGCTGCGCCGAGCACACGCGGCACCGGCCGCAAACGCGGTGCGGCCGCCGAGCCGGTCGAAGTCCAGAAGCTCTTCGTGCTCGACACGAATGTGCTGATGCACGATCCGAGCTGCCTGTTCCGTTTCGAGGAACACGACGTCTATCTGCCTATGATGACGTTGGAAGAACTCGACAACCACAAGAAGGGCATGTCGGAAGTCGCGCGCAACGCCCGCCAGGTGAGCCGCACCCTCGACGCGCTGGTGGCGAACGCCGGCAACATGTCCGACGGCATCTCGCTGGCGCGTCTGGGCAGCCGCGAGGCGTCCGGGCGTCTGTACTTCCAGACCAAGCTCGCCGCCATCGAACCGGTGGAAGGTCTGCCGGAAGGCAAGGCCGATAACCAGATTCTCGGCGTGGTGCGCGCGTTGCAGCGCGACCGGATGGATCGCCAGGTCGTGCTGGTGTCGAAAGACATCAACATGCGTATCAAGGCGCATGCGCTCGGCCTGCCCGCCGAAGACTACTTCAATGACCAGGTGCTCGAAGACAGCGATCTGCTGTATTCCGGCATCCGCGCGCTGCCGCAGGATTTCTGGACCAAGCACGCGAAGGGCATGGAAAGCTGGCAGGACACCAAGACCGGCACCACGTACTACCGCGTGACCGGTCCCCTGTGCGCCTCGATGCTGGTCAACGAGTTCGTCTATCTGGAGCCGCAAAACGGCGAACCGGCGTTTCATGCGCTGGTGCGCGAGCTGAACGGCAAGACGGCGCTGCTGCAAACCTTGCGCGACTACGGCCACCACAAGAACAACGTGTGGGGCATCACGGCGCGCAATCGCGAGCAGAACTTCGCGCTGAACCTGCTGATGAATCCGGAAATCGACTTTGTCACGCTGCTGGGTCAGGCCGGTACCGGCAAGACGCTGGTCGCGCTCGCCGCCGGTCTCGCGCAAGTGCTGGACGACAAGCGCTACAACGAGATCATCGTGACGCGCGCAACGGTGCCGGTCGGCGAAGACATCGGCTTCCTGCCGGGTACGGAAGAGGAAAAAATGCAGCCGTGGATGGGTGCATTCGACGACAACCTCGAAGTCCTGCAGAAAACCGACGACGCAGCCGGCGAATGGGGCCGCGCCGCAACTCAGGAACTGATCCGCTCGCGCCTGAAGGTCAAGAGCATGAACTTCATGCGTGGCCGCACGTTCGTGGACAAGTATCTGATCATCGACGAGGCGCAAAACCTGACGCCGAAACAGATGAAAACGCTGGTCACGCGCGCGGGTCCGGGCACAAAGATCATCTGTCTCGGCAACATCGCGCAGATCGATACGCCTTACCTCACGGAAGGCAGTTCGGGGCTCACGTACGTGGTCGATCGTTTCAAGGGCTGGGCGCACAGCGGGCATGTGACGCTGGCGCGCGGCGAGCGTTCGCGCCTTGCCGACTACGCGTCGGAAATTCTCTAAGTTTCAATTAGTTAGCTTCAAACCGAAGCCGCTTCCGGAACACTCCGGAAGCGGCTTTTTTCTTTGCGATACGTTCCTGACGGGCAACACTTAGCGCATGAACTTCATGTAATTTATGAAGAATTCTTGCCGGAGCGAGGTTCCAAGGGCTACCATCCCGACATCGTCCGCCATTAAACGAGCGTTTACCGCTCTCCTCGTCTTCATGCGCCGACTCGCCCTATCGCTGCTGACCGTTCTGCTGCTCGCCGCCTGTGCCGGCGCGCCGCAGAAAACGTCGTCGCGTGGGTCGGGCAGCCAGGTCGTGGTGGCGAACGGCGCATATCATGCTCCGCCGCCCGGCTTTCCGAACTTCGTCGATCACAGCATCGGCCGTGAGGAAATCTCGATTCAGGCGATGAGCCTCGTCGGCATTCCGTACCGTTGGGGCGGCAATACGCCGGATAGCGGCTTCGATTGCAGCGGGTTGGTTCGCTATGTGGTCTCGCGCGCGGCTTCCGTGAATCTGCCGCGCACGACGGCGGATATGAGCGGGCGCGGCGAATCGATAGAACCGGACGAGATCGCGCCCGGCGATCTGATTTTCTTCAACACGACAGGCCGCGCGCATTCGCACGTTGGCATTTATGTCGGCAAGCTGCGCTTCGTCAACGCGCCGTCTACCGGTGGTACGGTGCGGCTCGACTATTTGACCAATCCATACTGGGCCAAGCGCTTCGACGGCATTCGCCGCGTGGCCTCGCCGGCTGCGACACCCGCACCGTTCGATACGCCGAGCTATCAAGCCGCCGCGCCACAGCCTGAGCGCGTCGCGCCGGTGGCGCAGTCAGCGCCGGCCTATGCGGTCGCGGGCGCGGGCGCGACCGCGACCGTTGCACCGGCGCCGGCGAAGGCAGCGGCGCAGCCGCCGGTCTATGCCGCGGGCGCACTGCAACCCCAGTCGCAGTCGCAGTCGCAGTCGCAGCAGATCGTCCGCGTTACGGCGGCACCTCGTGCGCCGTTGAGCGCGGAGGCTCAACCGGTCACTGGGGCGGCACAAGCCGACCCGTTCGAGCCGCCACCGCCCGGCATGAGCGCGGCTCAGATGCAGGCGCGCGCGGCGGGCGCCGTGTCCCCAACGCCGATTCCGGCCGCTCAACAAGCCAATGCATATAACGCCAGCGGCGCCGCACCGGCCCAACAACAGCTGACCGCTTCGCGGACGGCTCCGCAAACGGCAACCGCCCGCGCGCCCGATCCTATCGACGCCGCCGCCGACGCGTTCGAGCCGCCGCCGCCCGCTTCCGTCGCCGCGCGGCAGGCCCGGCAGGCGCAGCAAGCCGATGAGAACGGCAGCGTGCAGATCATGCGGGCTTCGACGGCCTCGCGTGGCATGCCCGCTCCGACGCAAACCAACGACGACCCGATCGCCCGCTTCGCCAACGGCAACTTCTGACGCCACGGCACGGGGCGTGTCGTGAGCGAGCTTCGCGCTCGGCATGCGAACGAATTCGGATATCGCAGCCGCCTTGGCGCCCACACCTCGTCATATAGCGCGGCCATTGACGCACGCGTTAAACAGCCGCCGCCCAGCGACTCGCAATCACACGCAGCGCCATCGACCTGCGCATCACAACCATCCCGCCAATCTGCTATCGTCGTCGGTATTCTTTCGACAACGGGTGATGACGATGGATCTCGGACTCAAAGACAAGGTGGTGTTGATTACAGGCGGCAGCAAGGGAATCGGCCTTGCCTGCGCCCGTGCGTTTGCGATCGAGGGCGCGAAAGTCGCGATCGTATCGCGCGACCCCGCCAACCTCGCGCGCGCTTACGAACAGTTGAAACAGGAAGGCCTGCACGTACACCGGACTCGCGCCGATCTGCACGAACCGCACAGCGCCGCCGATATCGTCGAGGAAGTGAGCACCGCCGTCGGCCCGATCGACGTGCTGATCAACAGTGCCGGCGCCGCACGCCGCTACGACCCGGAGACGCTCGATGCCGACGCGTTCCGCGCCACCATGGAAGCGAAATACTTCCCCTACATCTATCCCCAGCAGGAAGTGCTGCGCCGCATGGCCGAACGGGTAAAAGCCGGCACGGGCGGCGAGCCCGGCACGATCGTCAATATCATTGGCATGGGCGGCAAGGTCGCGAGCGATATCCATATTGCCGGCGGAGCCGCAAATGCCGCGCTGATGCTTGCCACCGTCGGCCTCGCCCACTATTACGCGCGCTACGGCATCCGCATCAACGCGATCAATCCGGGAGCGACGCTGACCGAACGTGTCGAGGAAGCGGTCAAACTGGAAGCCACGCAGCAAGGCATCGGCAACGCGGAAGCGCTCGCGCGCGGCCAGGCCAAAGTGCCGCTCGGACGCTTTGCCAAACCGGAGGAAATCGCCGACGTCGCGCTCTTTCTGGCGAGCCGCCGTGCAAGCTATGTGACGGGCGCAATCGTCCCGATGGATGGAGGCAGCGCGCCGCTCATCTAGGCGCACGCTTCTTTTCGAACCCTGACAACGTGAACGCGCGGCAGGCGGCGTCGCCGCCCGCGTTGCGCCTTTACAGGAAACGGTGGCCGAGCCACCAGGCAGCTGCGGCGAGCGCCGCGGAGGCCGGAATCGTCAGAATCCACGCCCAGACGATGTTGCCGGCCACGCCCCACCGCACCGCGCTGAGCTTTTGCGTTGCGCCGACACCGACGATCGCGCCGGTAATCGTATGCGTGGTGGACACGGGAATGCCGAGCCACGAGGCGGTAAACAGCGTGATCGCCCCGCCCGACTCCGCGCAAAAACCGCCGACCGGCTTGAGCTTGGTAATCTTCTGGCCCATCGTGCGGACGATCCGCCAGCCGCCGAACAGTGTGCCGACGCCCATGGAGAGATAACATCCGCCGATCACCCACAACGGCGGCGCGTCCGCCATTGACGACGCGTAGCCCGTCGCGATCAGCAGCATCCAGATGATGCCGATGGTTTTCTGCGCGTCATTACCGCCGTGGCCGAGGCTATACAAACCCGCGGACACCAGTTGCAGGCGCCGGAAACGCCGGTCGACCTTGCTCGGCGGCGTGCGGAAGTAAATCCACGACACCGCCAGCATGAAGAACGAGCCGAGCACGAAGCCGAGCAGCGGCGAAATGAAGATGAAGGCCACCGTCTTCATCAGCCCGTCGAAATTGAGCGAGCCCCACCCCGACTTGGCGAGCGCCGCGCCCACGAGGCCGCCGATCAATGCATGCGACGAGCTCGATGGAATGCCGTAGTGCCAGGTGATGATGTTCCAGCCGATCGCGCCGACCAGCGCACCGAAAATCACGTAATGGTCGACGATGTTCGGATCGATCGTGCCCTTGCCGACAGTCGCGGCAACTTTCAGATGGAACACGAAATACGCGATGACATTGAACGCCGCCGCGAAGGCGACAGCCTGTTGCGGCTTCAGCACGCCTGTCGAGACGACCGTGGCGATCGAATTCGCCGCGTCGTGAAAGCCGTTCATGAAGTCGAAAATCAGCGCGACGGCGACCAGGCCGGTGACGACCCAGATTGCGAGTTGTATCGATTGCATTATGCGTTTTCCAGCACGATGCCTTCGATGATGTTCGCTACATCTTCACACTTGTCCGTGATCGTTTCGAGCAATTCATAGATCGCTTTCAGCTTGATCAGGGTCTTGACGTTGTCTTCTTCGCGGAACAGTTTCGACATGGCTGCGCGCAGCACGCGGTCGGCTTCCGATTCCAGACGGTCGATTTCCTCGCAGGCCTTCAGAATCTGGCTTGCCTGCTTCATGTCGGACAGCAGGCTGACGGCGAATTGCACGCGCTCGGAGGTTGCCGTGCAAATATGCGCAAGCTGGCTCGCCTCGGAAGTCACGGCCTGTACGTCGTACAGCGAAATAGCGGTGGCGACGTCCTCCATCAGGTCGAGGATGTCGTCCATCGTGGTGATCAGCTTGTGGATCTCGTCACGGTCGAGCGGCGTGATGAACGTCTTGTGCAGCAGGTCGATGGTTTCGTGCGTGAGCTTGTCAGCGGCCTTCTCGGCTTTCTGCACGTTTTGCTTGTGGGTTTCGGCGTCCTGCAGGTTGTCGATCAGCAGCTCGAGTTCACGGCTTGCCGAGACGATGCACGTTGCGTGCGCATTGAAAATTTCAAAGAACTTGCCCTCGGTGGGCATGAATCGACCGAACATTGGGATCCCGAAAATTGGTCACATAATGGCTGACATAAAACCGCCACATTGTACCGTCGGGAGGCCCGCGCCGCACTTTTGAAAGCGCCGTTACAACGACGCGTCAGTTATCGCTTCCCTTCTTCGCTCAATCACTGTAGAAATTCTGTGCGCCGGCAAAGTTATCGAACTTCGTGAATTGACCGTGGAACGTGAGTCGAACAGGACCGATCGGACCGTTACGCTGCTTGCCGATGATGATCTCGGCTGTGCCTTTGTCCGGACTGTCCGGGTTGTAGACTTCGTCGCGGTAAATGAACAGGATCACGTCGGCATCCTGCTCGATAGCGCCTGATTCCCGCAAGTCCGACATGATCGGCCGTTTGTTCGGACGCTGCTCGAGACCGCGGTTGAGCTGCGACAACGCGATCACCGGTACGTCGAGTTCCTTGGCGAGACTTTTCAGCGAACGCGAGATTTCCGAGATTTCGGTCGCGCGGTTTTCGCCCGACGACGACCCGCTCATCAGCTGCAGGTAGTCGATGATGATCAGCCCGAGCTTGCCGCATTGGCGCGACAGCCGCCGCGCTCGCGAGCGCAGTTCCATCGGGTTCAGGCCGCCGGTTTCGTCGATGAAAATCTGCGCTTCACTCATCTTCTGCACGGCATGCGTGAGCTTCGGCCAATCCTCGTCGGTCAGGCGCCCGGTCCGCATGCGGTGTTGATCCAGCCGCCCGACCGAGCCGAGCATACGCATGGTGAGTTGCGAACCCGGCATTTCCATCGAGAACACCGCGACCGGCAAGCCGTACTCTACCGCCACGTATTCGCCGATGTTCATGGAAAACGCCGTCTTACCCATCGACGGACGACCGGCGACGATGATCAGCTCGCCGCCGTGCATACCGGAAGTCATGCGGTCCAGATCGACAAAGCCGGTCGGCGTGCCGGTCACGTCGCTCGGATTCGCGGTGTGGTACAGCGTGTCGATCCGCTCGACGACTTCGGTCAGCAGCGGCCCGATTTCGAGGAAACCCTGCGTACCGCGCGCCCCGTCTTCGGCGATCGAAAACACTTTCGATTCGGCTTCGTCCAGCAACTGCCGGACTTCTTTGCCCTGCGGGTTGAAGGCGTCGGCCGAAATTTCGTCGGCGACGGACACCAGCCTGCGCAACACCGCGCGATCGCGCACGATTTCCGCGTAGCGCCGGATATTGGCCGCGCTCGGCGTGTTCTGCGCGAGCGCGTTCAGATACGCCAGACCGCCGACCTCTTCCGCCTTGCCCGAAGTGCCGAGCGCCTCGTACACGGTGATCACGTCGGCCGGACGCGTGGCCGCGATCAGCTTGCCGATGTGCTCGAAGATGATGCGGTGGTCGTAGCGGTAAAAATCGCTCTGCGACAGAAAATCCGCGATACGGTCCCATGCGGCGTTATCGAGCAGCAGGCCGCCCAGCACCGATTGCTCGGCCTCGATCGAATGCGGCGGGACTTTTAGCGACTCGAGTTGGGGATCTTTGGACGGTGCGTTCATGGAGAGGAATTATCGGGCAAATCGAGGGCGCGCGGGCGGCTGCGGGGAGCAGGAAAAACAAAAAAACGGGCACAAAAAAAACAGGGGCCGGTTACCCGGCCCCTGCCTTTCGCCAGCGACATCCTGGCAAATACTAGCTGATACTTAGACGTGTTCGCCGATCACAGCCACCGTCACATCGACGAGAACGTCGGTGTGCAGCGAGATCTGAACCGGGTGCTCGCCAACCAGCTTCAGCGGGCCTTCCGGCAGACGCACTTGCGCCTTTTCCACTGCGAAACCTTGCTTGACCAGGGCTTCAGCGATGTCCGCGTTCGTCACCGAACCGAACAGACGGCCGTCGACGCCAGCCTTCTGATTGATCTGCACCGTCGAGCCACCCAGCTTTTCGCCTTGGGCGGTAGCAGCCGCCAGCTTTTCAGCGGCGATCTTTTCGAGTTCTGCGCGGCGCACTTCGAATTCAGCCAGGGCTTCCTTCGTTGCACGGCGAGCTTGCTTGTTCGGGATCAGGAAGTTACGTGCGTAACCGTCCTTGACCTTCACGATATCGCCCAGGTTGCCCAGATTGACGACTTTTTCCAGAAGAATAATTTGCATTCGGAGACTCCTTATCGCGTCGTCGGGTTAGGCCTTGTGCTGGTCGGTGTACGGCACCAGCGCGAGGAAACGTGCGCGCTTGATTGCCGTGTCCAGCTGGCGTTGATAGTGCGACTTCGTACCCGTGAGACGCGCCGGCGTGATCTTGCCGTTTTCGCCGATGAAGTCCTTCAGCGTTTCGAGGTCTTTGTAGTCGATGTGATCGACGCCAGCGGCCGTGAAACGGCAGAACTTCTTGCGCTTGAAGAGCGGATTTTGTTGCTGACGACGCTTGTCGAATTTCTTACCAGTCGGGCGGGGCATGTTCAGTCCTTTCCAATGTCCTGCAATGCTGTGATGTGAAATACCAGAGTTCTTGCGTTGCGGTGCTTTTTTGCCAGAAAACCTGTGAAGAGCGTTTCCACGCCCATCTGACAGCTTTCGAGCTTACCGCTCGCCTCGCCTGCGGCTACCGCCTGCATGGTCAGTTCGACTTGCCGGGCAATGCCGGCCTCGACGACTTCCGTGCGGTGGTGCAACGTGCAGCCTGCAATCGGAACGCCGGCGGGGGTGTACCGCACCGGTTCGCGTTCGACGACGCTGGCCGTGAGTTGCAGCCGATTCATGTAACCTTGGTCGAGAGCGACGCTTGATCTGATAGCTTAAATAGTGTGTCTTAAGCCTGCGCTTCGGACGGTTGCGTAGCAGCCGACTTCTTGGCTTCTTCGCGCTGCACTTCCTTCATCATCGGCGACGGGCCGGTTTCGGCCTTCTTCATCTTGACGATCAGGTGACGCAGAACAGCGTCGTTGAACTTGAACGCGTGTTCCAGCTCGTCGAGCGTGGTTTGGTCGCATTCGATGTTCATGCAGACGTAGTGAGCCTTCGCGAGTTTCTCGATCATGTAGGCCAGTTGGCGACGGCCCCAGTCTTCGATACGGTGGATCTGGCCACCGTGCGAGGTGATCGTGCTCTTGTAACGCTCGATCATGGCGGGCACTTGCTCGCTCTGATCGGGATGCACGATAAAGACGATTTCATAATGACGCATACACACTCCTTGTGGATTAAAGCCACCCGGGCGTCGGAACCGGTGTGGCAAGTGAGAAGCCAAAGAGTGTAACCCGATTAGGGCCGGGTTGCAAGATATCCCGTTGTTGCGGCGCGTGAATCGGGAGTGTTTTCAAGGGTTTAGGCTGTGACACCACAAAGCCGGACCCGACATTTCGTGCCGGGAAGCCTGAAACCGGTGGCCAGCCCTTGCACGTGACTCGATGGCCCGCCAGCGCGCGCCGCCCGGCGGTCCCCGATCGCGCGTCGGGGCCGAAACAGGCGGCCAAAGCCGCCGTCCGCCTTCTACGAGCCGGTTTCCGTACGCTCGCTGCCGCTTTGCAGGCGCGCCTTCAGCGCTACTTCCAGTCCCTTCAGCGCGTCGGGCGCCGCGTCGGAGATCGCCCACCAGGTCATGCCTTCCGCGTCCCAGTGCGCAATCGAGTAGCCTTCGCGACCGAGCGTGGCCGGTGCCGCGCCATCCGTGTCCCGGCCCGCGCCGGCCTGCGGAAAGACATATACGTCGATCACATGCTTCTGGTAACGGTACACCAGCACAGCCACCCGCTGATGCGCGAGGTAGTCCAGACGCCCGCCTTCCAGCGCGAAGCCGCTTGCCGCCAGGTCCTCGACCGGCGGCGAATAATCGAGCCGACCGTTGAACCACGGCTTGACCGTATGGCGATCCGTCGAAATCACGTCGATGTCGCGACCGGACACCTGCGCCCGCACGTGGCTTTCCACCAGTTCGTTGGCAAACGGCCCGAAGTCCGCCGGCCGGCGCAGGTTCAACGCCACGCCCGCGGCCACCGCGCACAACGCGAGAACCAGCGCCGCCAGCCAGCCGCGCGCAAAGACGCCGCCTGAACCGACTGAGCCAACCGGACCGCCTGCGCCACCCGCCCGCGACGGCCAGCCGAACCCGCCTTGCGGGGCGCGCCAGCCGTCCAGCCAACGTTCAAGCCAGCCGCGCCGCGCAGGTTCGCGCGGCGGCGTCGTGGCGCTCGGCACACTTACAGCGGGCGGCTCGGTGGCCCCAGCCGGCTCGTCGACGCTCGGCAACCCCGCCACGATCCGCTCGCGCAGCGACTGCGGCGCACGATGATAAGGGGCCGCCCGCAGCGCGCCGCTCAAGGCCCGCAGGTTTTCGCTCTCGCGCCGGCAAGCTGTGCAGCTCTCGATATGCTGCTGAATGCGCCGGGCATCCGGCGCGGGCAATTCGTGATCAGCGTTCGCGTCGAGGAGCGGCCGCGCTTCGTTACAGTCCATCTGGCGTCTCCTGAGCGTTGTTGCCGGCGGCGGTGCCGCCAGGCGTGTTGAGTGGCCGGCCATTGGCGGACGCCCGCAACGGGGTCACGCTCGCCGTGGCCGCTTTGCTTGCGCCGGGCGCCGCCGCGCACATCGACGGCCGGTGCGGCGCCGCCGCGCCCCCCTGCTTCTCCGTCAGCAGCGCGGCGAGCTTGCGGCGCCCCCGCGCGAGCCGGGACATCACCGTGCCGATCGGCACGTCCGCCACCAGCGCGATCTCCCGATAGCCCATCTCCTCCAACTCCCGCAGCATCAGCACTTCCCGATATTCGACCGGCAACTGCGCGAGCGCCTCGTGCACGAGTTTCGAATCCTCGTCGCGGATCAACAGCGCCTGAGGGTCCGTGCCGCCCACCGTCCAGCCGTCGAAGGTCGCGTCGTCCATCGTGTCGTCGAACTCCACCGTTTCGTGCGACGACGCCCGCCGCCGCCATTCCGTGTACCAGGTGCGGCGCACGATCGCCAGCAGCCACGGCCGCGCCGAGTCGCCGCGAAAGGTGTCGAAAAAGCGGAACGCGCGCATGAAGGCTTCCTGCACGACATCGTCGGCATCGTTGGCGTTGCCGCTTAACCAGCGCGCAAGGTTGTACGCGGCGTCGAGGTGCGGCAGCGCCATCTGCTGAAAGCGCCGGCTCCTCGCTGCGTCGGTCTCGCCGTGCGCGCGGGCAGGTTCTGAATCGGTCTGGACCACCTCGGCCCTCCAGGGCATTGCGGGCTGTGCGATGTTGCTTGTCGTGACACTCTGTACAGCACATAACCGGGCATCCGCCGAGTTTATTCCCACGCCGCGTGCAATTCGCAAAAAATCCGGCCGTTCTGCCCGGGTGTCGGACCACAGGACCGCCGCCGTGCCGGGCCGCCGGCTGGCTCTGCTGGCTCCGCTGGCTCTGCTGGCTCTGCTGGCTCTGCTGGCTCTGCTGGCTCTGCTGGCTCTGCTGCCTCTGCCGCGTCTGCCGCGTCTAATAAGCCGGCCGGTTCCAGTAATCCTCGCTGGCGTACACGTCTTTCAGATAATCGATGAAGTACCGCACCTTGGCCGGCACATACCGCTGTTGCGGATAGACCGCGAGAATGTCGTAGTCGGGCAGCGCGAATTCGTCGAGCACGGTTTCCAGTTCGCCACGCGCCAGTTGTTGCTGGATTTCCCACGTGGAGCGCCAGCCGAGCCCAAGCCCTTCCGACACCCAGCGGTGCAGCAACTCCCCGTCGTTGCAGTCGAGCGTGCCGCCCACGCGCACCGTCGCCAGTTTGCCGTTACGGCGGAAATACCAGCCGCGGTTCTGTCCGCCTTGCAGATTGAACGCGAGACAGTTGTGCTGCGGCAGGTCTTCGAGCGTTTTCGGCCTGCCGTGCCGGCGGAAATAGTCCGGCGTGCCGCACACCACGCGCCGGTTCGACGCCAGCTTGACCGCGACGAAATTCGGATCGACCGCGCCGCCGATGCGGATCGACAGGTCATAGCCCTCGCGCACCAGATCCACCACCCGATCGGTCAGATTGAACGACACCTGCAATTCCGGCTTGTCGACGAGAAACGCCGGGGCGAGCGGCGCGACGTGCTTGCGTCCGAACGCAGCCGGCGCCGACACGATCAGATGGCCGTTGATCGCGCGCCGCCCGGCGCTCAGTTCGTTTTCCGCCTGATCCCACTCGGTGAGAAGCCCGCGGCAGCGCTCCAGAAACGCGGCGCCGTCTTCGCTCACCACCAGCCGGCGCGTCGAGCGGTACATCAGCTTCACGCCCAGGCGCTTTTCCAGCGCGTCGATACGACGGCCGAGAATCACCGGCGACACGCCCTCCTCCAGCGCCGCCGCCGCAAGGCTGCCGGCATCCGCGACGCGCACGAAGGTTTCGATCTGTTTGAACCGGTCCATCGTTGTCTCCTATGTCGATCGGAGTTAGCGCTTCAGCGCTTACTCCGACCCCATGCACCGCGGTCGATCGGAGTTAGCGCTTCAGCGCTTACTCCGATCCCATGCACCGCGGTCGATCGGAGTTAGCGCTTTAGCGCTTACTCCGATCCCACGCACCACACCGGGCGCCGGCCCACCAGCCATTCCATACTTTTTGTTTCGAAATAAGCGACCCGGACTGATCTTATCAAACCTTTAGGTCAGGCCTAAAGTGCAATCAACCCGTTTATTTCGCCCATTCCCAGACATTCAGGAGACATTCATGGCCAAGATGAGAGCCGTCGACGCAGCCGTGCTGGTGCTCGAAAAAGAAGGCATCGACACCGCATTCGGCGTCCCGGGCGCAGCGATCAACCCGTTCTACTCGGCCATGCGCAAGGCAGGCAACATCAGCCACGTACTGGCCCGCCACGTCGAAGGCGCGTCGCATATGGCCGAAGGCTATACGCGCGCACAACCGGGCAACATCGGCGTGTGTATCGGCACGTCGGGCCCCGCCGGCACCGACATGATCACCGGCTTGTACTCGGCGCAGGCCGACTCCATTCCTATTCTCGCTATCACGGGCCAGGCGCCGCGTGCGCGTTTGTACAAGGAAGACTTCCAGGCCGTCGATATCGAATCGATCGCCAAGCCGGTGACCAAGTGGGCCGTCACCGTGCGTGAGCCGGCGCTGGTACCGCGCGTGTTCCAGCAGGCTTTCCATCTGATGCGCTCGGGCCGTCCGGGTCCGGTGCTGGTCGATCTGCCGATCGACGTGCAGCTCGCCGAAATCGAATTCGACATCGACACGTACGAACCGCTGCCGGTCTACAAGCCCAAAGCTACACGCAAGCAGATCGAAGCCGCGCTCACGCTGCTCAACAATTCGGACAAACCGCTGATCGTCTCTGGTGGCGGCGTGCTGAACGCAGCCGCTGAAGACCTGCTCGTCACGTTCGCTGAAACCGTCAGCGTGCCGGTGATCCCGACGCTGATGTCGTGGGGCGCGATTCCCGACGACCATCCGCTGATGGCCGGCATGGTCGGTCTGCAAACCTCGCACCGCTACGGCAACGCGACGATGCTCGCCTCCGACTTCGTGCTCGGCATCGGCAACCGCTGGGCGAACCGCCACACGGGCAGCGTCGAGGTGTATACGAAGGGCCGCAAGTTCGTGCACGTCGACATCGAACCGACGCAGATCGGCCGCGTGTTCGGCCCGGATCTGGGCATCGTGTCGGACGCGAAGGCCGCGCTCGAACTGTTCGTGGAAGTGGCGAAGGAATGGAAGGCCGCGGGCAAGCTGAAGGACCGCAGCGCATGGGTCGCCGACTGCCAGGAACGCAAGCGCACGATGCATCGCAAGACGCACTTCGACAACGTGCCGATGAAGCCGCAGCGCGTCTATGAAGAAATGAACCAGGTGTTCGGCCGCGACACGTGCTACGTGAGCACGATCGGTCTGTCGCAGATCGCCGGCGCGCAGTTCCTGCATGTGTACAAGGCGCGCAACTGGATCAACTGCGGCCAGGCCGGCCCGCTCGGCTGGACGATTCCGGCGGCGCTCGGCGTGCGTGCGGCTGACCCGCAACGTCCGATCGTGGCGCTCTCGGGCGACTACGACTTCCAGTTCATGATCGAAGAGCTGGCAGCCGGCGCGCAGTTCAAGCTGCCGTACGTGCATGTGGTGGTGAACAACTCGTACCTCGGCCTGATCCGTCAGGCACAGCGCGCGTTCGACATGGACTTCTGCGTGCAGCTCGGCTTCGAGAACATCAACGCGCCGGAAATGAACGGCTACGGCGTGGACCACGTCGCAGTCGCGGAAGGTCTGGGTTGCAAGGCGATCCGCGTGTTCAAGCCGGAAGAGTTGAAGCCCGCGCTGCAGAAAGCGCAGGCGATGCTCTCCGAGTTCAACGTGCCGGTGATCGTCGAAGTGATTCTCGAGCGCGTGACCAACATCTCGATGGGCACCGAAATCGACGCGATCAACGAGTTCGAAGAACTGGCTGCCACGCGCGAAGACGCACCGACCGCGATCAGCATGCTCGACTGAACTGCCGTACTGCATCGCATATCGCAACGATGAGCATCACGTGAGCGCGGTTCAGCCACACCGAACCGCCTCACGAAAGCTATTCCACTGACCGACCAGAGAGACAGACGCACCATGCCGAAATTTGCAGCGAATCTCACCATGCTGTTCAACGAAGTCCCGTTCCTCGACCGCTTTGCGGCCGCGGCGGACGCGGGCTTTCACGCCGTCGAATTTCTGTTTCCGTATCCGTATCAGATCGCCGAATTGAGCGAGCGTTTGCAGCAGAATCGCCTGAAGCTGGTGCTGCACAACCTGCCCGCGGGCAACTGGGAAGCCGGCGAACGCGGCATTGCGTGCCTGCCGGATCGCGTGAGCGAATTCCAGGAAGGCGTGGGCCGCGCGATCGAATACGCGAAAGCGCTGAAGGTGCCGCAACTGAACTGCCTCGTCGGCATTCCGACGGCCGGCGTCGATGCGGACAAGGCGCGCTCGACCATTGTCGAGAACCTGCGCTTCGCCGCGGGCGAATTGAAGAAGGCCGGCATCAAGCTGCTGGTCGAACCGTGCAATTCCTACGACATTCCGGGCTTCGCACTGAATCGTTCTGCTGAAGGCCTGGATGTGATCCGCGCAGTCGGTTCGGACAATCTGTTCCTGCAATACGACATCTATCACATGCAACGGATGGAAGGCGAACTCGCGGCGACCATCAGGAAGAATCTGCCGCAGATCGCGCACATCCAGCTCGCCGACAATCCGGGCCGCAACGAACCGGGCACCGGCGAAATCAACTACCCGTTCCTGTTCGATCTGCTCGACTCGCTCGGCTACGACGGCTACGTCGGTTGCGAATACAAGCCGCGCACGACCACGACCGCCGGCCTCGGCTGGATTCAAAGCGTGGCCGGGCAAACCCGCGGCGCAGCCCACGCCGCCGCCTGAGCGCCGCATCGCTGCATTGATCGCCGGTACAGGCGCTTTAAGCCCCGAAAGACGCCCCGAAGGACGTCCTCTCGCGGGACACCCAACAACACTGGAGATTTAGACACATGGCAAAGATCGGTTTTATCGGCCTCGGCATCATGGGCGCGCACATGGCGCGCAACCTCATCAAGGGCGGCCACTCGCTGTTCGTGAATGGCGCGTATCCGGTGCCGGAAGATCTGAGCAAGACGACGAGCGTCGTCGCGAATTCGACCGCTGTTGCGCAGGCCGCCGACATCGTCATCATCATGGTGCCGGACACGCCTGACGTCGCCAACGTGCTGTTCGCCGACGACGGCGTTGCCGCCGGCCTTTCGCAAGGCAAGCTCGTGATCGACATGAGCTCGATCTCGCCGCTCGACACGCAAGCGTTCGCGAAGAAGATCAACGCGCTGGGCGTCGACTATCTGGATGCGCCGGTCTCCGGCGGCGAAGTCGGGGCGCGCGAAGCGACGCTGACGATCATGGTGGGCGGTCCGGAAAAAGCCTTCGCCACGGCCAAGCCGCTGTTCGAACTGATGGGCAAGAACATCTCGCTGATCGGCGACAACGGCGCGGGTCAAACCTGCAAGGTCGCCAACCAGATCATCGTCGCGCTGAACATCGAAGCCGTGGCCGAAGCACTGCTGTTCGCGTCGCGCTCGGGCGCCGATCCGGAACGTGTGCGCAAGGCTTTGATGGGCGGCTTCGCCTCGTCGCGGATTCTCGAAGTGCACGGCGAGCGCATGACCAAGCGCACGTTCAACCCGGGCTTTCGCATCGAACTGCACCAGAAGGATCTGAACCTCGCGCTCGACGGCGCGCGCAAGCTCGGCATCGCTCTGCCGCATACGGCGAGCGCGCAGCAACTGTTCAGCGTGTGCGCGGCGAATGGCGGCAAGGCCTGGGATCACTCGGCGATGGTGCGTGCCCTCGAAATCATGGCCAACTATGAAGTCGCGCAAGCGCCGGGCAGCGAAGCCAAGGCAGCTTGATTGCGCATCATGCAGTAACACGGACCGCCCTGATGGTTGCATTGTCAACGTCATGGCGGTCGCAGGTGGGGCGCCCGGTTCGTCGTGCGATAGGCACGGCGGAACGGGCAAATCGTGCCGCTCTGGGCTGAGAGCGGCAAGTGGGGTCCGCAGCGGCACCCGGCGACGCCGGGGAAGCCTTGGTCGGTCAGACGTCGTCGTCGGGTGTCCGGCTGTCGGATTTCATGCTTTACCGATGCTTATGCTTTTTCGGCCAAACTCTCGCAGCGGGTGCATCATGCGCGCCGCCTGCCAGCACCTCTCTTTGCCGGGCCACGCGCGCCGGCCCGCAAGTCCGCTTGCATTTGCTTGCAACTCCGTCCTTCCGGCTCAACCTTTTTTGACACATCGCTCCGCGCTTTTCTCCTACACTCGTTAAGTCTGGTTGCGGGCGGTTCAGCGTTCAAGTGCGGCTTGTCGATCATGGCAACGCGTGTCCTCTGCTTCATTCGCCCGATTCCCAACCAGTTTTCAACCCGTGAGCGGAATGTGCTTGCGCCAGTAACCTATCTGCAAAGGATTCAGAATGAGCATCTTCGGTGACATCGTACATAAGCTCTTCGGCAAAGCGAAACCGGACCAGCCTGCGCCCGCGGTTGAGCCGACACCGGATCCGGCAGCGGCGCAAGCTGCCGCACCGGCGGCTGCACCGGCGCCCGCGCCGCTCGCCGACGTCGACGTTGCTGTCGTGATGGACCAGTTCGTGAGTGAGAGTGGACAAACGTTGAACTGGCGCACGTCGATCGTCGACACGCTGAAAGCGCTCGGCGTGGACAGCAGCCTCGAACATCGCAAGGAGCTCGCAAAAGAGCTGAAGTTCACTGGCGACACGAACGATTCCGCAAGCATGAACATCTGGCTGCATAAACAGGTCATGCTGGCGCTGGCGGCGAACGGCGGGAAGTTGCCTCCGGATCTGGCGGACTGACGGACTGGCGGCGTCGCCTATGGTCGGCTAAAGCAAAAAACTTGAACTGAAACGACAACGCGGCGCTCGGGTCGATGACCTGGGCGCCGCGTCGTCATTCAAGCGTCATATGCGGGACACGGTTCTGACTTTGAACCGGACCGCCCGCGCACAATCAATACTTGTCGAAAGTCTTCTGCAGCGCCACGGGTCCCGTGCCGCCCGCGGCCAGCGCCAGCATCAGCAGCACGCGCGCCTTGTACGGATTTAGCGAACCCGCGCTGACGAAACCGAGCGCGTCGTCGGCGGCCGCGCCGTTGCGCATCACATGCCCCGAGCCGACACGCGAGGCACGCACCACCGCCACGCCTTGCGAAGCGGCATCGGCCAGCGCCTGTTGCACCGAGGTATGAATCGAGCCGTTGCCGGTGCCCGCCACGACGATACCGCGCACGCCAGCGGCAACCAGCGCATCCACGGCAATCCGCGTCACGCCCGCATAACTCACCACGATCTCCACATGCGGCCACTTCGAGCCGATCACGAATTCGGTCGCGAGCGTATGCGGACGCACCACGCCGCGCTGGAATTCGACGCGGCCGTCCTGCACCCAGCCCAGTGCGCCGATTTCAGGCGAATGAAATGCATCGACCGCGTAGGTGCTCGTCTTCACCACATCGCGCGCGCTGTGAATCTTGTTGTTGAAGGCCACCAGCACGCCCTGCCCGCGCGACGCCGCGTGCGCCGCGACCGTCACGGCGTTCAGCAGATTCAGCGGACCGTCGGCGGACAGCGCCGAGGCCGGGCGCATGGCCGCCGTCAGCACGACCGGCTTGTCCGACTTGACGGTCAGATGCAGCAGATAAGCGGTTTCTTCGAGCGTGTCGGTGCCGTGCGTGATCACCACACCGTCAATGTCGCTGTCGGCGAGCAGCGTGTTGATGCGCTGCGCGAGCGTGGTCCACAGCGGCATCGCCATGTCCTTGCTGTCGACGCTGGCGATCTGCTCGGGCGCGATGCGCGCCACCGTGGACAAGGCCGGCACCACGGCCAGCAATTGCTCGACACCGACCACACCGGCCTGATAGCCGGACGTATTGGTGGCGTCCGCAGCCGCGCCGGCGATCGTGCCGCCGGTCGCGAGCACGGCGATGCGCGGCAACGGCGGCGTGGCGCCTTCGTCTGAAGGCGTAGCGGAGGAAGAAGTCGAAGTGTTCATGGCGGCGATTGTAAGCGATGCGCCGCGCGCCGCCATGCATGGATAAACAAATGGCCCTTCACCGACCCGGCGCATCCATCAAACCGCTTCTCGCAATTGCGCGGCGATCTCCGCTTCGTTCAACTGCGGCGCGAACATCTCGATCAACCGGTAGGCATACGCGCGCAGGAACGCGCCTTTGCGCAAACCGACCCGCGTCGTGCTCGCTTCGAACAGATGTTGCGTGTCGAGCGCGACCAGTTCCGTGTCGCGCTTCGGATCGTAGGCCATTGCCGCGACCACGCCGATACCCATGCCGAGTTCGACATAGGTCTTGATCACGTCGGCGTCGATTGCGGTCAGCACGACATCGGGCAGCGCCCCCGCTTTCGCGAATGCCTGGTCGATATGCGAGCGGCCCGTGAAGTCCTGGTCGTACGTGACGATCGGGAATTCGGCGATCTCGTCGAGCGTCAGATTCTGCCGGCCCACCAGCGGATGGTCCTTCGGCACGACCACGACGTGATGCCACGAATAGCACGGGAACGTGACGATATCCGGGAAGCGGTCGAGCGCTTCGGTGGAGATGCCGATGTCCGCTTCACCGTTGATGATCATCTGCGCGATCTGTTGCGGGCTGCCCTGGCGCAACGCCAGATGCACCTTCGGGAACACCTCGGTGAATTGACGGATCACCTTCGGCAACGCATAACGCGCCTGCGTGTGAGTGGTCGCCACGACCAGGTGGCCGCTATCCTGATCGGCATACTGGCGCGCGACGCGGCGCAGATTCTCGGCGTCGAGCAGCATCCGCTCGATCAGCTGATGCACCGCCTTGCCCGGCTCGGTGAGGCCCGTCAGACGCTTGCCGCGTCGAATGAAAATGTCGACGCCGAGTTCGTCTTCGAGATCCTTGATCTGTTTCGACACGCCTGACTGCGAGGTGTACAGCACGTTCGCCACCTCGGTCAGGTTCATGTTCTGACGCACGGCTTCGCGCACGAAGCGCAATTGCTGGAAATTCATCTGTATGTCTCCGGTTTGTCCAGAGTTGAGTTATTTGAGTTTGATTGAAACACCGAGTCGTGTTGCCGCGCGACTGACTGCACCGCGCTCACTGCCCTCATTGCGCCGGGAACACGCGCAAGGCACGCGGCACCGCGGTCACGCCGTCGCCGATAGAGAGTTGCAGATCGCGCCACGCTTCCCGATCGAGCTCGGCTTCGAGCAGGTTGCCCTCGCGGCCCGCGAGTTCCACGCGCACCGAGCCGCCCAAGGTCACCACGCGCCGCACGTCGACCACAATGCCTTCGCGGTGGCCCGATGCCTGCGGATACAACTGCAGATCGTGCGGACGCACATAAGCGAAGGCCGGACCGCTGAAATCGGCCTTGATCGACACCGGAAGCGCCGCGCCGTCGACCACGAAACCGCTCGCGTCGACCTTGCCGTGCAGACGGTTCGCGGCGCCGAGAAACTCGTAGACGAACGAGGTCTGCGGATGGTCATACACGTCCTGCGGACTGCCCACCTGCTCCACGTGCCCGCGATTGAGCACGACGATACGGTCCGCCACTTCGAGCGCTTCTTCCTGATCGTGCGTGACGAAAATCGTCGAGATATGCAGATCGTCGTGCAGGCGCCGCAGCCAGCTACGCAACTCCTTGCGCACCTTCGCATCCAGCGCGCCGAACGGTTCGTCGAGCAGCAGCACTTTCGGTTCGACCGCCAACGCGCGCGCGAGCGCGATACGCTGCCGCTGGCCGCCCGACAATTCCGACGGATAGCGTTGCGCGAGCCAGTCGAGTTGCACGAGCTTCAGCAGTTCATGCACCTTCTCGCGGATCACCGCTTCCGAGGGACGTTCCTTGCGCGGCTTCACGCGCAAGCCGAACGCCACGTTCTCGAACACCGTCATATGACGGAACAGCGCGTAATGCTGGAACACGAAGCCCACTTCCCGCTCGCGCGCGCCGACCGTCGCCACGTCCTGGCCTTGCAGCACGACCTGGCCGCCGTCCGCGTATTCGAGCCCGGCAATCACGCGCAGCAAGGTGGTCTTGCCACAACCCGACGGCCCGAGCAGCGCGACCAGCTCACCCGGCGGAAAGTCGAGTGTGACGTTATCGAGCGCGACGAAATCGCCGAAGCGCTTCTGCAGGTTACGAACGGTGATACCCATTACAGCTCTCCTTGCTTGAGCGGGTGTTGCTGCGATGCATGCGTTGTGTGGGTTGCGGGTGTTGCGCCCACCGGCGTGGTAACCGGACCGGCGTACGCGGGCACATCTCGCGCGGCCGACAGTTCCGCCGACATATGGCGTTCCGCGAGCAGCTTCAGGCCGAGCGTCACGAGCGCGAGCAGCGCCAGCACCGACGCCACGGCGAACGCCGCCGAGAAGTTGTATTCGTTGTAGAGAATTTCGACGTGCAGCGGCATCGTGTCGGTCTGGCCGCGAATATGGCCCGACACCACCGACACGGCACCGAACTCGCCCATTGCCCGCGCGTTACACAGAATCACGCCATACAGCAGGCCCCATTTGACGTTCGGCAGCGTGACGCGGCGGAAAGTCTGCCAGCCCGACGCGCCGAGCACGTGCGCGGCTTCTTCTTCGTCGTTGCCTTGTGCCTGCATCAACGGAATCAGCTCACGCGCGACGAACGGGAACGTCACGAAGATCGTCGCCATCACGATGCCCGGCACCGCGAAAATGATCTGGATGTTGTGGTCCTGCAGCCACGGGCCGAACCAGCCCTGCGCGCCGAACATCAGGACGTAGATCAAGCCCGAGATCACCGGTGAAACCGAGAACGGCAGATCGATCAGCGTGGTCAGGAGCGCCTTGCCGCGGAATTCGAACTTGGCGATACACCATGAAGCCGCGAGACCGAACACGAGGTTCAACGGCACGGCGATGGCGGCGGTGATCACGGTCAGCTTGATCGCCGAGAGCGCGTCCGGGTCGGCGAGCGATTCCAGATAGAAACCAAGACCCTTGGCCAGCGCCTGATAAAAGACGGCGACGAGCGGCACCACCAGAAACAGCGCGAGGAACAGCAGCGCGATGGCGGTCAGAATCCAGCGCACGAGCGGCGGTTCGGTGACAGGGTCGGGACGGCGCGCGACATTCAGTGGCGCGCGCGGCGCCACCGCAACGGCAGCGGCGTTGTTCGCAACACTCGCGGCGGATACGTCATTTACGGTTCGCCGGCTCATTGCACACCTCCGCCGATTGCGGCAACGCTCGCCACACTGGCGGCCGGCACCGGGCCCGCGCCACCGCGGCCCGTGCGGCGCTGCAAATACCACTGCAGGGTATTGATCAGCAGCAGCATCAGGAACGACACGACCAGCATCACCACCGCGATAGCCGTGGCCCCCGCGTAGTCGTATTGCTCGAGCTTCGTGATGATGAGAAGCGACGTGATTTCCGACTTCATCGGTACATTGCCGGCAATGAAAATCACCGAGCCATACTCGCCGAGCGCGCGCGCGAAAGCCAGCGCGAAGCCCGTCAACAGAGCCGGAAACACGGCCGGCAGCACCACGCGGCGAAACGTCAGCCAGCGCGAAGCGCCCAGGCACGCGGCCGCTTCTTCCTGTTCGCGTTCGAATTCTTCGAGCACCGGCTGCACCGTGCGCACGACGAACGGCAAACCGATGAACGTCAGCGCGACCAGCACGCCGGCCGGCGTGAAGGCGATTTTCAGGCCGAGCGGTTCGAGGAACTGTCCGATCCAGCCGTTGCCCGCATACACGGCCGCAAGCGAAATGCCGGCCACCGAAGTGGGCAGCGCGAACGGCAGATCGACCACGGCGTCGACGATGCGCTTGAACGGAAACGTGTAGCGCACCAGCACCCACGCCACCAGAAAGCCGAACACCGCGTTGATCAGCGCGCCGCCGAGCGCGGAGAAGAACGTCAGGCGATACGACGCGAGCACGCGCGGCGAACTCACCGCGCGCACGAACTGGCTCCAGTCGAGCGTCGCGGTCTTCAGAAAGGTCGCCGCAAGCGGAATCAGCACCACGAGGCTCAGATAAGCCACCGTGATGCCGAGTGTCAGGCCAAAACCGGGCAAGGCGCTCGGTTTTCGGAAGGTCAACGTCGTCATGCTCGTTACTCGTTCAGGTTGATGCTCGTGTTTCCGGCCGCCGGGCCCTGGCTGGCCAAAAGCGCGCCCCTTGGGGCGCGCTCCGGAGTGACGCGTTGCCGCATCGCTTTGCTGCCTATGCCGGTGAAGGCAACGGCTCGATCGTTACTGCGGTTGATAGATCGAATCGAACACGCCGCCGTCGGCAAAGTGCGTCTTCTGCGCGTTGGTCCAGCCGCCGAACGAATCGTCGACCGTGTACAGCTTCAGCTTCGGAAACTTGGCGGTCAGCTCGGCCGGCACCTTGTTCGATCGCGGACGGTAGAAGTTCTTTGCCGCGATTTCCTGGCCTTGCTCGCTATACAGGAAGTTCAGATACGCTTCGGCGAGCTTGCGCGTGCCGTGCTTGTCCACCACCTTGTCCACCACCGCAACCGGCGGCTCGGCCAGAATGCTGACCGACGGCACCACGATCTCGAACTTCTCCGGTCCGAACTCCTTCAGCGACAGGAAGGCTTCGTTTTCCCATGCGATCAGCACGTCGCCGATACCGCGTTGCACGAAGCTGGTGGTCGCGCCGCGCGCGCCCGAATCCAGCACGCCGGCGTTCTTGTAGAGCTTGCCGACGAATTCCCTGGCCTTCTGATCGTTGCCGCCCGGCTGATGCTCGGCGTATGCCCATGCCGCGAGGTAGTTCCAGCGTGCCCCGCCCGAGGTCTTCGGATTCGGCGTGACGATCGACACACCCGGCTTGATCAGGTCGTCCCAATCCTTGATGTGCTTCGGGTTGCCCTTGCGTACCAGAAACACGATCGTCGACGTGTACGGCGACGCGTTATCCGGCAAGCGCTTCTGCCAGCCCTTGTCCAGCAAACCCTTGTTGGCCAGCGCGTCGATGTCGTAAGCGAGCGCGAGCGTCACGACGTCGGCCTGCAGACCGTCGAGCACCGAACGCGCCTGCGCGCCGGAGCCGCCGTGCGACTGCTTGAAGGTGATCGTCTCGCCGGTCTTCGCCTTCCATTCCTTGCCGAACGCCTGGTTGACGTCCTGATACAGCTCGCGCGTCGGGTCGTATGACACGTTCAGCAGTGTCGTGTCGGCAGCGTGCGCCTGCGCCATCACGCCGAGCGCGCTCGCCGCGCCCAATGCGAGCGCCGCGATGAGTTTCTTCGTTTTGCCTGCCAGCCCCGTACCTTGGTGATTCATGTCAACTTTCTCCGCGTTGTGCGCTGAAACAGCGTGTGGTGTCTTTTTGCGTCGCGGTCACGTGCACATGAACGCCAACTGGAGGCCAGTCTATCGAAGGGCTTTCATCATTAAAAATAATGTTTCTTCATTCTTTAATACGCAAAAGTGGTAATGACAGCTGGATAAGGCGTTGCGGCACGAAAACGGGTGTTGGAGCGTCGTTTGACGACGCTGCAACGCCACCCCTCGGCACGAACTTAAAGTAAAGCTTGAATTGCGCGGAATACTGTATAAAAATACAGTCACCTGTTCATACATACAGTGGCGCCATGACCAAACTCACCGCACGACAGCAGCAGGTTTTCGATCTGATCCGCAGGGCTATCGAACGCACCGGCTTTCCGCCCACCCGCGCGGAGATCGCCGCCGAACTGGGCTTCAGCTCGGCCAACTCGGCAGAAGAACATCTGCGGGCGCTCGCCCGCAAGGGCGTGATCGAACTCGCGGCCGGCGCGTCGCGCGGCATCCGCCTGCTGGCGGGCCCGGAAGATTCGCCGCACCAGTTCACGTTGCCGCACGCCAGCATCATGCAACTGTCGCTACCGCTGATCGGGCGGGTGGCCGCGGGTAGCCCGATCCTCGCGCAGGAACATATCTCGCAGCACTACGCGTGCGACCCGGCGCTGTTTTCGAGCAAGCCCGATTACCTGCTGAAGGTGCGCGGGTTGTCCATGCGCGACGCGGGCATCTTCGACGGCGACCTGCTCGCGGTGCAAAAGAGAACGGAAGCCAAAGACGGCCAGATCATCATTGCCCGGCTTGGCGACGACGTCACGGTCAAGCGCCTGAAGCGCCGGCCGAACGGGCTCGAGTTGATCGCCGAGAACCCCGATTACGAAAACATCTTCGTTGAAACCGGCAGTGCGGAATTCGCGCTGGAAGGTATCGCCGTGGGGCTGATTCGCCCCGGCGAGTTCTGAACGGTCAGGTTCCAGGCGGCTTGTTTCCCAGCACTTCGATCCAAGCCCCTTCTTGCCCGTTCGACAGAGTAGAAAGCCGCGCCAACGCCGCATTAACGCCGCATTAACGCTGCATCGTCTGGAGAGTCTCATGGAACGTCTTGCCCGCCTGCTGCCTTTTCGCCAGTTCGGTCGTCTGCGCCATCTTCGCAAGCTGGTGCCCTGCTCATTGATCGAGGCGTCCACGGCCAGCACGCCGTCGCTGTTCGATGCGCCGGACAGCGTGTCGAGCCTGCCATCGTCGTTGCCGGCGTTTGCCCGCGTGTCGCTGAACTCGGGTCTGAATACGGCCGAACCGGCCCGTCGCGCACCGGTGCGGGTCTATCACGGCCCGTCGCGGCTCATCATGGTCGGCACGGTAGACGCTGTGTGCCGCATGATCGACCGCTGCATTGCCGACGAGGCAAACGTCCACGGGGCAGTATTCGAGTCTTGATGGAAGGTATGGCGGGCGGCGATATCGCATCGCATGGGATCGTTTTCGTGTGGCCGCGGTCCACGTTAGATCACACCTGATGGAGAGTCCCATTCGATGGCAGTTTCGAAACGCATTAAAGGCGGCGCCACCCGGCCGCTGATCGTCACGCTGATCGTGATTGTGCTAATCGCGGCGCTCGGGTTTGCGTACGCGTCACCGTATCTCGCGCTGAACAATCTCAAACGCGCCGCCGATGCGCGCGACACGCAAACGGTCAATCAATACGTCGACTTTCCCGCGTTGCGCGAGAGCCTGAAGCAGCAGGTCGCCGGGCTGCTCACGCGGCGGCTCGACGCGCACAGCAACGGCAATCCGCTGGCCGCCATTGGCGCGATGATCGGCGTCGCGCTGATTGGCCCGCTCGTGGATGCCTATGCCACGCCAGACGGCGTGGCGGCCTTGCTGAACGGCATGCCGCCGCGCGGCGATCCGGGCGAACGGCCGCCCGCACCGCCTGCAGCGAACACGCCGGCGGATGGCGCCGCGGCCTCATCCGCACCGGCGGCGCCTACGGCGCCTGCCATCGGCAACGCAGGCAACGGCAACACTAACGCCACGCCGGCGCAACCGCCGCAAACCACCGCGGGCTATCGCGGCCTCAACGAGTTCGTCGTCAGATACCAGCACGGTGCTGGCGACGCGCGTTACTCGGCGATTTTTCAGCGCGAGGGTGTCTTCACATGGAAGCTGGCCGCGGTCAACCTGAACGAGTGATCGCCTGGGGTCGTCGGGCCGAGGCGACCGGCCCGTTGAGCACGCTCGCGGTAGCGCTGCACCCAGCCGCGATTTCCAGCCGCTATCAGGCCGCCGCCTGCTGCTGCTCCTGGGCCGAAGAACACGCCACCAGAATGCTGCACGAGACGCGGTCGAGCAGCGGCGTATTGCCCGCGCCCATCCACCAACGTGACAAACCGGTGCGGCAGCGGTGGCCAACCACAACCAGGTCGACGTGCAATTCATTGGCAAGGTTGGCGATCTCGTCGATCGGATGGCCGAACGCGAAATGCCCTTGTGCGCTCACGCCTCGCTCGGTGAGCCAGTCCACGCCTTCCTGAAGGATGTCGCGGGCAGTCTTTTCGAAGCTGCCGCAAGCCACGTCGGTCAGCAGGCCCGCGCTTTGCGCAATGCTCGAACGCATATCGACGACCGACAACAAGTGCGTTTCCGCTTTCAGATCCAACGCCAGATCGGCGCCGCAACGCAATGCTTTGCGGCCTTCGCGCGAGCCGTCGTAGCACAGCAGGATTTTCTGGTAGCTCGCCATGATTTTTCTCCCTTCGCGCGGGACGCGCGATCTGAATGAATCATGGTGCGCCGCAATTCAGGTTGCAAGGGATGGAAAACGCTAACTGTGCGGTAACGGCACACAAGCCACGCTCTAAAGAGGTGCGCGCGCCAACAGGCTTGCTTGCGCTCGTTGCCGCAGTGCGGGAAACCCGTGCGGGAGCGTCGGGCGCGCACCAACGCCGAGCCGCCGATGCCCTAGAATAGGCGGCCTTCCCGGCCATTAAAATCATCCATGTCTGTTCCGGAGACTCGTTCGATCCATGCCTGAAGCCGCCATCGAATTTCACGAGGTCAAAAAAAGCTACGGCGAAAAGACCGTCGTCGACGGACTGTCGTTCCATGTCGACGCCGGGGAATGTTTCGGCCTGCTCGGCCCGAACGGCGCGGGCAAAACCACCACGTTGCGCATGCTGCTCGGCATCGCCTCGCCGGATGCGGGCACGATCCGCCTGTGCGGCGAGCCGATTCCCAGCCGCGCGCGCGTGGCGCGGGCGCGCGTCGGCGTGGTGCCGCAGTTCGACAATCTCGATCCCGACTTCACGGTGCGCGAGAACCTGCTGGTGTTCGGCCGCTACTTCGGTTTGAGCGCCGCGCAATGCCGTGCGATGGTGCCCTCGCTGCTCGAATTCGCGCGCCTGGAGAGCAAGGCGGATGCGCGCGTGAGCGAACTGTCCGGCGGCATGAAGCGGCGCCTCACGCTGGCGCGCGCGCTCGTCAACGATCCCGACGTGCTTATCATGGACGAACCGACCACCGGCCTCGATCCTCAGGCGCGGCATCTGATCTGGGAGCGGCTGCGCTCGTTGCTCGCGCGCGGCAAGACCATTTTGCTGACCACGCACTTCATGGAAGAAGCCGAACGGCTCTGCCACCGGCTGTGCGTGATCGAGGAAGGACGCAAGATCGCCGAAGGCGCGCCGAGCGAATTGATCGCCTCCGAGATCGGTTGCGATGTGATCGAGATCTTCGGACCGGATCCGGTCGCGTTGCGCGATGAACTGGCGCCGCTCGTCGAGCGCACCGAGATCAGCGGCGAAACGCTGTTCTGCTACGTCAACGACGCTCAACCGGTGCATGCGCGGCTCAAGCAGCGCGCGGATCTGCGCTATCTGCACCGGCCGGCGAATCTGGAAGACGTGTTCCTGCGGCTCACCGGCCGCGAGATGCAGGACTGAAGAAGCATGTGAAGAAGCATGAATAGCGGCATCGCACGCAACGCGCTACAGCCATAACGACGAAGCACGTCCCCTCGGGGACACCGCACGAGACACGCAATGGACGCACGCACCTACGACTCCCCGGGCGAGACCCCGTCGAAACAGGAAACCTTCGCCGCTTTTCCCGCGAACGCAACCAACTGGATCGCCGTGTGGCGCCGCAATTATCTGGTGTGGAGAAAGCTCGCGCTCGCCTCGATGTTCGGCAATCTTGCCGATCCGATGATCTACCTGTTCGGCCTCGGTTTCGGGCTGGGGCTGATGGTCGGCCATGTCGAGGGCGTGTCGTATATCGCCTTTCTCGCGGCGGGCACCGTGGCGTCGAGCGTGATGATGTCGGCGAGTTTCGAGTCGATGTATTCGGGCTTCTCGCGCATGCATGTGCAGCGCACCTGGGAGGCGATCATGCACACGCCGCTGACGCTCGGCGACATCGTGCTCGGTGAAGTGATCTGGGCCGGCAGCAAGTCGATGCTGTCCGGCGCCGCGATCATGCTGGTGGCCGGCGCGTTGGGCTACGCAAATTTTCCGTCGATGCTGCTGGCGTTGCCGGTCGTCGTGCTGACCGGCCTCGCATTCGCGAGCATCGCCATGGTCGTCACAGCGCTCGCGCCTTCGTACGACTTCTTCATGTTTTACCAGACGCTGGTGTTGACGCCGATGCTGTTGCTGTCCGGCGTGTTCTTTCCGGCATCGCAATTGCCCGCCGTTGCGCGCGGCGTCACCGAAGTGTTGCCGCTGGCGCATGCCGTCGACCTGATGCGGCCGGCCATGCTGGGACGTCCAATCGAACATGCGCTGTTGCATGTGGCCGTGCTGGCGGCGTATGCGGTAGGCGGGTTTGTCGTGGCGGCGATTCTGTTTCGCCGCAGGATGATGAAGTAGGCTTCGGCTTTCGATAACCATAGGCGCCGAGGCCGGGTCGCTCAGTGTCGATCCCAACGTATCAGCGCCTGCCGCGACCCGGACCGGCTCAGTCCTCGTCGTCGGTCCATGGAATGTCCACGTCGGAAATGAACGCCACCGTGGCGAACGGCCCGCCGTCCTGACGGCCGATCTTGCCGTCGGCACGCTGCCATTCGACGCGGAACATCGTGCCCGGCTCATCGGCGATCAGTCGAACCGTGCGAACCTCGTCCGGATCGGCTTCTTCCACCGGACCGTCGAGCGAGATCTGCAATTCCTGCGGCCACAGCCCGTCGGCCGGATCATAGATCTTGTCGCCGTCGGGAATCAGGGTAAAGGCTTCCACGCCGATCGTCGCCGAGGCCTCCACGATCATCTTGCCCAACGCGCGCAGCAATGCCGTCGCTCGCGCCGAATTCGCCTGACGGATTGCAAGATCCCCGCGCGTCAGCGCCTGCTCAAGTTTTGGGTTTGTTTTTTGTTGCGCCATTCGATGTCCTGAGTTCCTATCGCTCTGTTGTGGACGGCGCGCTGCATCGAGCGCGCGCCGCTCTCCATTTTTCGGGCTGAATCCTACCACTGGTGTGCGCTGCAGCAATCCCTGCCGCGCAGTCCGGCGCTTTCAGCCGGCCCCGTCCACCACAGTTTAGGTCGTGATTCGTGATCCGGCAGGGACATTTGCCTTTCAATCGGCGCTGAATGGATCGCTATCGCACGCACGCCATCCCTTCGCCCTAACGTTCGCGGCCGGCCGCAAACGTAGCCTTGCCGCCTGGAAGCCCGGCGGGCTATCCGTGCCTTTGCGCGTTCAGCGCGGGGGCGTGGTTCGCTTTCGAACGGCCTTCATGGCAGTCCCCTGCGCCGGCTTCGCACCCGCGATTTCCGTGATCAGATAGTCCCTGAAGGCTCGCACCGACGGCGGTAACTCACGCCCCGCCATGGTCTGAACCTGAATGCTGCGCTGGCGCATTTGGGGATGCGTGAGCGGCATCACGACGAAGCCGTCGTCCGCGTAACGGTCGCGCACGGACAGCAGACCCGTGAACATGATCGCGCCGGACTTCTGCGCGTAACGGTACATGGCGCCGCTATTGTTGCAGGTGAGATCGGGCTCGAGCAGGATGCCTTCGAGCGCACAGGTAATGTCGATCAATTGACGAATCGTCGTGCCGGGCTCGGGCAGCACCAGCGGATAGCGCTGCAAGTCGGCGAGCGACACTTTCGCGCGCGCGGCCAACGGATGATCGGCGCGCAGCAGCGCCAGCACCGGCGCGCGCTCCGTGTGCTCGACCTTGACGCCTTTTTCCGGCGCGAGGCTGAAGGTCAACGCAAGATCGGCGTCGCCGTCGCGCACCCGGCGGGTCGCCGCGTCCGGTGACATGACCGACAGCGTGAAGTCGATGCCCGGATACTGAACGCGAAAGCCCGCCATCGCGGTAGGCAGGAAATCGGCGGCGAATCCCTCCGAACTGGCCAGCTTGATCATGCTGCCGTGCATGGTTTCGAGCCCGCCGATCTCCTTCATCACATGCTCCGCCTCGAGCAGACTGCGCTGCGCGTACGCAAGCAGGCGCTCGCCTGCTTCGGAAAGCGCCATGCCGCGCGGCCGCCGCTCGAATAGCGCGACGCCGAGGTCGCCTTCGAGTCGCACCACCTGGCGGCTGATTGCCGACACGGCGACATGCAGACGTGCGGAGGCGTCGCTGATCGAGCCGGTGCGCGCGACTTCGACGAAATAGCGCAGCGCGATGCCATGCAGCGAAAGTGCCATGAGTGATGCCTCATTCAACGGTAGGCGCTGCCAGGCCGATGGCCGCCGGCAGTTTTACTGCTTGCGCTGAGCTTTGCCTTTTCGGCAACGCAAGCTTCGAAAGACGATCATTGTGACAAAAAAAACGGCCTCCTAGAATCGATTCGACGCTGCAGACCGTGGCCTGTCTCAATCGCCCCGCAATCGACCCGCAATCGCCCCGCGATCGAGCCCGAGACCACGCGCCGCCCGCCCCACATTCGCCCGCATTGGAGACACCTATGAGCCGCACCGAGGCCATCGAGCACGCCACACACCATTTCGAATCCGGCGCCTTTCTCGAAACGCTGAACCGCCGCGTTGGTTTTCGCACGGAAAGCCAGGAGAGCGATCGCGCCGCCGCGCTGCTGTCGTATCTGACCGACGAAATCACACCCGAAGCGGTGGCCCTCGGTTTCAGCACACGCATCGTCGCGAACCCGGTGGACGGCTTCGGGCCGTTCCTGATCGCGAGCCGCCACGAGGCCGACGACCTGCCGACCGTGCTGATCTATGGACATGGCGACGTGGTGCGCGGCTACGACAGCCAGTGGCGCGCGCCGCTGACACCGTGGGCCGTGACCGTCGAAGGCGAACGCTGGTTCGGCCGCGGCACCGCCGACAACAAAGGTCAGCACACCATCAACCTCGCCGCGCTGGCGAGCGTGCTGGCCGCGCGCGGCGGCAAGCTCGGCTTCAACGCAAAGCTGCTGATCGAGATGGGCGAGGAAACCGGCTCGCCCGGACTCGACGAAATCTGCCGCGCGCACCGTGAAGAACTCGCCGCCGACGTGCTGATCGCCTCCGACGGCCCGCGTCTCGCCGCGCGCCGCCCTACCGTGTTCCTCGGCTCGCGCGGCTCGGTGAATTTCAAGCTGTCGTTGAATCTGCGCGACGGTGCGCATCATTCCGGCAATTGGGGCGGTCTGCTGCGCAATCCGGCCACCGTGCTGGCGAATGCGTTGTCGAGCCTCGTCGATGCGCGCGGCGTGATCGCCGTCGAGGGTTTGCGTCCGCCGCCGATTCCCGAGGCGGTGCGCCGTGCGCTCGCCGATATCACGGTGGGCGGCGGCCCGGGCGATCCGGCGGTCGACGACAACTGGGGCGAGCCCGGCCTGAGTGCGCCTGAGCGCGTGTTCGGCTGGAACAGCTTCGAAATACTTGCGTTCAAGGCCGGCAACCCGGAGAACCCGGTCAATGCGATTCCTTCGGCGGCGTTCGCGCATTGCCAGCTGCGCTTCGTGGTCGGCACCGATTGGGACAATCTCGAACGGTATCTGCGCACGCATCTGGATGCGCACGGTTTTTCCGAAGTGCAGATCGAAGTCGAGCGCGGCGCGCCGGCCACCCGTCTGAACCCGGACGATCCATGGGTCACGTGGGCGATTGCGTCGCTCGAACAGACCACCGGCAAGAAGACCGCCGTACTGCCGAACCTCGGCGGCACGCTGCCCAACGAAGTCTTCGCCGACACGCTCGGCCTGCCGACCCTGTGGGTGCCCCACTCGTACCCGGCCTGTTCGCAGCACGCGCCGAATGAGCACCTGCTCGGACCAGTCGTGCGCGAAGGTCTGCAGATCATGGCGGGCCTCTTCTGGGATCTCGGCGAAAACTCCCCGCGCGCGACAACCCGCGGCGCGATCTGAGCGACGCCTGAGCATCTGAGCAGCACCCGAGCAGCATCTGAGCAAAGCCCGAGCGACATCCACGCGCTCGGGCCCGGCACGCCGTTATCCGTTTATCTCACGAGGCACGTCCACGATGAGCACGTCCACTTTGCAAGCCAGCGCCGCGCGGCCTTCCGCCGCGAAGGTCCATCGCATCATTCTCGCGGCGTCGATCGGCAACGCGCTCGAATGGTTCGACCTCGTCGTCTACGGTTTCTTCGCGGTGACTATCGCGAAGCTGTTCTTCCCGGCACGCACCGAAGCGATCTCGCTGATGCTCACGCTCGGCACCTTCGGCATCTCGTACCTGATCCGGCCGCTCGGCGGACTCGTGCTCGGCTCACTCGCCGACCGCGCCGGACGCAAGGCGTCGCTGCTGCTCTCTATCGCGCTGATGATGATCGGCACCCTGACGATCGCCGTGATGCCGCCGTACGCTGCGATCGGGCTATGGGCGCCTGCCGGCATCATGCTCTCGCGCCTCGTTCAAGGTTTTTCGGCAGGCGGAGAGTTTGGCGCATCCACGGCATTCCTGGTCGAACATGCTCCCGAGCGACGCGGCTTCATGGGCAGCTGGCAGTTCGCGAGCCAGGGCATGGCGACGCTGCTCGCCTCCGGCTTCGGCGCGCTGCTGACAAGCCAGCTCACCGCGGCGCAACTCGAATCGTGGGGATGGCGCGTGCCCTTCCTGTTCGGCCTCGCGATTGGTCCGGTCGGTTTCTATATTCGCCGTTACGTGGACGAAGGCGCCGAGTTCAATGCGGAGCCGAAAGCCCGCACGCCTCTGCGCGACCTGTTCGGCACGCAGAAAGTCCGCATGCTGCTCGCGGTCGGCTCGCTGGTCATTTCGACGGCGGCCAATTACATGATCCTGTACATGCCGACCTACGCGATCAAGCAATTGCACCTGCCCGCCTCCACCGGTTTCGCGGCGACGCTTGCCACCGGCGTCGTGCTCACCGTGCTGACGCCTTTCGCGGGTCACCTGTCCGACAGCCTCGGGCGCATCCGCATCATGGCGGCGGCCGCCGTGCTGATGCTGATGACGGTTTATCCGGCCTTCGTCTATATGAACGCGCATCCGTCATTCGTGACGATGCTGCTCGCGCTGATCTGGATCGGCGTATTGAAGGCGACGTATTTCGGCGCGCTGCCCGCGTTGATGTCGGAGATCTTCCCGACGCAGACGCGCGCGACTGGCCTGGCGGTGAGCTACAACATCGGCGTGACGGTGTTCGGCGGCTTCGCGCCGTTCGTGATTACCTGGCTGATCGATGCTAGCGGCAACAAACTGGCGCCCGGTTTCTATCTGATGTTCTGTGCAGTGGCGAGTTTGCTCGCGCTTTATGCCGTACGCGCAAAGTTGAAGATTCGCTGAGCGTGCGTCGAGGTGTGACGCAATTGCAGAAGCGGATCAATTGGCAAGCTCCCGGCCAACTAGCCGGGGCAGCCAGATAACGCAGCGATTCGAGCGGAACTGCATGTTCCATCAAACCCGACTCGAATCGCAGCGCCGGTAATCGCACATCAAGGCGCGGGATTCGGCTGCAACTCATGCAGCGCATCGATTTCCGCGAGCACTTCCGGCGAGAGTTTCACGTCGACGCTGGCGATGTTTTCCTTCAGCTGATCGAGCGAGGTCGCGCCAATCAGATTGCTGGTCACGAACGGCCGGCTGTTGACGAACGCGAGCGCGAGTTGCGCGGGCGACAACCCGTGGCGCTTCGCGAGTTCCACGTAACGCGTGGTGGCCTGCACCGCTTGCGGCTTGCTGTAGCGCTGGAAGCGCTCGAACAGCGAGATGCGGGCGCCGGCCGGACGCGCGCCGCCTTCGTACTTGCCCGACAACCAGCCGAAGGCCAGCGGCGAATAAGCCAGCAACCCGATGTTGTCGCGATGCGCGTATTCCGACAAACCGGCTTCATAAGTGCGATTGAGCAGGCTATACGGATTCTGAATGCTGACGATGCGCGGCAAGCCGAGCTTTTCGGCCGCGCGCAGAAACTGCGCGACACCCCACGGCGTTTCGTTCGACACGCCGATGTGGCGCACCTTGCCCGCCTTGACGAATTCGGCGAGCACGGACAGGGTTTCTTCGATCGGCACCGTATAAGCGTCGTCGACCCACGGATACGCGGGGCGGCCGAACGTCATCGTGCTGCGATCCGGCCAGTGCAGTTGATACAGATCGACGTACTCCGTTTGAAGGCGCTTCAGGCTGTCGTTAAGCGCTTCGGTCAGATTCTTGCGGTCGAACTGGTTGCCTTCGCCACGAATATGGCGCGGGTTATGCGGTTGACGCGCGGGGCCCGCGATCTTGGTGGCGAGCACGATTTTCTCGCGTGCGCCGCGATGCTGCGCGAGCCATGTGCCGATGAAGCGCTCGGTCGAACCTTGCGTCTCGGCACGCGGCGGCACCGGGTACATTTCAGCGGTGTCGATCAGGTTGACGCCGTGATCGAGTGCGTAATCGATCTGCGTATGCGCTTCCTGCTCCGTGTTCTGCTCGCCCCATGTCATGGTGCCGAGACCGATCAGGCTGACCTGCACATCGGAGTCGCCGAGTCTGCGGTATTCCATTGAACTTGTCCTGTTATTTGGTTGAACGAAAAGTGCTGACATTACCACGCCGGCGCGATACCTGCAGGGCACGCTAAAATGCATGCTCCAACGGGCGCTGCCCGCTTTCTCCACACGCAACGTTTCTCCGCGCCCCGACCTTGTGCAATGAATCCCGAACACCTCGAACTGCTGGTCACGCGTGTCATGCCTTACGGAAAATATAAGGGCCGCCTGATTGCGGACTTGCCCGGTCATTATCTAAACTGGTTTGCCAGTCAGGGCTTTCCGCCGGGAGAAATCGGCCGGCTGCTGGCCTTGATGCAGGAGATCGATCACAACGGCCTGAAGTCGCTGCTCGATCCTCTGCGCAAACGCTGATCGCTTCGCGGTGAAAGCCGCGTGAAGTGTCGTGAAGCGCGGTTGAAAGTTGCCGCGCAGGCATCGTGCAAGTAATGCAAGCCTGTACAAATTTATACAGAGTTTTGCTTGTACCTTGCGCACTGGATGGACTTTAATCCACGTAGGTCTTCGCGCGTTTTGCCGTGGTTCGCGCCGTGGTTCGCCCCATCATTCGCATCTCATCCTGCCTGCCCGTCCATGTCTGATTTCAGCTTGTCCGCGCTGCTTGAATTTATCGGCCACGACCTTTCGCCCGTGCGTGCCGTCATCGCATTCTTTCTGATCGGCTACCTCGTCGTCGGACTACCCGTTCATTTCCGCCAGGGCGCCGCATCGCGCGACATCTGGGGCACCGCGGCCGGCGTGACGATGGCCGCGATCTACGCGGCGTTCATCATCGGCGTGTACCCGGCCCTGCATCATTCGGGTAGTGTGTTGCGGTAATACGCTGGGGCGTCAGGACAAAAACGCGCTACCCGCCCAGACGGCCCGTCGCGGCCAGATACGCGAACACGTGGTCTACGCATTCGTCGACCGGCATCCGGTCGGTTTCGATCACCACGTCGGACGCGAGCGGCGCTTCGAACGGATCGGAAATACCTGTGAAATGCGCAATTTCGCCGCGTCGCGCGCGTGCATAAAGCCCCTTGGCATCGCGCGCTTCGCAGACCTTCAGCGGGGCCTTCACGAAGACCTCGACAAACCCTTCGCCGACAATTTCGCGCGCCGAGCGCCGATGCCGATGCTCCGGCGAGATCACGGCGGCAATCACGACAAAGCCCTGCTGCATGAAGAGCGCCGCGACGTGCGCGACCCGCCGCAGGTTTTCGGTGCGGTCCTCAGGCGTGAAGCCGAGGTCGGCGTTCAGTCCACGCCGCAGCACGTCGCCGTCGAGCACGATCGCGGCATGCCCTGCCTGCTTCAGCCGCTCGAGCAAGCCGTTGGCCAACGTCGACTTGCCGGCGCCGGAAAGTCCCGTCATCCAGATCACGGCGCCGCGGGATGCGCTCATGCGCGACGCTCCGAGCCGGGTGCCGCGACCTCGTCAGCCTCATGTCCGTGCGCCGGAGCCAGCTTCGGGCCGAGACCGTCGAACAGCGGTTGAAGCAAGGCCTGTTGTGGCTGCCACCGTTGCAATGACGTCCTGTAAAGCGGACGGCGCACCTGCGCGGAACTGGCTGTGTTCACCTGACGCCTGTTCTGATGAAACGACAGGCAGCGCTCGTCCCAGTCGAGCCCGCAATGCGCGAGCAGGCGGCGCACATTGCCTTCGAAATCGTCGACCAGTTCTTCATATTTGACCTCGATCATCACCCCTTCTGGGAGCACGCGTTGCCAGTGGGCCATCAGGGCATCATAGGCGCGGTAGTAGCGGCCCAGTTCGCCGAGATCATAGCTGAATGGCACGTCATGAAAAATCCGTGAGAAGATCGACAGGCACGTTGGCACAGGCGCGCGGCTGCTATGAACGAAGCGGGCGTTCGGCAGCGCCAGATGAATCAGGCCGAGGTTGATGAAGTTGAACGGATATTTGTCGGTGAAGTGCGTGTAGCGCGAGGTCGGCGCGGCGTCTTCGCTCTGTGCAGGGTCGTGGATCTCCGGCGACGCGCCGCGCATGCGACGCAAATAGTCCGCGCCGAGCGCGCGCAACGGCGCGGCGCCGACCTCCCCTAGTGCCTCGATATCGATCCGCAAAGGATCTTGCGGATCGCGGCGGATGCAGCTCACCAGCGCTTCGCCGAATTCCGTGCGCTCACCCGCGCCCAATACCTGAGGATGGCTCGCGAGAATCTGTTCGATCAAGGTCGAACCCGAGCGCGGCATGCCGACGATAAAGATCGGCGCTTGTGACGGATCACCCAGGCCGCGCTTCGCGTCCAGCACCGCCGAAGTCGTCAGCTCAGGCAGATGCGCGAACAGGCCGAGCGTCTCCGCCTCGTTGTAGCGCACGCCGGCGCGGTGCAATGCGTTGCCCTTCAGGAAATGATCGAACGACGCGTCGTTGCGGCCCAAATCGGAGAGCGCCTGGCCGTACGCGAAGTGAATCTCCGCCTGATCGGCCGGCGTCAACGAAGCGGCGTTACCGGCAAGACTCTCCATCGCGATAAATACCGGATCTTCGCTGGTGAGGCGCTTGGTCTGCACGAAATTGCGGTAATACAGCGGCACCCGCGGCGCGGCCTCGATCGCCCGGCGATAGGCGGCGTGAGCTTCGTCGAAGCGGCCGAGCGCCTGCAGGCAATTGCCCATATTGTTGTGCGAACCGTCGGCTAGCGGATTCAGGCGGGCCGCCTCGCGGTAAGCATCCACCGCCTGCTCGAGCCGATGCATCCGCTCGAGCGTCCATCCGAGTCCGTGATGCGAATCCGTGTCGCGCGGATCGAGCGCAATTGCCGCTCGATAGGCGAGCACGGCTTCGGGAAAGCGGCTCAGGGCGGCGAGCGTCGCCGCGATGCGCTGGTGCGCGAGCACGTCGCGAGGCGCGAGCGCGCGCGCGTTTTCGAAACGTTGCAGCGCGGCGTCGAGTTCGCCGCGGGCAGCAAAGGCGTCGCCTGCGGCGCGCCATTCTGATGCAGTGGCCGGCTGGGGATCGTGCGTCATTAAAGGGTGGATCTTCGCAGGCTTCGCTTCGAGCGATCCTGACGGTAAGCGGGTGCGGTCTTTTCATCCGGCCGGCAAATTGGCATCGGCTGGATTCGAGTTAATTGTCTGAAGGGAACTTAACAGGCGCGCCCTACAGTTGCGTTGCGAAAATTTAACTAACTGTTACAGCGGGGTGAATGGGTAAGTTTTCGAAACGTGTCGCCGCGCCTTAAGCAGTGGTCTCCAATTACAACGCGTGATCATTGGACGCGCTATGTCGCGCGCAAACCGTAATGTGCGGACACAAATGCTGCTGAACTCCTGAGCGTGCGCGGTTTCTCACTCTTACCCGAAGGAGAAAATCGTGAGCAGGCTCATTGCATCAATGGCACTGTTGGCGGTGATGGCCAGCCTGACCGGATGCGTCGTCGCACCGGCATACGACTACGGCTACGCGCAACCTTATTACCCCGGCTACGGCTACGCTTACGGACCACCGTATGCGCCGGTTTACGGCAGCGTCGGCATCTACGGCGGCTGGGGTGGGTCCTGCTGTTACTACCATGGCGGCGGATGGCATGGCGGCCATGGGTGGCACGGCGGGGACGGAGGGCACGGCGGCGGCTGGCATGGCGGAGGTTACGGCGGCTACCACGGCGCAGGTAGCGGCAGCGGCGGCGGAAGCTCTTGGGGCAGCAGCGGCGGTCACGGAGGAGGACATGGACATTGACGTGGCCCGCACCTGACTCGCGGGCCAGTCAATGGCACGGCTTCTGGACAGCACGGCTCGCGAGTGTCTTGCCCGGACGGCGATTTCACGCGTTGCGGTAAAATCGGTGTTTTGAATCAAGCCGTCTGGCCGCCCCATGTCTTCACCTCGAACTCCCAGTCCCCGCCGCGTCTCGGTTGCACCCATGATGGACTGGACTGATCGTCACTGTCGCTCCCTGCATCGCGTGATCTCTCGCCATACCTGGCTTTACACGGAAATGGTGACGACCGGCGCGCTGCTGCATGGCGACGTGCCGCGCCATCTCGCGTTCACGCCGGCAGAAGCGCCGGTTGCTCTGCAACTCGGCGGCAGCGAACCCGACGATCTCTCGCGCGCGGCGAAACTCGGCGAACAATGGGGCTATGACGAAATCAATCTGAACTGCGGCTGCCCATCCGAGCGCGTGCAACGTGGCGCATTCGGCGCGTGCCTGATGAACGAGCCGCAACTCGTCGCCGACTGCGTCAAGGCCATGCGCGATGTGGTGTCCGTGCCGGTGACGGTCAAGCACCGCATAGGCGTGGATGCAGTCGAGGAGTACGGTTTCGTGCGCGACTTTGTCGGCACGATTGCGAACGCCGGCTGCAATGTGTTCATCGTGCACGCGCGCAACGCGATTCTGAAGGGTTTGAGCCCAAAGGAAAATCGCGAGATTCCGCCGCTGAAATACGAGTACGCGTATCAGTTGAAGCGCGACTTTCCGCAGTTGGAGATCATCATCAACGGCGGCATCAAGACGCTTGATGAAGTGGAGACGCATCTTCAACACGTCGACGGTGTCATGCTCGGGCGCGAGGCGTATCACAACCCGTATGTGCTGGCCGATGTCGATGCGCGCTTCTATGGTTCGACAGAAACGCCGCTCACTCGCGAGCAGGTCGAAGCGAAACTGATCGAGTATTGCGCGGCCGAAATGGCGCGCGGCACGTATCTCGGCGCGATTACGCGCCATGCGCTCGGCCTCTATCGCGGTGAGGCGGGCGCGCGTGGGTGGCGCCGTGTGCTGTCCGATAGCAAACGTCTCGCCGCGCGCGATCTGAGCATCTTCGATGAGGCAAGGCAGCATCTGCGCGAGCCTGCCGAAATTTTTGAATAAAGGACTAGGCAAACGAGATTCTTGTTCGTATAATCTCGTTTCTTCATCGACGAGCCAGGTTTTACGGCAAGTCAAGCAGATGTCAGTGGTGGCTGTAGCTCAGTTGGTAGAGTCCAGGATTGTGATTCCTGTTGTCGTGGGTTCGAGCCCCATCAGCCACCCCAAAGAATTCAAGTAGTCAAGTTTTACGAACGGCGTTGTGAGAAATCACTACGCCGTTTTTGTTTTGGCCTTTGCGGTTTTCCTTCGCGGTTTGAATCCCGCTTCACCGCGTTGCGTCCGACACGTTGGCTCCGCCCTCATCCCTTTCGGTCGAAAGCCGCCCCGTGTTGCGCATGGCCGATAGCACGTCCTCGATCTTCGCGTCCTCGAGCGGGCGCCGACCGGCGCGCAGGCGTCGAGCGTTTGTCAAATCAATGGCACGTTGCAAATCGGAAGTTTCGGCGGCGATATACACCGCGATCCCGTAGCCGTATCGCTCGGCGAGTTTGTAGTCAAAGAAGTATTTCATGCTTTCGTTTTCGGCAGCCGCACCGAAAACTTTACAGGAACGCCGCCAACGTTTCAGCGAGCCGCCCGCTGCGAGGCGTCATCCTCTATACGCTTGTCGGCATCGCCCTGCTGTCGTGGGAGGCGGTGCGTCCGCAAAAATCGCCGAACCGTCAGCCGTCAGTGCTGACTCGCGTTCAGCAACATCCAGATCTGCTTGTGCGGCTCGCCGGTCAGAATGCGAGCGAACACCGCGTTGCAGCGCACGCAGGTGTAGTGCTCCTCCACTCGCACGTCTTTCACCGCCCCACGATTATTCAGCGCCAACCTGTCGTGCGGGCTACTGGCGGCCGGTTGGCCATACAGGTCAGCGCAGGCAGCGCATGGTTGAATCCATAGGTCCATCAGAGTGCTCCCCCAAGCAACGGATCCGATCGAATTCGATCGAGCCGCGCTTCATTCAATGCATTTAACCTCGTTGCGCCGCGGGTCTTTATTCCTCAAAACCCTTGCCGCAAGGGGTCGGACCATCGCTCACGCTTATCCCGCCTGCCTTGCGCCGATTATTCCAGAATAGAGAACAGTAATTTCAAGTTATCGATACAAATTCTCGATAGTAGGGGTATACACTGCATTCCATCGACGTTGCAGACACACCTCACCGGCCCCTGCGACGCCTTCCTGAAATGAAGTCGTAACGTTATCGGAGTCACACCATGAAGACCAAGCTCATCGCCGCCCTGCTGGTTGCTGTTTCTGCCTCGATCGCCGCTCCCGCTTTTGCTAGCGGCTACGGCCCGGCACCGTTCTATCGTCCGTCGGTCGGCGCACCGGCTTCGCAACAAGGCCAGAACGCACAAACCGTCGCGGCTGAACGCGCTAACGCTGAATCGAATGCCTACGGCGGCGTGAACAACGTGTCGTCGCAATCGGGCGCCAAAGAGCCGGTTTCGGGCCCGCAATCGGTTTTCTTCGGCCACTAAGCAGTTGCCGTTGAACCGGCTGCCTCACGAGGGCGGCCGGTAAACTGGGCGCCGCGCATGCAGTATCGATGCCGGCGCCCAGTTGCGTTTACCTTGCGTCACACAAGGCCCCGCAAGCAGCTCCACAAGCCGCTGCAAACTACCTTTAGAACAGCGCCGCCGATATCACGCCAGCGCGCCTCGGCGCAACGGTCTGCCACCAAACCGCTTGGCCCCTAAATGGCAAACCCCGCGTCGATCACTTCGCGCGCCGCCCGCAAGGCCGCCTCGGCCGCGGCATGCTCGGTGGACCATAGGCTGTCGATATGCACGAGCCGCCAGTCGACCACCACCGCGCCGTTGCGCAACACCCGAAAATGCGCTTTGACGCCCGTCAGCACCTGCTCGACGGCGACCTCGATGTCGTAGTCCTGATAGCGCTCCTGGTAGTCCCCCATATCGAGGCCCTTCGGCTCCATGGTCTCCTCCGTGATACCTGCGCGAATCTGACGGCCAGACTCGTCCGGCGAGCACGCCAGCGGCTCGCGGAACGATTCGGCCCGAGCGTCAGGCCGATACCGCCTCGACGATCAATCGCAATCGCCCGAAAGGTATTGCCGGCCGTTGCAGGTGATCTCGACTTCGCCGCCGCTCGCTTCGGCAACCAGACCGCCCGCCAGCAATTCGGCGGTCACGGACTGATCGAGTTTCGGCGCCGGCTGTCCGACACCGACGTCGTTCAGACGCCGCAAGGCCTCGACCGATTCGGGACTCAATGACTTAGACATGGCTGTCTCCGTCTACATGCTCAATTCATCCTAGCAAGTTTCGGGGACGTATGCAGGTGCCGCGTCGAGGCACGCGGGTTGCGTCGCGCAAATGATTCCGCAAGCACGACGGCGTCGACACCGGCAACCGGCAACCGCAACCCGGCAGGCGGCACCGCCAAGGAGGACGATCATGGAGCGAAACAGATGGGCCGCGCTGATAGCGGGCGTCGCGCTGGCAATAGCCGGCGCGCGCGGAGCGGTGACATTCGCGCAGACGGCGAAGCCGGGACAAGGGCAACAATCAGGACAACAACCCGCACAAAAACCCGCGCAGGCCGCGGCGCCGGACGCCAATTCGTCGATGGTCAGGCCGCCTCAGTCCGCCTCAGGCTTGAACGGCTCAAGCGGCCCAAGCGGCTCGATCAATCCTGACAATATGCCGATCAAGCGCCCCGAGAAGCCGACCAACGACAAGATGATGCACGAGCCGCCCGCCAGCGGCGCGAACGCGAAATAGCGCAAGCCTCACAGGCGCGCGATCGAGACCTCCGTCGACTTCACCAGCGCGACCACTTCCGAGCCGACCTTCAGATCGAGTTCGTCGACGGAGCGCGTAGTGATCACCGAGGTAACGATACCGAACGGCGTATCGACATCGACTTCGGACACCACAGGTCCGCGGATGATTTCCTTGACCTTGCCTTTGAACTGATTGCGTACGTTGATTGCGGAAATGCTCATTTCGAGTGGCTCCAGAGAAGCGATTGAGAACAGTCAGTCCAGGAATATCAGACGGCCCAGCGGACGTCTGTCGGCCGCCTCGCGCGGCCTTCGTCACGTGTGTCGTACGCACGGTCGGACAGCGCGTCGTCGTTCGGCGCCGTCTTCAGTACGCGTTGCAACACATGCTCTTCGAGCGCGGCGAAACCGGCCGATGCGCGCGCCCGCGGACGCGCCAGCGGCACCGGCTGATCGAGCGCAATGCGCCCTTCTTCGATCAGCAGAATCCGGTCGCCGAGCGCCACGGCTTCATGTACGTCGTGCGTCACCAGCAGCGCGGTAAATCGATGTTCGCGCCACAGGCGCTCGATCAACGCGTGCATTTCAATGCGCGTCAAGGCGTCGAGCGCGCCGAGCGGTTCATCGAGCAACAGCAGTTGCGGCCGATGCACCAGCGCCCGCGCCAGCGCCACGCGCTGACGCTGGCCGCCGGAAAGCTGCGCGGGCCAATCGTTGGCGCGCTCCAGCAAGCCGACTTCGGCGAGCACGGCGCGGGCGTCCTCACGCGCGCTGCGGCCCAAGCCGAGCATCACGTTTTGCAGCACGCTCTTCCAGGGCAACAGACGCGCGTCCTGAAACATGATGCGGGTGTCGAGCGGGCCGCCGTCTTCGGTGCGCTTTTCGAGCACGCCCGAAGTAGTCTTTTCCAGACCGGCGACGAGCCGCAGCAAGGTGGATTTGCCGCAGCCGCTGCGGCCGACGATCGCCACGAAACTGCCGCGCTCGATCGACAGATTGAAATCGGCCAGCACCTCGCGCTCGCCATAGCGCTTGCCGACGCCGCGCAACTCCACCGAATAGTCCGCCGCGCGGCGCACGTCGTCGCGCGCGAGCGCGCCGCCATGCAGCCGCGAATCGGCGCGCGCCTGTCGATGATGCGCCGCATCGGCATGCTCGAAGTCCGCGGCTTCGTTCGCGTCATGTTCGACGGTACGGGCTTGCACCAGTTCGGCTTCGAGGTCGCTGCCGGCGATCCCGCCGAACGACGCCGACAAGGTCGTTGCGTTCATGGCTTCGCTCCTCGTTGGTAGGCCGGGTGCCAGCGCAGCGAGACGCGCTCGAGGCTCTTGGCCAGCACATCGGCGAGTTTGCCGAGCGCGGCGTAGAGCAGAATGCCGACCACCACCACGTCGGTTTGCAGGAATTCGCGTGCATTCATCGTCATATAGCCGATGCCGGATTGCGCGGAAATGGTCTCGGCGACGATCAGCGTGACCCACATCAGCCCGAACGCGAAGCGCACGCCGACCAGAATCGACGGCAACGCGCCCGGCAAAATCACATGCCGGTACAGCGCAAAACCCTTCACGCCATAACTGCGCGCCATTTCGATCAGATTGGCGTCGACCGAACGGATGCCGTGGAAAGTGTTCACATAGATCGGGAAAAATACGCCCAACGCAACGAGAAACACCTTCGCTTCCTCTTCGATGCCGAACCACAGAATCACGAGCGGAATCATCGCCAGTGCCGGGATGTTGCGGATCATCTGCACGGTCGAATCGAGCGCGACCTCGGCGGGCTTGAACAGCCCCGTGGCGAGTCCGAGCACGAGTCCGATGCCGCCGCCGATCGCGAAACCCGACACCGCGCGCCACGTGCTGACCTTTACGTCCGCCCACATTTCACCGGACTGGATTAGCGACCACGCGGCCTTCACGACCGCGAGGGGTTCGGGTAGCACGCGCGTGGACAGCACGCCGCTGCGCGCGGCGAACTCCCACGCCAGCAGAATCGCGAGCGGCGCGAGCCACGGCGCGAGATGCGCGCCGATCCGGCGCAACGTATTGAAACCCGCGCCGCCAGTTGCGCCTTCGTCCCGATCCGTACTTACAGTGGATTGAGCCATGCTTGCCTTCCTCATTGCTTATCGATGATCGCGCGTGCCGTTTGCAGCACCTGCACTCAGCTCGAACTCGCCGCCTTCGGCAGATAGTTGTTGCCGACGATCTCGCCGAACGGACCCGACAGCGGCCCGTTCGAGACTTTGTTCAGCCGGTTCGGCAGCAGCGGAAACACGAGTTCGGCGAAGCGATACGACTCTTCGAGATGCGGATAGCCCGACAGAATGAAGGTGTCGATGCCGAGGTCCGCGTATTCCTTCATGAGCGCCGCCACCTGCTCCGGGTTGCCGACCAGCGCCGTGCCCGCGCCGCCTCGCACGAGGCCAACGCCCGCCCACAGGTGCGGATAGACCTCGAGCTCCGCGCGGCCGCCGCGCTTGCCGCCGTGCAGTGCGGCCATGCGGCGCTGCCCTTCGGAGTCCATCTTCGAAAACGAAGCCTGGGCACGCGCAACGGTGTCGTCGTCGAGCTTGCTGATCAGCTTGTCGGCGGCGGCCCACGCTTCTTCTTCGGTCTCGCGCACGATTACGTGCAGACGGATCCCGAACTTGATCTCGCGGCCGTGCGCCGCGGCGCGCGCGCGAATGTCGGCGATCTTCTTCGCCACTGCGGCGGGCGGCTCGCCCCACGTCAGATAGGTATCGATATGCTCGCCCGCCATGTCGTGCGCGGCCGGCGACGAGCCGCCGAACCACAGCGGCGGATGCGGATGCTGTACTGGCGGATACAACGCCTTGCCGCCCTTCGAGCTCAGATGCTTGCCCTCGAAGTCGATCGCGTCGTTGGTATGCGCGGCGCTCAGCAGCTTGCGCCAGATGTGCAGGAATTCGTCGGTGATTTCATAGCGCGTGTCGTGGTCGACGAACACGCCGTCGCCTTCCAGTTCCGCCGCATCGCCACCGGTCACGACATTGATCAGCAGACGCCCGTTCGACAGACGGTCGAACGTCGCTGCCATACGCGCGGCCAGACCCGGCGACGAGATGCCCGGGCGGATCGCCACCAGAAACTTCAGCCGTTTGGTCGCGGCGATCAGGCTCGACGCGACGACCCACGCGTCCTCGCATGAGCGGCCCGTCGGCAGCAGCACGCCCTCGTAGCCGAGCGTATCGGCTGCGACGGCGATCTGCTGGAAGTAGTCGTAATCGGCTGCGCGTGCGCCTTGGGACGTACCGAGATAGCGGCTGTCGCCGTGAGTCGGAATGAACCAGAACACATTCATTTGCTGCTCCTGCATGATCGAAACTGGATTGAATGGAAACGGTGCGTCGAGTGCCGGCGCGCGCGGCCGCGCGCATCCATCCGGCACACAGCCGGACGGTGCAGCGCAAGGAGACGGAAAAACGCGGTATCGGCGCCGGCTAGCGGCGGCAGCGGACCCGCCGGCGCGCGTGCGCCATGTGGCAGGTGAAGATCGGCATCAGGCAGGACATCGCGACGGCTTCCCTCGACCAAACGTGCGCGTCATGCGCGCGTCGATTAAACGGCGACGGCGGCAAACGCCGTCTGTATGGTGAAAGAGTCTATGGATCGGGCCGCGGCTTTTGAACGATTTTTTTTAGCTTAGGTTTTCCACTTTCGTGATTAGCCCGACGCTAAAGCATACGGATGGCGCGCTTTGTGGATGCCTGGTGGACGCTTGGTGGACGCCTTTTTGGAACCGAGTTGCGGCGAGCAAGCGCGTGTCACGCTCGCTAACGCGCCGGGCCGCGCGACGTGTACCGCCCTCCCGCCAGCCCCGGCGCGAAGCGACAGGTCTGGGGCCGCTCTATATAATGGCGCACGTTTCCAATAATCCGGTGCAGGCCACGCGACACCACGCCGCCTGTACCCTGGCGGTGCAATGCATGCAAAAACTCATCCTGCCGTTCGTCGCCGGTTTTCTGGCTTCCCTGTTCTTCCACGAATCGACACTGGCGCTGCTGCACGCAGCCGGGATGATCGACCCGACCGGTTTTTCGACCGCGCCGTTTCTACCGCTCGGGCTGCCTGAGTTCATCGCCAACGCGATCTGGAGCGCGTTCTGGGCCGTGCTGATGGCTTGGCTCCTGCGCGTCGCGCCGCATCGTCGCGCACCCTGGGTGCCGGCCTTCGTGTTCGGCGGCATCGCATTGACGGCGGCGAGCGTGTTCGTCATCGATCCGCTGCGCGGCATCTGGCCGAGCGGCAATATGCTGCCGCGCCTCGCGGTCGGTTTCGCGGCGAATGCCATGTGGGGCTGGGGCGCGCTGGTGTTCATGCGCGCCTTCATGGCAAGCGAAGATGAGGAGTGAGTGTGGACAATGAGTGTGGACAATGCGCGTGGGCAATGAACGGCCCCTGCAAGCTCGCCGCACGTCACGCACCACGCTGACATGCCGCTCGCAACGGCGGCATGGCTTTCCGGCGTTTCAGGCTTAGGGCTTAGCCGCGCAAATCCCGCAACGGGTGTTCGCTGGCCGGCCACGGGCTCTCGAACATCTTCTCGACCTCGGCGGCGCTCACGTCTTCAATGCGCGCAAAGCGCCAGCGCGGCGCGTTGTCCTTGTCGATGATGCGCGCGCGAATGCCTTCGATCGTGTCGCCCTGCAGAAAGCTCGAGCGCGTCAGATCGAGATCGCCGCGCAGCACGTCCGCCATCGAACCCTCGGCGCGCGTCACCACTTCCAGCGACACCGCCATCGACAACGGCGAACGTTCGCGCAATATCGCGATCGTCTGTTCGGCCCAATCGGCGGCCTCGCCGCTGTCGCGCTCGCTTTCGAGCGAGGCGAGAATGCGCGCGACATCCGGCAACGCGAAGTGACGGTCGATCAACGCACGCGCCTGTGCGAGCGACGAGGCCTCCGGCTGCGGCACGACCTGGTACGCAAGCGCCTCACGCTCGATGCACGCCACTACGTCCACGCCTCGCTCGAACAGTTCGCTGCGCAAGGTATCGATCAGCGCGGGCAATGCCGCGTCCTCGATATAGGCGTCGGCCAGACCGGCGTATAGCGCATCGGCCGCGTCGATCGTCTCGCCTGTCACGGCAAGATAACGCCCGATCGCGCCAGGTGTGCGGGCCAGAAACCAGCTCGCGCCGACATCGGGAAATAGCCCGATGCGGGTCTCGGGCATCGCCAACCTGGTCGAGTTGGTGACGACGCGCAGGCCGCCGGTACGATGCGCGCCCTGTGAAATACCCATGCCGCCGCCCATCACGACGCCGTTCATGAACGCGATATACGGCTTGGGATAAGTGAAGATGGCGTGATTGAGCCGGTATTCCTCGCTGAAAAACGTGTCGCGCGCGTCCTGCTCGCCGCGCTGCGCCGTCTCATACAGAAAGCGGATATCGCCGCCCGCGCAGAACGCGCGCGGGTGCTGGCTGCGCACCACGACGGCGAGCACATCGGGATTTTCGCGCCACTGGTCGAGCGCCGCGTGCATTGCGCGAATCATGCCGGTCGACAGCGCGTTGAGCGCCTTCGGCCTTTCCAGTTCGATGAAGCCGATGCGGTTGGCTACGTAGGTCGCGACTTCGTCGCTGATGGCGGGCGAGGCGGGAATGGACATGGAGTGCTAGGCGCAGCGGCGCGGTATGAGGTGGAATTGAACGGTATCACGCACGCGTGGGTTTGCGCCTTGAAGCGGGCGCAGGCTCGGGCGTGGGAACCTTGGCCGTCGCCGCTTGCGCCGGCTTCCTGGCCGGCGTCTGCGTGGCAGGTTCATTGTCTTGCTCCGCCGGCGACTCCGCGCTCGCGCCAGAGGGCTTTTTCTTGCGTGTGCCCGCGGTCGTCGCGATGCGCTGCGACGGCGCGTTGTTTGGCGTCGCATCCGACACGCCCAGCCAGGTATCTAAAGCGACGCCCACGACCGTGTCGAGCGGCGCGGTCGGAAACACGGGACAGGTGAGGTTCAGTGCAACGATACCGTGCAAGGTCGCCCAGAACGCCTCGGCCCATACCGCCACATCCGTCGATGCCGGCAGCCCGCCCGCCGCTTTGAGTTCCTCCAAAGCGGAGATCATGATGTGCAACGCGGCCTCGCCGGGGTCGTCCTCGGGTTCGGCCGAATCACCACCCGCCGCGTCCGCTGGCGTGACTGCCGCGCCCTCGTCCGGCACCGCCCTGCCCTTGAGCGCGCCGCCCAAAGCCGCGCCGGTGTAGCTCGGATCTTCCATGAAGATCAGCCGGTAGGTTTCCGGATGCGCGACCCCGAACGCCACATAAGCCCGCCCGAGCGCCTTGAGCCGCTCAGCCGGATCGGCGATGCCCGCGAGCGGCACGAACGTCTCCAGCAATTGCGCGTAGCCTTCCGCGCACAGTGCCTGCGCGATCTCGTCGCGGCTCGCAAAGTGCAGGTAGAGCGTGGCCGGTGAATATTCGATGGCGTCGGCGATCTTGCGCATGGACAGCGCGGCAAAGCCTTCGCGCATCACGATGCGGCGGGCGGCATCGAGGATGCGTTCGCGCAATGCCTGCTTCTGGCGGTTCTTTCGTTCAGCGATTCCCATGGCGAACATTTTCCGGTTGACAAACTGAAAAGTCAAATTAAACTGAACACCGTTCACTAAACGGCGTTCATTAAATTTTCATTCGTCAATCCATTCATGCAGGCGCGATGCGGCGCCGTTTCGAGGAGTCGTCATGCAAGCCATAGGCAAGGTGGGTTTATTCGGAGCCGCGGGCGCGGCCGGTCAGATCATTGCAGCGGCGCTCAGTGCAGCGGGCCGCGACTACCGCGTGGTCGGCCGCTCCCGCGAGGCGCTCCAGGCCGCGTTCGGAAACGATCCGCATGCGGAGATCGTCACGTGGAATCCGGACGACCCCGCTTCGATTCGCGCGGCCGCGCAAGGTCTGCAGACAGTGATCTATCTTGTGGGCGTGCCGTACGACCAGTTCGCCGCTCATCCGCCGCTCATGGAGCGAACCCTTGCCGGCGTGAAGGCGGCAGGCGTCGAGCGCTTCATTCTGATCGGCACCGTGTACCCGTACGGCCGCGCGCGCGGCAATCCGATCAGCGAAAATCATCCGCGTGAGCCGCACACGTTCAAAGGACGGATGCGCCTCGCGCAGGAAAATCTGGTGCTGGCAGCGCATGGACAGAACGGCCTCTCGACCCTCGTGCTGCGCCTGCCCGACTTCTACGGCCCGGGTATCGAGCGCAGTCTGCTGAACGGCGTGTTCGAGGGCGCGGCGAACGGCAAGCGCGCGCAAGTGACCGGACCAGTGGATGTGCCGCATGAATTCATCTATCTGCCGGACATCGGGCCGGTGGTCGAAAAGCTCACGCGCACGCCGCAAGCGTATGGGCGCTGGTGGCACCTTGCCGGCGCGGGCACGATCACGCAGCGCGAAGTGGCGCGGCAGGCCTACGCGCTGGCGGGCCGCGAGCCGAAACTGCTAGTCGCCGGCAAAACGCTGCTGCGCCTGCTCGGCCTGTTCAATCCGTTGATGCGGGAACTGGTGGAGATGAACTACCTGATGAACGAACCGGTCGTGCTCGACGATTCGGCGTTGACGGAACTGATCGGCCCGATCGCCAAAACGTCTTACGAGGAAGGTATCCGCCATGCGTTCGATGCGGCACGCGAGGCGGCAGGCTCTAGCGCTGGGGCAAACAGAAGCGCGGCGAACGCGGTTTGAACGAGGGCGATGATAGCTGTGGAGGAAACCGTGAGCGGTGTTCGCGCGGCCAGTTGCCAGCCGGCTAGCGGCCGTTTATGCCAACGCATGACGGATCGCCTCGGCCCGCACCGCCGATCAGCCGCACGCGGCAGCAGTCCGGAGCAGTCCGGAGCGTTCGGCAGCACTCTATTCCAATGAGTCGCACTCACGCGGCATCAACCGCCCACACCGCTCACGTTGCCCGGCGGAAAATGGCCGCTTTTCAGCAGCACGGGCGTGCCGTTACTGATCTGCAAGTGCTCGCGCGCCACCGCTTCGATGCGCGGACGGCCGGCGTCGAACGCGCGCATCCACCCTTCCAGGTCTTCGGAGTAGGCGCCGAAATGATCTTCGAGCGCTTCGACCGAAATCGCGCACGGCACCGGTTCGCCGTCCACCAGCGCGGGAAACACAACGGTCAGATTGGAGTCGCGGTAGGCAGGCGCGTCCGCGGGAAACCGAATTTCCATGGTCGCCTCATCAGAAAGGTCCGGCAGGAAACCAGCGCCGGCGAGAGAGGGCCGGCCCCGGACAACGTCGATATGGTACTCGCGCGGCCGGACCGCGGTCCAGCCTGCGGCGGCGCTTTCTTCAGCAGTTTCGACGTTGCTCCCGGCGATGCCTTGCTGCCCTGGAAACACCGCCATCAAGCGCCTCCCAGCAGGCGGTCGACGTAATCCCGCGCGGCCTGCTCGACAAAGACGAGCGCCTCCTCTTCGCTGCCGAAGCGCTGGCCGTCGCCGAGATCGAGCAAGGTTTCCATGCGGTGAGGATCGTCCGGACCGTGTTCGGTGAGACTCACCGAGCCGACGTAAGTCCCGCTCGCACCGCCCGCAGGCGTGGCCGGAGTATCGGCCGCGTGCACGAGACGCGCGGTGGCGCTGATGTAGTAACCACGATAGGGGCCGCTGACCCGTTCAGCCATATTCGTTCTCCTCGTTGCAATTCATGAGCGGATGCCGCGTGGGCGTGTGTCCGGGACGCCTGCTCGCTTTGACCCCGTGTCTGAGCGCCGCGTCGACCCTTGCGCGCCTCGTCCATACGGAACAAGCGTCGGCGCGCCGCGGCCAACCACTATGTAAGGCGCCTCGCGAGCCGATTAGTTCTGTACAGCCAGCCAGCGAGGCGCCCAATCGCACTTGTGCGGCCCACGCCGGTCGAACCACATAGTCGGCACGATCCGTGCAGCCGCGACGACGCCCTTTTCAAGTCAGCGAGCGCAATATGGGAAAATATTTTCTGCAGAACCACGAACTGCCCGAGCCGGATGCGGCAAACACATGGTTTGCCTACGCCGAAAGCCACGGCATCGACATTCCGAAAGCCATCAGCATCTGGGAAGACGCGGCCACGGAAACAGGCGCTGAAAGCCGCCGGCTGGTCAGCGCAGCGGGCATTACGATCGAAACGCCCTGAGCTTGCCCTCAACGAACAGACGCTTCTCGTCTGCGTGGCAAGCCCACTATCACTCTGAAAGGAAACATCACGATGCATTTCATGACGCAACTGCGCCGCGCCGGCCGCCTCAACCGCCTTCGAACCAGCGCAGCGCTTACCCTGGTTCGCCGGACGTCGCTCGCGGCGGCCTTGCCCGCAGCCGTGCTGTTGGGCACGGGGCTGGCCGGCTGCGCATCGTCGAACACCACATCGCTGATCAATCTGCCGAACGGCCAGACCGGCTTCGCCGTGAATTGCAGCGGCGCCGACGCCGCTTCCAGTTGGGCCTCGTGCTACGTGCAGGCCGGCAAGGCATGTGGCGCGACGGGCTACGACATCGTGTCGAAAGACAATGACGAAGGCGGCGCTGCGGGCGGCAGCGTCACCAACGTCGTCTCGGCCAACGTAAAGAACCGTTCGATGATCGTGCGCTGCAAGTGAGCGCCCGTGGCGCCTGTGGGTGCGCGATTCGGTGCGCGATTCCTCAGTGCGCCTGCATCTTCGAAAACATGTTCAGCACGGCGACGCCGGCAATGATCAGACCGAGCCCGATAATCGCCGGCACGTCGGGCACCTGCCGGTACAACACCACCGCGACCAGCGTGATCAGCACGATGCCGGCGCCGGACCACACCGCATAGACGATGCCGACCGGCACGCTCTTGAGCGTCAGCGACAGGCAATAAAACGCCACGCCATAGCCGAGCACGACCACCACCGAAGGCACCAGCCGCGAGAAGCCCTCCGACGCACGCATCGCGGAGGTCGCGATCACCTCGGCCACGATCGCGATGCCCAGCAATGCATAAGCAGGCAGCCGCATCGCCTCAGGCCTTTGCAAGCGCGAGCTTGCTGTAGTCGTGACCGAGGTGCGCGCACAGCGCTTCCACCACCAGTTCGTGGTCGGCGCGCTGCGGCAAGCCGGACACCGTGATCGAACCGATCACGCCCGCGCCCGCCACCGTTAGCGGAAACGCGCCGCCGTGCGACGCATATTCCGTGGCGGGCAAGCCGTGCTTGTCGGCGAGCGTGCTGCCGGCCTGCTGCATCTTCAGACCGATTGCGTACGAACTGCGGCGGAAATGCGCGACCGTGTTGCCCTTGCGGCGCGCCCAGTCGACGTTGTCCGGCGTCGCGCCGCCGAGCAGACTGAAGAAGAGCGGCTGACCGAACGTGCGCACGTCGATCGCGGCGGGGATGCCACGCGCCTTGGCGACCTCGTGCAGGTAGGCGCCGACTTGCCATGCGCGGTCGGCATCGAAGTGGGGAAACACCAGAGCGTGTTCCTGAGCGGCAATCACCTGCAGATCGTGAGCGATATCCATGGGGTTCGGATCAAAGGTAGAGATGAAGCGTGCGCCGCGTGCATGCAGGGCGGCGTCGCGAGAAGAATCTGAATTCTAGCGTAGCGCCTTACGCCGGCCTTCCGGCATGCGACGCGCACAGTGCGTGCCGCGACCTTGGCAAGCTCACGCCAGCCGCATGATGCATTGGATTGAAGCCGGTTCTTAAATAGCTATTGCATCCGCGTCCAACTTCTTCTATAATCTTTTCTTCGACGGACGCGGGGTGGAGCAGTCTGGCAGCTCGTCGGGCTCATAACCCGAAGGTCGTAGGTTCAAATCCTACCCCCGCAACCAAGTGCATTCAGCGTGTTCAACGTGGTGCGCAAAAAGGTTCGAGACGTCGAAACAAAACATTGAAGGCTTGCCCAACCGGCAGGCCTTTTTTGTTTTCTTTCAAAATCTTTCATGAAGTGTTGCGCGCTCCGCGCGGCTCACACGTCTTTCCCGCGTCCGCACTCGCATTTCATCAGCGGTTCGCGATCACTACTTGCACAGCCCACATCACGATAAGCCCTCACGGTTCAAGTCTCGGGCTCAAGATATTCTGCACCCCAAATTAAATATACCGCCTCCTGTGCCGCAGTCTTCGGCATGCCCCTTGCCAGCTAACCCAATCGTCGCCGAATACCGCGCATCGCTATTTTCCGACGTGAGTAAAATCGCGCCCCAGTGATAAACTCCTATCACCCTTTCCTGTCCCCTTCCTATGAAATTCTGTTCTGTCTGCGGCCACGGCGTCAGTCTGAGCATTCCGCCGGGCGACAACCGCGAGCGCTTCGTCTGCGTCAGTTGCGGCACGGTGCATTATCAGAATCCACGCAACGTGGTCGGCACCGTCCCGGTCTGGGACGACAAGGTGCTACTGTGCCGTCGCGCGATCGAACCGCGCTACGGCTACTGGACGCTGCCCGCGGGCTTCATGGAAATGGGTGAGACGACCGCCGAGGCGGCATCGCGCGAAACGCTGGAAGAAGCCGGCGCGCGCATCGAGGTGCAGAGCCTTTTTTCGCTGCTGAACGTGCCGCACGTGCATCAGGTGCATCTGTTCTATATGGCGCGCCTGCTCGATCTGGACATTGCCGCCGGCGAGGAAAGTCTCGAAGTGAAGCTCTTCGAGGAGCACGAGATCCCCTGGGACGAGATTGCCTTTCCCACCGTTGGCCAGACTTTGCGTTTCTTTTTCGCCGACCGTGCCGCCGGCAGCTTCGGCCTGCACACGGGCGACATCTTCCGCTCACTGCGCGAAGGTTGAGCGGCGCGCATGGTTCCCTGGCTCGGCCCCGACGATCCTTTTCCGCCCGTCGAGCGTGCGCTCGGCGCGACCAGTGGCGCGCCCGGCCTGCTCGCCGCCAGCGGCGATCTGCTGCCGTCGCGACTGATCGACGCCTATCGGCGCGGCATCTTCCCATGGTATTCGGACGGCCAGCCGGTGTTGTGGTGGAGTCCCGACCCGCGCATGATCCTGCGCCCGGCCGAATTCAAAGTGTCGCCGTCGCTGCGCAAAACGCTCAGGCGCGTGCTGCGCGAGGACGCGTGGGAAATCCGCGTCGACCATGATTTCGCCGCCGTGATGCGCGCGTGCGCTCAGGCGCCGCGACGCGGGCAGCGCGGCACCTGGATCACCGCGGACGTCGTCGAAGCCTATTCGTCGCTGCATCGGGCAGGCGACGCGCACAGCATCGAAACCTGGTTCGAAGGCAAGCGCGTGGGCGGTTTGTACGGCGTGTCGTTCGGCAAGATGTTCTTCGGCGAATCCATGTTCGCGGACGTCACCGACGCGTCGAAAATGGCGCTGGCCGCGCTTGTCGGACACTTGCGCCGTCACGAAATAGAAATGATAGACTGCCAGCAGAACACGTCGCATCTGGCGTCGCTGGGCGGCCGCGAGATAGCGCGCAAGGCGTTCATCGCGCATGTTCGCGCGTCGGTCGAGGCACCGCCGATTCCCTGGCGCTTCGACAAGACCGTGTTGCTCGAGATCGTCGCGCCAGCGGCGTAGGAAGAATCAGGCCGAATCCGGATCCGCCGCCCACCGAGCCGCGGGTCACGCCGCGGGTGGTTAACCGCAAGGCGCCGGGTTTGCATTACCAGAGACGCTTCGAGAGCTGCCAACGTGACTCATCCCAACGAGCTGCCTCTTTCCCCGCTTTCGGCGCTGCAATTTTATGCAACGGCGCCCTACCCCTGCAGTTACCTGGATGGGCGTATCGCGCGCTCGCAGGTCGCCACCCCCAGTCACCTGATCAACTCCGACGTCTACACCGACCTCGTCAAGGCCGGCTTCCGGCGCTCGGGCGTGTTCACCTACCGGCCGTATTGCGACGGTTGCCGCGCCTGCGTGCCAGTGCGCGTGCCGGTCGACCAGTTCGAGCCGAACCGCACGCAGCGCCGCGTCTGGAAGAAACATGGCGAGCTGATCGCCACCGTCGCACCGCTCCATTACGACGAGGAACACTACGCGCTCTACATGCGCTATCAGTCGGCGCGGCACGCGGGCGGCGGCATGGATCGCGACAGCCGCGACCAGTACGAACAGTTCCTGCTGCAGAGCCGGATCAATTCGCGGCTGGTCGAATTCCGCGAGCCGCTGCCGGACCGGCCGGATGCGCCGGGCATTCTGCGCATGATCAGCATGATCGACATTCTCGGCGACGGGCTCTCGTCGGTGTACACGTTTTTCGAGCCGGGTCTGCCCAACACGAGCTTCGGCACCTACAACATCTATTGGCAGATCGAGCAGGCGCGCAGCCTGAAGCTGCCTTACGTGTACCTCGGCTACTGGATCCGCGAAAGTCCGAAGATGGCGTACAAGGCGAATTTCCGCCCGCTCGAAGGTTTGATCGACGGCGCCTGGCGGGTGCTCGATCCCACGGGCATCGACCTGCCGCCGGTCGATCTGGCGATTCACGGCAGGCGCCCGCCGTTCAAGCCGTAAGCCCGCTTTGGCCGATCGCGGCGCACTCGCGCAAGCCGGCCTCATTAATGCGTCAAGGTAACGCCTCAAAGCCGGTAAAATGGCGGGTTCCCATTTTTCGGCCGCCCGGCTTCGTCCCGTGTTCAGTTCCCTCTACCCGCTCGTACGCGCCCAACTCTTTCGCATGGACGCGGAAGATGCTCACCACCTGACCCTGCGCATGCTCGGCGCCGCCGGCCGCACCGGCCTCGCCGGCGCGCTCGCGCCGCACGTGCCGGATGCGCCGCGCACCGTGATGGGGCTGACGTTCCGCAATCCGGTCGGGCTCGCCGCGGGCCTCGACAAGGACGGCGCCTGCATCGACGGTCTCGCCGCGCTCGGCTTCGGCTTTATCGAAGTCGGCACGGTGACGCCGCGCGCGCAGCCGGGCAATCCGCGCCCGCGCATGTTCCGTCTGCCGCAGGCGAATGCCGTGATCAACCGGATGGGCTTTAACAACGCCGGCGTCGACCAGTTCGTGAAGAACGTGCAGGCCGCGCGCTACCGCGGCATTCTCGGCCTGAACATCGGCAAGAACGCCGACACGCCGATCGAACGCGCCGCCGAAGACTACCTGTACTGCCTCGAACGCGTGTATCCGTTCGCCAGCTACGTGACGGTCAATATCTCGTCGCCGAACACGAAGAATCTGCGCCAGTTGCAAGGCGCGGGCGAACTCGACGCGCTGCTCGCCGCGCTCAAGGACAAGCAGCAGCGTCTGGCCGACATGCACGGCAAGCTGGTGCCGCTCGCGCTGAAAATCGCGCCGGACCTCGACGACGAACAGATCAAATCGATCGCCGACACGCTGCTGCGCCACCGCTTCGAGGGCGTGATCGCCACCAACACCACGCTGTCGCGCACCGCTGTGACCGGCATGCAATACGGCGACGAAGCCGGCGGCCTGTCGGGCAAGCCGGTGTTCGATGCGTCGAACGAAGTGATCCGCAAGTTGCGCGCGGAAGTCGGCGAGACGGTGCCGATCATCGGCGTGGGCGGGATTTTCTCCGGCGACGATGCGCGCGCCAAGATCGCGGCCGGCGCGTCGCTGGTGCAGCTCTATACCGGCTTCATCTACCGCGGACCGGCGCTGGTGCGCGAATGCGTGCAAGCACTGCGCTGAACGCGCACGCGTGCGCAGCATGGCAGCCGCGCCAGTAATATAGACATAAACAAACGATATTTTGGTTTCGATAGTCTGCTTTGTTATGCTTTCGTCTGCTAAAACGCCAGACGTAAAAAAAGGAACTCGATGAAATTTGGCTTGTTGAAAAAGATTCTGGTCGCCGGTCTGATCGGCGCGTCGTTCACCGCCGTGACCGCCCACGCCGACGACCTGCTCGATCAGGTCAAGCAGCGCGGCACGCTGCGTATCGGCCTGGAGGGCACCTTCCCGCCGTTCAATTCGAAAGCGCCGTCGGGCGAACTGGTCGGCTACGACGTCGACATCGCCAAGGCCGTGGCCGCGAAGCTCGGCGTGAAGCCGGAATTCGTCACGACCGAATGGAGCGGCATCATCGCCGGTCTGCAGGCGGGCAAATTCGACGTGATCGTCAACCAGGTGGGCATCACCGACGCGCGCAAGCAGGCGCTCGACTTCTCGCCGGCCTACACGTACTCGGCCGCGCAACTGATCCAGCGTAAGAACGACACGCGCCAGTTCAAGTCGCTCGACGATCTGAAGGGCAAGAAGCTCGGCGTCGGTCTGGGCACGAACTACATGGACATGGCGAAGTCGGTGCCGGGCATCGACGTGAAGACGTATCCGGGCGCGCCCGAGTACCTGCGCGATCTGGCCGCCGGGCGTCTGGACGCGGCGCTCAACGACCGCCTGATGCTCGCGTACCTGATGAAGAACTCGCAGTTGCCGCTGCGCACCGGCGCGAACGTCGGCGCAGGCAACCCGTCCGGCATCCCGTTCAGGAAGGGCAACCCGAAATTCGCCAAGGCGATCGACGACGCGATGACCCAACTCGAAGCCGACGGCACGTTCTCGAAGATCTCGGACAAGTGGTTCGGTATCGACGTCACGAAGCCGGTCAAGTAACACGCGCTGACTGAAACGAAGGGCGGCATCGTCGGCGATGCCGCCCTTCGCGCTTTGACGGCAACGTTTATGATGTGCGCTTTTGCGCGCCAACCCGACCACCGCTCATGTCCACCACTTCCCTGCTCGTTGAATCGCTGCCCGTGCTCGCGCAAGGCGCCGTCCTGACGATCAAGTTCGCGGTTCTGTCGATGTTCTTCGGCCTGCTTGCCGGCGCCGTGCTCGCCTTGATGGGCGTGAGCCACAGCCGCGTGCTGAACTGGATCGCGCGCATTTACGTGAGCGTGATGCGCGGCACGCCGCTGCTGGTGCAGATCTTCGTGATCTACTACGGCTTACCGAGTTTCGGCATTTCACTCGACCCCACGCCCGCCGGTGTGATCGCCCTGTCGGCGAATGTCGCGGCGTACCTGTCAGAGAGCATGCGCGGCGCGATTCTCGGGATTCACCAGGGTCAGTGGCTCGCCGCCTATAGTCTCGGTCTTTCGCGCCGCCAGACGCTGCGCTATGTGATCGCACCGCAGGCCTTGCGCATTGCCGTGCCGAGTCTGTCGAACAGTCTGATCAGCCTCATCAAGGACACCTCGCTGGTGTCGGTGATTACCGTGACCGAACTGCTGCGCAGCGCGCAGGAGATCATCGCCTCGACGTATCAGCCGCTGCCGCTGTATCTCGCGGCGGCTGCGGTTTACTGGGTGCTCTGCCAGGTACTCGAAAGCGTGCAGCGCTGGTACGAACGTCGCCTCGCGCTGCCCTCGCGCCACTGAAGAACCGGCGCGCCACCACGGCGGCGCACCGAAGCGCCGGGATGCACAGGGCGCACCCAGAAGGCATCCGCCCGGATAAGCGCCGGATAACGCGGCGCCTGCGGGTCGCTGCGTGCCCAGCCCGCGCTCACTCCCCGGCGAACTTCAGCCCGAGCGCCGCGCGCGCCGCGTCGGCCATCGCGATCATCTGCAACGACTTGGCATGCGGCATCACCGGGCTTTCGAGCTGCCCCGCCCGGATCAGTTCGCAGAAGTGCGCCGTCTCGTAGTTCAGGCCACCGCCTTCGAACGGCTCGTCGAGTTCGACCACGCGTCCATCGGCATAACGGATCGTCGCGCGCGACGGGTTCCACCACGGCTCATGAATCGTGACGTGGCCATGACTCGCCATCAACAACGCATCGCCTTTGCCGTGCAGATCGAGCCCGCAGAACAGCTGGGCGATGCCGCTCTCGTGCCGGCTGTTCAGGCTCGCAAAGGTATCGACGCCGGTCTTGCCGAGCCGCCCGAGCGTCTGCACCTCATGCGGCGCGCCCAACCAGTCGACAGCGAGAAACATCTCGTAGATCCCGATATCGAGCAGCGCGCCACCCGCATGCTCGAACGACAGCGACGGGTGATCGTCCGGCACGCCCGGCACTGAGCAACCGGCCCGCACCAGCCCCACCGTGCCGATCGGGTCGGCGCTTAGATGCGCGCGCAACTTTCTGTACAGCGGATAGAACGGCGGCTTCATGGCTTCCATGAAGAGCCGTTGCGCGGCGCGCGCGGCGTCGAGCACGCGCTCGAGTTGCGGCTGATTGATGGTGGCGGGTTTTTCGCACAGTACGTGCAGACCGGCTTGCAGCGCGGCGATCGCGTAGCCGGCGTGACTGTCCTGGACGGTGGCGATATAGAGCGCGTCGATACCGCTTGCGAGCAGCGCCTCGAAACTCGCGCAAACCTCGCCGCCGAACTCCTCGGCGAAAGCCGCGGCCGGTTCCGCGCGGCGTGACCACAGCGCGGTCAGTTGCGCCTGTGGCACATGAGCGAGACCTTGAGCGAAGCGACGGGCAATGCGGCCCGTCCCGACGATTCCCCAGCGGACGATGCCGTCCGGCGAGGCTTCCTGCGTTGCGATTGTCATCGTTCCTTCGAGTCCATGCAGTTCAGAACAGGCGCTATTGTCGCGCATGCCACACGCTCTCGCGTAGGGCTGAACTCGCGCCTTTTCGTGCTGCGCAGTCTCACAAGGAAAAAACCAGAATCCGGCGTGCCGCCGCGGCGGTCGCGCTCAGCCGTGCGCCGGCGGGTCCGCAGAAAACTGGCTGCCGACTTCTTCCGCGGTGTAGTCGATCATGGCGAGCGAGGCGATTTCCGCTTCCTTCGGATCGCGCCGTTCAATCGCTTCGACCACGCGCTGATGCGAACTCACCGCCGTTTCCCACAGCCCGTCCCGGTCGGTGACGATGGGGTTCACGGTCGATAGCGCGCCGCGAATGATCGCCGCCATCTGCTTGAAGAACTGGTTCCCGCTCGCCACCACGATACGGGTATGGAACAGTTCGTCGGCTTCCTGATAGCCCGGCTCGCTCGGCCGAATACCGCGGAATGCCTCGAACGCCTCGCGAATCGCGGCGATATCCGCCGCGCTGCCGCGTGCGGCCGCCTGCGCCGACGCGCGCGGTTCGATCAGGATGCGAAACTCGATCACGTCGCGCAGAAACAGCGGATCGGGTTTCGCGCGAAAACGCCATTGCACGACGTCCTCGTCGATCATGCGCCAATCGCTCATCGGCCGGATGCGCGTGCCGATTTTTGGCCGCACGTCCAGCATGTCGCGCGCGAGCAGCATCGACAGCGCCTCGCGCATGACGGTGCGGCTGACGTCGAACTCCTTCGACAGCACATCCTGCGGCGGCAGTATGGCGCCGTACTTCTCTTCGACGATGCCCGTGACCAGTCCATCCATGACCTTGCTCACGAGCGATCGATCTTTGTTTGCGTGTTCCATCACACTCTCCCCGAAGCGGTGTTTGCCCCCGCGTAGCCTGTTGATCGAGCGGCCCTGTGTGTCGTTTTATTGGTGTGACAATGTTGTTCTACGATACGTTGCTAGCTTCAAAACGCTTGCGCCAGTTGGGACACTTCCTGAGAGGGTTATCCCTCTGAAGAATTGTTTCTTCCGTGAAACGCCGCATATCTTGACGGGCCATAAGCTTGCGTTTCAAGCGTGCCTGCGTCGTGAAATTTGCATAGTGCGAAGACGCACGTTGCGAGACGAATTGTCTGATCTGCAACGATCGAGGCGGATATGGACTGGCGGAAAGCGACGGTTGGCATTCGCATCAACGCGTAGTCGCCGCGAGCGGCGGCGAGTTCAGTGCGCCATCCTGAGCCGACACGGATCCGTAGCGTCCGCCGAAAAAAATCAGGGGCGCGTGCTCATCCAGCGAGAACACCAGCACCTCGCCGACGAACAACGTATGGTCGCCGCACGGATGCCGGTCCACCACGCGCGCCGCGAAACGCGCCGCCGCGTGTTCAAGTAGCACGACATCCGGCAACCCCTCGACCGCCGCGAAGCGCGGCGCGAGCCAGCTTTGCGGCTCACCGGCGAAGTGGCGGCTATGCGGCTCCTGCGCCTCGGACAACACGCTCACGCCGAACAACGCGCTGTCCATCAGACGCTCGTGCATGCGCGCCCGGTGTCCGACCGAGACGACGACGAGCGGCGGCTTGAGTGAACCCGACATGAAGGCATTGGCGGTCATCGCGTGCAGACTGTCGCCGCTGCCGGTCGAGATCACCACGACCCCGGTCGCGAAGCGCCCCAATGCACGGCGAAAGCGCTGCTCGTCGAAAGCGGCCTGCGCGGGCTGCGGCGTTTCAGCGTGACGTACCCTTGCCTGCATGGCCGTTCTCCTGATCGCGACCGTACTGATCGTCGAAACGGACGATGTCGTCTTCACCGAGATACCCGCCCGATTGCACCTCGATTATTTCCAGCGGAATCTTGCCCGGGTTGTCGAGCCGGTGCGTGACGCCGTGTCTACACGTCAGCCGACAATTCAGGCGCAGGCATCACGCTTGCCCGAATAAACGAAACGCGCGCGCACGCTTGACAAGCCATTGCGTGGCCCGCGCGCGTCGCCCACCGGCGCGCCTCGCGAGCGGCTCGCGGGCGGTGACGGCGTCGGGCACGCGCCGCTCATTGAAGGTGTCGCGATAGAACGTTTCGAAATACGACATCACGTTTTCCTGCGCGCTGGCCGACAGGATCGCGTGATCGGTGTGCTCGCAAAACGCCGCGCGAATGTGCCTGAAGCGCTGCAGCCGCGCGCCACGCACGCCGAAATGGCGCTCGAGTTCTTCGACGCCTTCGTCGAGCACTCCGAAGAGGAGCCGTGTCTCGACACCGTGCGCGTCCACTGCGGCCAGGAGGCTCCGTTCTTCCTGTGCACCGAGTTCAATGCCGCAAATACGTTCGATCCGATCGGCAAGCGTCGCGCCGAACCGTGCCGCGAAGCGTCCCGCGAGTTCGCGCGCGACCGGCCATCCGCCCGTCTGTCCCTTCAGCACGCGCAGCCATTTGCGCGGCTCGCACATCGAGCGCAGATAGCTGCGTGTCGAACCAAAAGCCGCGACCGCGACGGTCGGCTTGCCATGCGCGTCGCAGATGTTCTGCCACGTGAACTTCTGCAAATTCACCAGCACCGCGCCGAGCGCCGCCGGTTCGCGTGCCGCCGCATGCAGGCCGACGTAAGCGCCTGCGCAGATGCCGAGCAGCACCGCGCCGCGATGGCCCTGCGCTGTCAGCCAGCGCGCCGCACAGGCGGCGTCGTCGACGCCCGACTGCGCGTACAGCGCGTCGAGGCTCAACGCATCCAACGATGGCATGCTGTCGCCCAGACCACCGAGATCGACTCGTAGCGAAGCAATGCCTTGTCGCGCGAGACGCCGGGCAAAGCGCACGCCGAGCCGCGCATTGCCGATTCGCGAGACGGCACCTGTATTCAGCAGCAGCGCCGCTGGCGCAGAAACGGCGCCGTGAGCTTCAGGCCGGCAATAGATGCCGAACAGCCTGCCGCCGTCGAGCCATATCGGCGTTTCAACCACGCCGGACTCGACCACGTGGGTTGTCTCGCGATTAGAAGTGTGTGGGGCGCTGCCATGGGTATCGCTGATCGTGCCCGCGCGCCCGGATGCAATCGCATGAGCCGCGCCATCCGCCAACCAGTTCTCTATCGACTGAAACGCGGACTGCGGAATCTCACTATCGAGCGACTCCATCATGAACCTGCTGTACTCATCGAAAGGCTGCCGTTCAACGTCGACGCCTTGCTCGCGGTAATGCGCAGCCAGCGCGTCGACTCGCGCGGGGTCCAGCGAATCGAGCATGAGCACGCGACCGGCCGGCCGCGGTGCGTCGCGGTTCAGATCGACAGCACGCAGACTCTCCAACGTATCCTGATAGAGGCGAAAGCCGTACGCCTCGACGAAAGCGTCGGTATCCGGCTCGGGCACGCAGTCCATCGCAGCCGGAATCGACAGCCATTGACGATAATGCGCGCGCAGCTCGCGCTGATAGTTCTTGCCCGACAGGACCGGCGCGAGCAGCACAAGGCCGTCCACCCCGCCGAGTTCCTGAGCGGCGAGCGCCGCGAGCGTGCCGCCGAGCCGCAATCCGCACAACGTCACGCGTTCGACACCGGACGATTCGCGCAGCAATGCCACGGCTTGCCTGATGCTGTCGATCCACGCGCGCCAGCGGCCGGGTTCACTCGCCTCGCCTGCCGAATCGCCCGTGCCCGGATAATCGAAACGCAGCACCGTCGTGCCGCGCGCGGCGAGCCGCTCGGCCAGCCTGCGCATGCCGCGATACGTGCACAGTGCGTCGTAGCCGAACGGATAGCACAACACCACCCCGTCCGGCCCACTCGCCGGATGCAACCAGCCGAACTGGCCATCGAAGACTACTGGCCTCACGCTATGCTCCTCACGGGGTCCTCCCTTTCAACGCATTACAACAAACGTCACATGACTCATATGTACGTCCTGCCACATTGTCTCGGAGTCCGATTCATCGGCGAATGCGCTTGATCCCGCTCGATCCACCCGATGCGGGTGATCGGAAACGGCCAGCGTAGTCAGTTGCCGTGCGGCGCACGCAACGCGAACGTCGAGCGCGCGGCGAGCAGCAAGTGATAGAAGAACCGCGCGCGCAGTCTGTCGCGCATCGGGTAATGCTTCGACAGCAGCACACGCCACGCGGCAGCGGGCTCGCCGGCTCGCGCATAGGCGGAGGCCGCGCGCGGCGCCACGCGGCGCAATGCATCATCACGCGCGGCCTGTGCCGCTGCCGGCACATGGCTCTCGCGCAGTTGCGCAAACGCGTGCATCGCGGGCAACGCATGCGTTGAAATCGACAGCGCCGTTTCGCGCGATACCGAGACGCACTCGTTCACGAAGCAGATCGCCGTTGCGTCGACGCTGAGCCGCAAGCCGAAATCGAAGTCGCACGCTTCGCCGACTTCGGCGGCCGGGCGATATCCAATGCGGCGTGCCGCCAACGTATCGACCAGAAAGCCGTTGTTCGGGAACATCTGGTCGATGCCGGCTAGCGCCGGTATGGGCAAACGGCCGGCACGCTCGGGCACGCGCCGGTAATCGCGATTCAGGCGTTCGCTGGCTTCGGGGCGCGGCGTGCCGTCGTCGGCGATCACGCGCTGCTTGCCGAACGCCGCTGTCAGATCGGGGTAGGTTCGCCAGCATGCATCGAGACGATTCAACGCATGCGGTTCCAGCAGATCGTCGTCGTGCAGGAGCACGAGCCGGGCGCCGCGAGCACGCGCGAACAGGCGATTCACATTGGACGCCTGACCGAGCCGGGGCACGTTGCGTTCGTAACGAATGGGCCGGTCGCTGCGCAAGCGGCAGCGTTCCACGACATGCCGCGCGCTGTCGTCGGTCGAGTCGTCGCCGATCACGATTTCGAACTCGCCATAAGTCTGCGCATGGCAACTGTCGATGGCCTGCTCGAGCAACGCAGGCCGGTTGCAGGTGGGAATGCAGATGGAGATGAGCCGCGCATCCAGTTCACTCGCGCCGCTCCCGCTCTGTTCGTCGATGCGCTCAGCCATGGATGCCCCGCAAACCGCTCGCGCCCAGGTCCCGTTGCATTCTGGCCGACGAGCGGCGCTCGAGTCCGGCACGTTTCATTGTCAAACCCCGTTCGATGATTACGCGGCAACAACACAGCCGCGCGGCATTACCTTCTGATGATTTGCATTTAACCTCGCCGGATGGCAAGTATCTGTACGGGCACACACATAGACACGCCAGGGGCCAGGGCAATATCGAAACCTGCGACGGGCCGACACCGTCGTGTCAAGCGCGCTGCAGAGTGCGACTGCGCACCGACAGCGGCCAGAACGGACCACACCATTGCAGGAATTCAGACGCCGGAAAAGCGCACCATGGAAAGAAGTATCGTCAGGAACATCGTCATCAATTTCGCCGGGGCGATCGCTCCAACGTTTATCTCCCTCGTCACCGTGCCCGCCTATATTCACCTGATGGGCGTCGAACGATACGGCGTGATCAATCTGGTGTGGACCCTGATCGGCTACTTCAGCGTGCTGGATCTCGGCACGAGTCTCGCAACCGAAAATCAGATATCCAAAGCGCGCGCCGCCACGGACGATTCGATCGAGCGCATCTTCTGGAGCGCGTGGTTCATGAATCTGGGCACCGGCATTGTGGGCGGCCTTCTCATTTACGTGGGCACGGTTGTCTATATCACGCACGGCGTGAAGATCGAACCCGCCTTCCAGCGCGAAGTGATGGCGAGCCTGCCGTGGATCGCCGTGGCCGTGCCGATCGCCAACGTCTCATGGGTGTTTGCCGGCGCCATCAACGGCGTGGAGCGCTTCACCAGCTTCAACATCAACCAGACACTGGGCACGGCGCTGTTCCAGTTACTGCCGCTAGCGGCGATCTTCTGCTTTTCGCCCTCGCTCGCGGTGGTGATTCCGGCGGCGGTAGTGGCGCGCCTCGTGGCCGGCCTGATGCTCGGCGCGGCCGCATTTCGCGCGCTCGGGATTCGCCGCGTGCGGATGCCGCAATGGCATGTGATGACCGAACTCTTCCGCTATGGCCGCTGGATGCTGATGTTTTCCGGCGCCAACATGATTGCGTCGACACTCGACCGGGTGCTGGTGGGCGCGCTGCTCGGCGCGCGCTACGTGACGTATTACGCAACGCCGCAGAACCTGATTACGCGCCTGAATCTGCTGCCCATCGCGATGGTGCGCACACTGTTCCCACGCCTGTCGGCCGTGTCCCGCGCGGATGCGGACGCATTGGCGCATAGCGCCCTCGCGTTTCTCAACGGCGCGTTCACGCCGTGCGTGATCGTCGCGCTATTCGCGCTCAAGCCTTTCCTCCTGCTCTGGCTGGGGCCGACGGTCGCGGCCGCCGCGCCGGTTGCCAGCGTGCTCGTGCTCGGCGTGTGGCTGAGCGGCCAGTGCGGCATTCTGGGGATCCTGATCCAGGCGCAGACCAGCCCGGCCGCCGTCGCCACGGTGAGCTGGCTCGAATTGCCAGTATTCGCCGGCGCGCTGTGGTGCGGGATTCACTGGTTCGGGATCATGGGCGCGGGTGTCGTCGTCACGCTGAAAGCGCTATTCGACTACGCGGTGCTGCTGGTGTTCGCGCGGCTGCACGTGTGGTCCATCGTACGCAATATGCTGGCCCACCTCGCGTTCCTGCTAGTAGCAGTCGCGCTCGCCGATTCGATCAGCGCGGTGCCGACGCTCATCGTCGCGGCACTCGTGCTGGCCCTCGCGAACCTGGGGCTATCGTTGCACGGGTCGAGCGAGCTTCGCGGCTTGGTCGGCAAGCTCTGGGCGCGCTTTACGCCGTCCACCACCAGCTAGTCCATAGGACTGAAGCGGACCGCTGCTGAGCGCGGCCCGCTCTTTCAGATCGAGCTCGAGTGCGTGACAGTGTCCGGCACTACTCGTGCAACCGCCGTCATACCGCGTGTGGCGATGCTCGCAAAGCGGCGCGGCTGGCAGCTCGCCAAAGTCCGTTCGTAGATCGACAGATAGCCGTCGCTCACCTGCTGCACGCTGAATTTGTCGAGCTTGCAGAGCGCGCGTGCGGACAGCGCCGCATGCGCATCGTGCGCGCTCATCAGATGCCCGAGCGCCTGCGCCAACGCAGTCGGGTCCTGCACCGGCACGAGCACGCCGGCTTCGCCGCCGTCGAGCATCTCGGGAATGCCGCCCACGCGCGTCGCCACGATCGCCCGACCCAATTCACGCGCTTCACACAGCACGAGGCCGGCCGCCTCGTGGTGCGAGGCGAGCACGAACACGTCGGCCTGCGCGAGATACGCACGCGGGTCGGCGACAAAACCTTCGAAACGCACCTGCGCGGCGACACCCAGTTGCCGAGCCAGCGCTTCCATGGCACCGCGATCCGGACCGTCGCCGACGAGATACAGGACCGCGTGCGGCACGCGCTCGCGCAGCAACGCGAAGGCATGCAGCAGATCGCCGATCCCCTTGCGCTCATACATGCCCGACACCGTGACGACGCACGGATGCGCCAGTTGCGGTTGCGCGGGCACCGGCGTGTCGGCGAGGCGCGGCGTGCCGATCGTGCCATTACGCACGACACTCAGGCGCGCCGGCGCAATGCCGCGCCGCGCCATCGCCGCGGCCACTGCATCGCTGACCGCCACCACGTGATCGCCGACGCCCATCAGCGTGGCGCTGCGCTGAAACTCGTTGTGCACCGTGGTGATCAGCACGTAGCGCCGCCGCAGCGCGCTCACGCGAGCGATCAGCGCGCCGGTCATCATGTGCGCGTGCACGACGTCGGGATCCACCTGCGCGACCAGCCGTCTGAAGCCCGCCACCATGCTCGCGACACGCGACGGTCTGGGCGATTGCGGCAACAGCACGTGACGCACGCCGTGCCGCGCCAGTAGCGCTACAAAGCCGCCGCCCGCCGAGGCCACCGTCACGTCGTGGCCGGCGCGCGCCTGCAGGCAGGCAAGGTCGACCATCACGTTGACGATGCCATTGCCGACGCATTGCGCGTGATTGGCGAGGTGAATGATTTTCATGGAGTCCGCGCGACAGTCGTTGAATGAGGGGCAGCCGCGGCAAGCGGCGCCGAGGGCGGCGTAAAGCGGTACATCAGCGCCTTGCCGTAGGCGTCTTCTTCCACCAGCACGAGGTATTCGCCCGAGGCGAGGCGATGCGCGGTCATCGGCATGGGCACATCGACCCAGCCGCTCGTCGAGCCGACTTCCTTGCCCGGCGAGAGGCGGCCGACGTCGCGTCCGCTCGCGCGGTCGTACACACGCACCACGGCGCCGCGCGTTTCGACGGCGAACACGTAGTCGCCCGCCACGGTAAAGCCGCTGATCGACGACCAGTCCGGCGCGCCGCGATCGGGCAAGCCGATCACATAGCGCAGCACGGGCTTGCCGCTCTTCCAGTGGTCGTAACGAGCCAACTGCGAACCCGCGCCATTCCAGTTCTCCTGAACGAATGGATGCGCGGGTGTCGAGCCGGAGACGAACATGCTGTCTTCGTCGGGGAAATAATTCAGGCGTGCGACCCGGTAAAACGGCGCGGGCGGCGGATACTGCCGCATCGCCGAGTAGCGGTAGATCGGATTGCCGACGCGATCGAAGCCCTGCAGCGGAAAGCAGCGAATACCCTGCGATTCGGTGCCCTGCCAGATATCGCCGCGGCTATCCACCCACCAGCCGCGCATTGGCGGCGCGTCGGCGTTGCGAATGTTCTGGTCGAATGCCTGTGGAGAGAAGTCGCCCTTGCCCGTCGTATCGCGCCAGATCCATTCGCCTTGCCGCGGCTGATTGGGCGGCCACGCGCCGTCGATATGCGACTGCGCGAAAAGCCCAGCGGGAATCGCGGTCTCGCGGTCGTCGGCGAAACGATAGATCCGCAGATACGAGGAGTACATGTCGGTCGTAAAGAGCAGACGGTGACCGCGCACGTCGCGCACCATCGGCATGCCCCGCTGGCCGCCGAGATACAGATGAAAATATGGATCGTACGGATAGCGGAAACGGTCCGCGGTGTAGCCGGCATACGCCCACTCCTGCCCGAGTGGCCGCGAAAGATCGAGCGTGAAGCGCTTGCTGCCGCTGTACACCGAAGGCGGCTCGCCATCCACGAACTGCGCGCCGTCGACGAATAACAGTCCCTGCAGACTGAAGCGCTGTTTGCCATCGGGCGTATAGCTTTCGAGCAGCGCGCCGTCGTAGGTGCTCGGACCCGTGCCGAACGGGCGCGGACCCGCGCCGTTCATCGACACATAGACGTTGCCGCCGCGGTCCACGCCCACTCCCGTCAGCCCGTTGAAGCGCCGTGGCCCCGGCGCGCCGGCCCGGCCCGCGTAGATGCCGCCCTCCTGTCCGAAGCTCGCCGACAATTGCATGCCCGCTCCCTGCTGAGTCGTGGCGCCGGGGACCGCCGTGAAGATCAGGATCTGCTGGCGCACGCCGTTGTCGGCGATCAACAGGCGCCCGCGCGCGTCGACCGTCAGGTCTACGGGCACCACGCCGTCGGGCATTGCGAGTTCGCCTAGACGGGCGCCATCGCGTGCATGGTGAACGACGCGCCGCGCGCTGTCCGTGCGGCTGTTCTCAATGGCCCACAACGAGCCGTCGGAAGCGAGCGCAAGCCGGCCAGGCTCGGGCACCGGGAACGCACCGACCGCTTGCATGGTTTGCGCGTCGTACACCTGCACGCGGTTATCGAGCAGGTTCGAAACGAACAGCCGCGTGTCGTCCGCGGCGAGGCCGCGGACCGCGTAATCCGTCTTGTCGGAATAGGTGGAGATCAGCAGATACGCGAGCCGGCTGCCGGCGGGAAACTTCACCTGGCCGGCGAACGGCACGCCGTCGCGTAGGTCGGCCCGGCTGCGGCGTGCCACGCCCGTCCACACTTCGCCCTCGCGCGGGGTGGCGCGGTGTTTCGCCTCTTCGTTGCCGAGGCTCACCATGGTTTGCGCGACGTACACGTACTCGCTGTTCACGGCGATCGCGTCGCCGCCCATCATGCCCCAGCCATGCGACTCGCCGCCGTGCCGCACCAGCTCGCCGTTGCGGTACTGGCCGAGTTCGCCGCCGCCTTCGTCCCAGGGCGCGTTCGTGAATACGTCGCCATCCGGCGTGACGGCGAGCGCCTGCACGTCGATCTGCATCCAGCGATGATCGGCATAACCCCACGTATTGCCGATCCACGAGGTTCGGTAGGATAGCGAAGGATGGGCGGACGCCGCCTGTACTTCGGCGGCGGGCCGGCTGGCCGCGGCTGCGGCGACGGTCGTTGCAGTTGCGGTTGCGTTGGGAGTGGTAATGGCTGCCGCCGCCTCAGTGGTCAGCGCCGGCCCGTGAATCGTCCATCCCGAACCAGCCGCGCCGATCACCACCAGCACAGGCAAGGCCACGGCGATTACGCACACCAGGCGCTCGAAGGTTTTGCGTGCGGTGCTTCGCATGATCACGGGCGCATCAGAATGCGCTGATCGCTTCGCGATAGACGCGCGCAACCTGCGCGGCGACCACCGGCCGGTCGAAATGCGCGCTCGCATACGCACGGCACGCCTCGGCATCCGGCACCACGCGGCGCCCGAGCAGGACGTCGGCAATCCCTTCTCCGAGCGAGCGGAAACCGCTCGACGGCAGCACCAGTTCGGACGACAGCGGCGCCACCGCTTCCGGCAGTCCGCCGACCGGCGTCACCAGCACCGGCGTGCCCGCGGCGAGCGATTCGATCGTGGTGAGCCCGAAGCCTTCGAGCGACACCGTCGGCACCACCGAAAGATCGGCGGCCCGATACCACAGCGGCACTTTCTCGTCGGCCACGAAACCCGCCAGCCGGACATTGCGTTCGAGCCCGCGCGAAACAATGCGCGCCTGCAACTGAGCTTCCAGCGGCCCCTTGCCGGCAATGATGAGAAGTACGTCCGGGATCATCGGCTTGACGAGCGCCATGGCGTCGATCAGGTCTTCGAGGCCCATGCGCGACACCAGACGCCGCATGCAAAAGAGCAGCGGCCTGTCCTGCGGCAAACGCAAACGCCCGCGCGCCTCGCGCCTGGTCGCCCGCGTATTGAAGTGCGCCACGTCGACACAGCCCGGCACGATACGAATGCTGTCCTCACGCACGCCGTAGTTTTCGTGAAGCAGCCGGCCAAATGCCTGCGAAAGCACGATATGCCGCGTCCCGCTGCGATAGACGAAGCGCTCCAGCGCGACGCGCATGGCGCGCGACCAGCCGCCGCCACCGCCTGGAAACGATTCGGCCGCCCACGGTCCGTGAAAATGCACGACCTTCGGCACGCGCCGGAACACGCCGACAGTAGGCGCCGCGTATAGCGCGAAATGCGAGGCGACCACATCGGGCATCTTCGCGGCGCGCAGCGCGCGCGACTGCACGCGCGAACCCCACAGCCGCGTGCCGAGTTGCGACTGCGCGCCGGCAAAAGCCAGCACGCGGCCGCCCGACGCATCGAACACGCCCGGTGTGCCCGCCACCATGCCGCGCACATTGACGCCCTGCTCGGGCAGCGTATCGATCAATGCCTTGAACATGCGGTCGAGCCCGCCCGGCCGCTCGTTGAACCAGTGCATTCCGATTTGCAGTGATTCGATCGACGTATCGCTCATAGTTCCGCCGATGCGGTCGTGCACGCCGCCGGCAGCTCGCGCGCCGCGCGCCGCGCATGCACCTGTTCGTAGACGGACAGATAGCGCTCAGCCATCGCCTGCCAGCTCAACGTGCCGGCCACCGCGCGCGCGGCGAGCCCAAGGCGTCGCGCGTAATCCGGCTCTCTGGCGAGATGTTCGATCGCCACGGCAAGCGCGGCGGCGTCGTTGGGATCGTCGAGCACGATACCGCTGCCGCGCGCGATCACTTCCGCGCCGCCCGCGGTGCGCACGGTGATGACCGGCAATCCGGCGGACAACGCCTCCAGCAGCACGAGCCCCATCGGCTCGTAGCGCGAGGGAAACACGAACGCATCGACCGAGCGCATCAGCGCGGGCATGTCCATCACCATGTCCGTGAAGTGAACCCGCTGCGTCAGTCCGAGCGATTCCACCAGCGCGGGGTAAGGACTGTTGTGCAGAATCCCAGCGACCGCGAGATGCACTTCGGGGGACGTGCGTACGAGCGCATGCAGGACGGTGTCGAGATTCTTGCGCGACATGCGCAGGTCGCCGGCGAACAGCAGCATGAACGGCGCTTGCGGCAGATTGAAACGGGCCCGCTCCGGTGTACCGGGCGTGAACTCGCCGACATCGACACCGTTGTGTATCACCTGCACCCGTGCCGAGCCGATGCCCAGCGCGCGAACTTCGCCGGCCACTTTCTGCGAGACCGGCACGATCACCTCGGCATGCCGGAACGCCCACTTTTCACACACGATATTCAGCAACGTGTAGACAACCTGATACGCGTGATACAGGTTATGCAGCAGCCTGAACGGATAGAAGCCGCAGCGATACCAGCCGTCGTGGACGAAGTGCGCGGCGTTGACATCGGCACGCGCCCACGCAATGAAGCCGTTCACATGCACCACGTCGAATTCGTCGCGATGCGCGCGAATCCATGCGCCGCAACGCCACGCGAACATCTGGTACTGAAGCAGCTTGGTCGGCAAACCGCTGGTGGGAACCTGCACGAAATGCACGTGAGGGTGCTGCACCAGTTCAGGCGCGGCCTCGGCGGCGAGCAGCGTCACCGCATGACCGGCGGCGAGCGCCGCCAGCACGATCTCATAGTTGACCCGCCCCTGCCCGTCGTTTTTTCGCACGACGTGGGTGACGATCAGAATCCGCATCCTTGTGTCCTTCATCTGGATATCTTGTTGTGCCGTAGTGAAGCAACGGCGGCCGCGCCCTGCCGTTCACGCGCATAACGCAGCGAAATCACGGGCAGCGTCACACCGAGAAAGAAAAACATTCCCGACACGGAGGTCAGCGTATTGATGAAAATCATCATCGAGAAAATCGCCACCGCCACGCCCACACCGGAAATCGCCAGCAGGTCGGTCGGATGCAGCCGGCTCGCCCGGTACGCGCGCCAGAGCAACACGAATACGCCGGTGGCATAGAGCAGCGTGCCCGGCCACCCCATCACGAACGGGACTTCCATCAGGCCGCTGTCGAAATCGACCCTCGCCGCGGATGATTTGTCGTCGGAGAGCTTGGTGCCGAGGCCAATCGTGCCGAGCCCCTGTCCTGCGATGTCGGTAAACGCCGAGGAGAAAAAGCTCTTGTAGAACTCGGCGCGCGCCTGATAGCTGTTGTCCTCGCCGAGGTTCTGCATCGTGCTGAAGCGCTGGATCACCGGTTCGGCGACCTGATCGATCATCATCAGCGGCGCGGCCATCACGGCGAGCCCGAGCACGCCGGCCATCAACCGCATGCGGCTCCTGCCATCGAGCATGAGGAACGAATACACGATCGCGATCGCAAAACCGCCCCACGTGCTGCGCGCGCTCGTGAGCAGCAGCACGGGAATGCCCACGCAGCCCAGCACGATGCGCGCCTTGCCGCGCGCCGCGAGCGACATCAGCAGAATCGTCATGAGCGTGACCGCGAACGGGCCGCACGAATTCATCGTGCTGCTCACACGCATGCCGAACGGCACCGGTTGCCCTTCGGATTGCATTTTCGAAGCGATCAGCCAGAACGCGTCCCAAGGCATCGGCGAAACGAATTCGAGCAGGCCGTACACGCTCATCAGGAGTCCGCCATAAACGAATGTCTTCAGCAACACGCGGTGATAGTCGGGATAGTGGCGCCATGTGACGGTGAGATAAAACGCCACCATCACGGGATACAGCCAGTTGATGAGCGTGTAGGTCGCGGCAGCGGGACCGACCTGCGCCATGCCGACCACATACGCGTACAGCAGCGCGATCACGATCAGCACGAGCGGCGCCGCGCGGCGCTGCCCCAGCAGCGAGACGTGCTTGAGCAGGGTCAGGCCTGTGAGCGCGACCGCGAGCAAAGGCGCGATCATGATCGGGCTTTGATCGTTGAACGAGCCGTTGACGAAGTCGGCAAGACGGCGCACTTCCGGCGTCAGGAAAAACAGCCAGCAGACGAAGCCGAGGTAATGCGCGGGCGAGCGCCAGTAGAACAACAATGCAATGCCGAATGCGCCGAGCGGAAAGAAGTATTCGACCACCCTGCCCTGATGCAGCGCGACCAGGCCCAACGTCACCGCAAATAGCAGTAGCGGCAGGCGCAGTGGATGGCGCAGGCCCCTCGCCCGCGCACCGGCGGCCGGCGCGGCAAAAGCAGGTGCCGCGCCCGGCGAAGTACGTGGTATGTCCGGCGTCGGTCTCGCGAGTGCAAGCTGTGCGCTGGAAGGCGTGACGAGCATTCGCCCCATCACAGCAACTCGAACGTATTCACGAGCACGGCGGCGCCGCGCTCGCGGCGGCGCACGCCGAAGAGCGGCTGGCTGACGCGCGCCTGACGTGTGAGGCCGATGAATGGCACGCCATGTTCGAGATAAGGTCCTTCCGTCTTTCGAAAGCCGAATTGCTCGTAGAAGCCGCGCAAACCGAGCGGCGCACTGACACGCGTGGCATGTCCCGGCCAACGTTCGGCGATTGCCTGCAGCACGCGTTCGAGCAGCAGTTCGGCGGTGCCGTCGCCGCGTCGCAGCGGACTCGTCAGGACCTTGTCGATGGTGATCTCCGGGTCTTCCGCGTCGCCGGGCTGCACGCGTGCGTAAGCGAGAATCGGCATGGAGCGCGCCATGTCCTCAACCGCGAACACGTGCAACGCATTTTCGTCGCGGCCGTCGGCGTCCAGACAGACATGCGACTGTTCGACTACGAACACCGCGCTGCGCGCCCGCAGGATCAGATACAACTCGCGTGCCGAAAGCTGATCGAATTCCAGCGTTTTCCAGTTCATCACGTTCCCCAGCGGTCAATAAGTTCAACGAGACCGGCTTTACGCGCCGGCTTCGACGGCCTGGCTGCCTGCGCCGGTCCGTTCTGATGGCTACACGGTACGTCCGCAAACCGCGTGTTTCCGTGCGCCATCGCACTGACGCTGGGCTTTGACAATTCTTAAATACGGGACATCGGGCACGGCGTGGCAAAGCGCCGCCTGAAACCGCACGCAATCACTGTGACCGCGCCGCAGCTGGCAAATCGACCACGCCGGCAAGCGCCGCGCGCAATCGATACAAAAAACGATCACGTGCGTTCGATCGATGTCCGCGACATTCGAGACCGTTGAACAACTGGGGGACCACACCATGAAAACCGCATTGCGACGCATCCTTTCCGAATCGGCCCGCCTCGACGTCGCGCCGGAGAGCCTCGCCGACGACGCCGACCTGTACGCCGCGGGCTTGTCCTCACTCGCGACCGTGCATCTGATGCTGGCCATCGAAGACGAATTCGGCATTGAAATTCCAGACCGTTTGTTGACGCGGCGGCTTTTCTCGAGCATCGATTCGATGGCCGCCGCGGTAACCGAGCTGCAACAGGCGAAGGCGGCAGCATGAACGCCCCGCTGCTGGATGCGGCGGCTTCGCTCGCCCCTACCCAGGTGCCGGCCCTCAACGAAGGCGACCCGCCGGCCGTGCTGAGCGCGGTCGAAGCCGAACCCGGCTGGCGCGCGGCGGCGCAACGCTGCGCCGCAGTGGCCGCGCAGTTCGCGGATTCGGTGGATCGTGAGGCACGCTTTCCGCGCGAAGCGTTCGACGCGCTCAAACGCGAGCGCCTGCTTTCGGCCATGGTGCCGGCCGCATTCGGCGGCGCGGGGCTGTCGCTCGCGGACGTCGGCGCGATCTGCGAAACGCTTGCGCAAGGCTGTGCGTCCACCGCGATGGTGTATGCGATGCATCAGATCCAGGTGGCCTGCATCGAGGCGCATGGCAGCGACTCGGCGTGGCACCGGCAGTTGCTCGCGCAACTGGTCGAGAACCAATGGCTGCTGGCTTCGGCCACCTCCGAAGAAACCATCGGCGGCAACATGCGCACCAGTGCATGCGCAGTCGAGCTCGACGCTGCGCGCTTTCGCATCGAAAAGCTCGCACCGACGATCTCTTACGGCGCGCACGCCGACGGCATTCTGGTCACGGCCCGCCGCACCGCCGAGTCGGCTGCGGCGGATCAGGTGCTGATCGTCGCGTTGCGCGCCGACACGCAATTGGAAAAGCGCGGCGGCTGGGATTCGATGGGCATGCGCGGCACCTGCAGCGAGGGCTTCCGGCTCGTCGCCACGGGTCTGGCCGAACAGATCCTGCCGACGCCCTTTGCCGAGATCGCCGATCAGACCATGCTGCCGGTCTCGCACACGCTGTGGGCCTCGGTCTGGACCGGTGTGGCCAGCGACGCGGTGAATCGCGCGAAAGTGTTCTTTCGCGCGCAGGCGCGCTCGAAACCCGGTGAGATTCCGCCGGCCGGCCTGCGCCTCGCCGAAGCGGTCGGGCTGCTGCAGATGATGCAGGCGCGCCTCGCGGTCGCGCTGGAGGCGGCGCGCGCCGCCCACCAGGCACGCCACGGCGGCTCGCAAGCCGATGCGCCGCTCGCGGCCATGCTCGGCTTCGCCTCCGACATGAACACGCTGAAGACGAGCATCTCCACCACCGCGCTGCAGGTCGTGCAGGAAGTGCTGATGATCTGCGGCATGGCGGGCTACAAGAACGGCACGCCGTACAGCGTGGGACGCCATTTGCGCGACCTGTACTCCGCGCCGCTAATGATCAACAACGACCGCATTGCGCAGAACACCGCGAGCCTGTTGCTCGCGCAACGTCCTGCCGCCCCGGGGAGAGCCTGACATGAACACGATGACCGATACCGCCGCCCTCGCCGCTGCCGCTCAGACAGCGGAAGCGCCGGGCTTTCGCGATGAACTGCTGGCCGCGGGCCTGTTGATCGATACCGGCGAAAACGGCCTGTACGGCCGCAGTCAGATTTTCGAGGACGTGGTGGACCGTCTGAACGTGGCGATCACGCATCTGGGCGCGGACCAGCAGCCCGAAGTGCTGCGCTTTCCGCCCGCCATGCGCCGCACCGACTTCGAAGACAGCGAGTATCTGAAGAGCTTCCCGAATCTGGCCGGCACGATCCACTCGTTCTGCGGCGACGACATGGGCCACCGGCGCCTGTTGCGCGCGCTCGACGACGCGATGACCGAAAGCGACGACGACCGCAGCGACTCCTGGATGGCGCAGCAGAAACCGACCCGCGTGGTGCTCACGCCGGCCGCCTGCTATCCGATCTACCCGGTGATGGCGCGACGCGGTCCGCTGCCCGCCGGCGGCCGCACCATCGACGTGCTGTCGTATTGCTTCCGTCACGAGCCGTCGCTCGATCCCGGCCGCATGCAGATGTTCCGTCAGCGCGAATACGTGCGCCTCGGCAGCGGCGAACAGGTGATGGCATTCCGCCAGATGTGGATCGAGCGCGGCTCGCTGCTCGTGAAACTGCTGCAACTGCCGGTCGAAGTGGATCTCGCCAACGACCCGTTCTTCGGCCGCGGCGGCAAGATCGTCGCCGACAGCCAGCGCGCCCAGGCACTCAAGTTCGAACTGCTGATTCCGGTGGCCGATCCGCGCGGCAAGACCGCTTGCCTGTCGTTCAACTATCACATGGAACACTTCGGCGCGATCTGGAAGATCGAGTGCGACGACGGTACGGTTGCGCATACGGGCTGCGTCGGCTTCGGCATGGAACGCATCACGCTCGCGCTGTTCCGTCATCACGGGCTCGATGTGAACGCCTGGCCGGACGACGTGCGCGCGCTGCTGTGGGGCGATACCGAAGCACGCGTGGCGCACGGCATCGCGTCCATGCAGACAGAAACAGGCGTGGCGGCGCAAGACGCCGGAGAGCGCGTATGAATCCGTCGCTGACACCCGTGCCGAACGGCGCGCACACCGCCTTCCCGCTGACCCGGCGCGTCGATCTGCCCGCCGCGGGCGGCGTTGCCGCGGCCACGCCGGCCGCGCCCGCGACGCGTTTGCGCGAGCATGCGCCACACGCGTTGCATCAAGGCGAGCGCGTGTGGCAAGAAACGAATTGCTACGTGGACCTGTGGATCGAACTGCTGCACGGCTTCGGGCTCGATCCGCGCGCGGCGTTCGGCTTTACCGTCACGCAGGATTTCGAAGGCGATCAGTTCACGTTCTTCAAGTTTCCGCTCGAAGACCTCGAACGGCTCTACGGCACCCAGGTGCAGGAACTGGCCATCTACGATTCGCTCGAAGCGCGCGTGCTCGCGCAGACTTCACGCGGCCATACGGTGCTGGTGGAAGTAGACGGCTATTACCTGCCGAACACGCGCGCCACGTCGTACCGGCGCGAGCATCCGAAAACCACGGTGGGCATCGACTTCATCGATCCCGACGCGCGCCGTCTCGGCTATTTCCACAACACCGGCTATCACCTGCTCGACGGCGAGGACTACGACGGCGTGTTCCGCAAGCTGCCGCAATTCGCGCAGCAGCCCGACCTGCTGTTTCCTTACGTGGAGTTCGCCAAGCAGGCGCGGCCCGCGCTCGAAGGCACCGCATTGGCGGAAGCGTCGGCGGAATTACTGTGTGCGCACCTAGGGCGCCGGCCGCTGACCAATCCGATTTCGTCATGGCGTGCCGCATTTCCCGCGCATCTCGATACGCTGCTCGAACGCGGCGAAAAATTCTTCCACCCGTACTCGTTCAACCTGATGCGGCAGCTCGGCGCGAACTTCGAGTTCCTCTCGAAGTATCTGCTGTGGCTTTCCGCACAAGGCTTCGAGATTCCGGCATCGATTCCGGCCGCGGCGCAGAGCATCGCGTCGGAGTCGATGATCATGCAGTTCCGGCTCGTGCGGGCCATTGCGCGCGGACGCCGCGATCTGTGCGAAGACTGCTTCGACGTGCTCGAAAGCGCTTACGAAAAGACGCTGCCGCCGCTCGCCGCGCTGGTGCTGTGACGCTCCGCGCACGGCTTCGCGGACTTCTCGGGAGCTCGCCGTGGACGCATTGACGATCGACCTGTTGCCTGACAATGGCGATGCGAGCGGCGTACTCGCGAACGTTCATCACGAAGCCGGCGATTCTGGCGATGCCGTTCAAACCGATGCCGCATTGGCGCGGGCATCGCAAACACTCTGGCCGCAGCGCCTCGAGATCGGCTGGGAATGTTTGAGCACGGCGGCGGGCGCATGCGCGTCGCCCGCCGATTTGCCCGCGCACGGCTGGCTCGCCGCGCAAGTGCCGGGCACCGTGGCGAGCGCGCGGCGTGCCGCAGGTCTTCTCGACCTCGCCAATCCGCCGCCGCTCGCCTTCGACGATCACTGGTATCGGCTCGCACTCGAAGGCGCCGGCCAACGCCGCTTGCGCCTGCACGGGCTCGCCACGCTCGCCGAAGTCTGGCTCGGCGGCATCAGGCTTCTCGACTCCGATTCGATGTTCGTCGCACACGATCTCGACATCGAACTGAACGGCAACGCGACGCTCGCGCTGTGCTTCCGCTCTCTCGCGCCGGCATTGGCGGCAAAACGTTCGCGCGCGCGCTGGCGGCCCCGGCTCGTATCGCCGCCCACCTTGCGCAACGTGCGCACCACCCTGCTTGGCCATATGCCTGGCTGGTGTCCTTCGGTGCAGGCGGTCGGCCCATGGCGTCCCGTCGAACTGCTGAGCGACGCGCCCCACGCATTCGACACCGTGGACATAGCAAGCCGGCTCGACGGCGACGACGGCCTTGTTTCGTTGACGCTACGTTTCCTGCATCCGCATCATGATGCGAACTGCCGCGCTTCACTTAAATGCGGGGATGCTGTTTCGTCTTTGCAATGGCGCGATGCATATACACTGACCGGCAGCGTGCGCGTGCCGCACGTGCAGCGCTGGTGGCCGCACACGCACGGCGAACCCACTTTATATGCATTGTCGTTGCAGCTTGATGACGGGCGCGCGATATCTCACGCGTTGGGTCTGGTCGGCTTCCGCAGCATTGAAGTGGAGCATGGCGCGGACGGCATGGGCTTCGCATTGCGCGTAAATGACCTGCCCGTGTTCTGCCGTGGCGCATGCTGGACCAGCGCGGACCTCGTCACCCTGAGCGGTAGTGAAGCGCAATTGCGTCGCGCTTTTACGCTCGCCCGCGATGCGGGCATGAACATGTTGCGCGTGGGCGGCACGATGGTGTACGAGTCCGACGCGTTTTACGCGCTTGCCGACGAATACGGCATGCTCGTCTGGCAAGACTTCGCATTGGCGAATTTCGACTACCCGAACGATGCCGCATTCCGCGCGTCGATCGAGCGCGAGACCACCCAGTTTCTCACGCGCACACGACGCTTCGCTTCGCTCGCGGTATTGTGCGGCGGCAGCGAAGTCGACCAGCAGGCGGCCATGTTCGGCCTGCCGCCTTCAATGCGCGCGCAACCACTCTTTACCGAACAGTTGCCCGCCATCGTCGCGCGTGAGCGCTCCGACGTGCCGTATGTGAGCAACTCGCCATCGGGAGGCGTGTGGCCGTTTTCGACTAACGAGGGTGTCACTCACTACTATGGCGTGGGCGCCTATCAGCGTCCGCTCGACGACGTGCGCCGCTCGCAAGTGCGCTTTGCCGCCGAATGCCTCGCTTTCGCCAACGTACCCGACGACGCCACCTTGCGCGACGCGCTGGGCACGACCCATCTGCATGATCCGCGCTGGAAGGCCGCCGTGCCGCGCGATCCCGGCGCAGGCTGGGATTTCGACGACGTGCGCGACCACTATCTGCAAACGTTGTATGGCGTCGAGCCCGCCCGCCTGCGTTACGAAGACCCCGAGCGTTATCTGGACCTGTCGCGCGCGGTGGTCGCCGAATTGATGGCAGACGTGTTCGCCGAGTGGCGACGCGCCGGCTCGTCATGCGGCGGCGCGCTCGTCTGGCAGCTTCAGGATTTGCGACCCGGCGCAGGCTGGGGCTTGATCGATGCCACAGGACGGCCTAAAAGCGCCCTGCACGGCCTTGCCGGAGCGCTGCAACCCATTCAGGTGGTGATCACCGACGAGGGCCTCAACGGGCTCGACATTCATCTGCTCAATGAGCGCGCACAGCCACTGCACGCGCAACTCGATCTGCTGTGTCTGCGCGACGGCAGCGTCAAGGTCGCCTCCGCAAGCTGCGCTATCGAACTGGCGCCGCATAGCGCACAGCGTCTGGGCGCGGCCGCGTGCCTTGGCCAGTTCTTCGATTTCACGCACGCGTACCGCTTCGGCCCGCGCGCGCACGACGTGACGATCGCCACGCTGCGCGACAAGGCAAGCGGCCGGATCGTTTCGGAAGCGTTTCATCTGCCGGAGCGTCGCATTGGCGAACGGCACGACCTGGGCTTGACGGTCGCCGCGGAGCGTGACGGCGACGGCTGGCGGCTCGTGATCGAAACAAAGCGTTTTGCGCGCTTCCTTCATATCGTTGACACACACTACCGTGCCGCGCACGACTGGTTCCATCTGCCACCGAACCGCCGTTGCGTCGTGCCGCTCATCCCGCTCACACCGCCGGACGGTTTGGTTGCACACGCATCGAATGCCGTGTTTAAAGCTGATGCAACATATGCGGCGCCCGCCGGAGAAGTTCGCGCGGTCAATGCGATATCCGCCACGTTCTACGGCTGAACGTCTCCCTGATCTAGCCACCCCTTCGCGAAGCGCGTAAAACCTCGCGCTGCGCGGATCCATCTGTCTGGTCTGCGGAATCACTGTTGGTTTTTCTCAGACTTTTGCGTCGCCAAAAACCTCATCGGTACGCCACCGCACGCAGCGTGTCGAACACATCTGAATCAAATCCGGCACATCCCGGACGCCGCATCAAAACGCATCCTGATGGGCTGATTCAACCCTGAGACACCAGGCACCAGGCCCCTCCCAGCACCCGCCAGGCCAATCCCAGCAAGGCGTTGATCCGAATCGACAGACCCCGCGAAGCGGCCTCGGAGCGCGAGGCCGTTGTACAGATTTGAAACAAAAAGGCGCGTTTGGCTTCGCGCGCCGCTAAGACTTGGTACGTTACCCCGCACCAGTCCTCGTTTCCTCTATCGCTGGCACGCTCCTCGCTAATAGAAGAGCGCAACACAGCGTCACCGCAGATGAGATCGACAACAACGGCGGCGGCGCATCAGGCCAATACGGGGCCGGTCCTGTTCATCCTTCGCTGCTCGCCAGGCAGCAAGTCGTCTAACAAGGGATGCAGGCATCGGATCAAAAACAGAAAGTCACGCAGAGCGCGACTTTCACGCGAGGACCGATCATGTTGACACTTCAATCCGATTTGCACGGTAACCATTTGCTCGGCGCATTGCCGTCCCACGAATGGCAGGCCCTGGCTCCTCATCTCGAACTGGTTCACCTGCGCACCGAGCAATTGCTGTGTGACTCCGGTCAACGCATTCATCACGTCTACTTCCCGACCACTGCGATCATCTCGATGCTCTCGACGATGGAAGACGGCAGTTCGGTCGAAATCGCCGCGGTGGGCCGCGAAGGCATGACGGGTGTGCCGGTTCTCACGGGTGGCGAGACCATGCCGAATCGCGTACAGGTTCAATGCGCCGGCTTCGCGTACCGGATGAGCGCACAGGCGCTCAAGCAACAATTCGCCCGCTCCGACTTTCTGCGCCGCCTGATGCTGCTGTACATGCACGCTCTGCTCACGCAAGTCGCGCAAACGGCCGCCTGCAACCGCCACCACGCGCTGAACAAGCAACTGTGCCGCTGGTTGCTGATCGAGGTGGACCGTGTCGCGTCGAATGATCTGACCGTGACCCAGCAACTGATCGCCGACATGCTCGGCGTGCGCCGCGAAGGCATTACCGAAGCGGCCGGCAAGTTGCACGACGAAGGCCTGATTCACCATAGCCGCGGCCACATCAAGGTGCTCGACCGTAAAGGACTCGAAGCACGCGCCTGCGAATGCTATGGCCTCGTCAAGCGCGAATTCGACCGCCTTCTACCCCGTCTGCGCCAGGCTGAAACTGTCGAGTAAGCGCTGGTTCGTCCGACTAATGGGTAGAGTCAAACATGTTCAGGAATACTGCGCGATTCCTCGACGCACTCTTCGTGATTGCGGGAGGACTGCTCGCTCACTGGATGCGGTTCTCGACGCCGAGCGCGGTGTCGGACACCGAGCGTCTTCTGATCGCCTTCAACTGCGTGCTGGTTCTGCTGCTGTTTCCCGGCTTCGGGGTTTATGAAACCTGGCGCGGCAAACCTTTGTCCTCCATGCTGGCAAGAGTTGCCGCCGCATGGATAGTGGTGGTCGCCACCGCGCTGATCCTCGCGTTCACGCTGCATCGTATGGATGCCGTGTCGCGTTTGTGGTTCGGCTACTCCACGCTGATTTCCGGCGCGCTGATCATCGCGGCCAAGTGCCTCGTGCATGTGGCATTACGCTTCGTGCGCAGCCGCGGGATGAATTACCGCACCGTCGCGATAGTCGGCGCACCCGGCTTCGCACGCACGCTGCTCGCACATCTCGAACATGCGCCGCAAGCCGGCTTCAAACCGGTCTGCCTGTTCGACACCAGCCTTGAAGCGGCCGGGAACTACGGTGCGCGTCCGCACCGTCTGCCGGTACTGACCGATCTGAACGCGTTCGCCGCCAAGGTGCGCGAAGAACACGTCAACGAAGTGTGGCTCGCGTTGCCGCTTTCCGAAGAACACACGATTTACCGGTTCACGCGCATGTTCCGGCATGACTTTGTGAATCTGCGCTTCATTCCCGATGTGCGCAGCCTCTCGCTTTTCAATCACGCGCTGGTCGATGTCGTCGGTTTACCGACGCTCAACCTGAGCGCGACGCCCTTCTCGCCGCCGCAGATGTGGCCCAAGCTGATCTTCGACCGCCTGTTCGCGGCAGCCGCGCTGTTCGCGCTCGCGCCGGTGTTCGTGGTGCTCGCGATCGGCATCAAGCTCGGCTCGCCTGGGCCGGTGTTCTTTCGCCAGATTCGCAAAGGCGTGGACGGTCAGCCGTTCGCGATCTACAAGTTCCGTTCGATGACCGTGCATCACGAAGCGCAGGGCCAGCTCACCCAGGCCTCGCGCAACGACGCGCGCATCACGAAGCTCGGCGGCTTCATGCGCCGCACGAGCCTCGACGAACTGCCGCAGTTTCTCAACGTGCTGCTCGGCCAGATGTCGGTGGTCGGCCCGCGTCCGCATGCGGTCGAACACGACGATCTCTACAAGGATCAGGTGTACGGCTACATGTACCGTTACCGGATCAAGCCCGGCATCACCGGCTGGGCGCAGGTTAACGGCTATCGCGGCGCCACCAGCAAGGTGGAAAAAATGGAAGCGCGCGTCAAGTTCGATCTCTTCTACATCTATAACTGGTCGTTCTGGTTCGACATGAAGATCGTGTTCATTACGATCTTCAAGGGCTTTGTCGGCCGCAACGCATACTGATCATGCCAATACGGGAACCGTTCGTGAAAGTCTCCGTGATCGTGCCGACCTACCGGCGCACCGCCGACCTGGCGCGCTGCCTCGCGGCACTCGACGCGCAGGAGCGCCGCGCCGACGAGGTGATCGTGATCGCCCGTCACGACGATTACGCCACGCTCGACTGGCTACGCACCCGCGAGGCCAACCGGCCCGATCCGCGCCGCTCGGTCGTACTGGTGCGCAAGCCCGGCGTGGTCGCCGCATACAACCTCGGCATCGAGAGCGCGAGCGGCAACGTGCTCTGCTTCACCGACGACGACGCCGCGCCGCATTCCGACTGGGTCGCGCGGATCGCGCGCGCCTTCGAACGCGATGCGACGCTCGGCGGCCTGGGCGGGCGCGACATCGTGCATGAACGCCACGGCATCCTGCAAGGGCAGAAGCCGCGCGTGGGCCTCGTGCGCTGGTATGGGCGGACTATCGGCAATCACCATATCGGCCACGGCAAGGCGCGCGAAGTGCAGGTGCTCAAAGGCGTGAACATGTCGTTTCGCCGCGAGGCGATCGGCGCGTTGCGCTTCGACGGCCGCTTGCGCGGCACCGGCGCACAGGTTCACTGCGAGATGGCCTTCAGTCTCGACATAGAGCGGCGCGGCTGGAAACTGATCTACGACCCGGCGCTCCTGGTAGAGCACTTCCCGGCGCAGCGCAGCGACGAAGACCAGCGTTTCACATTCAACGACGCGGCGTTCTATAACGCGTCGTTCAATCTCCGACTCATCATGTGCGAATACCTGACGCCGCCTGGCCGATGGGCGTTCGTCGCTTACTCGACGCTGATCGGCGATCGCGCGGACCCGGGGTTTCTGCGCGCATTGTCACTGGCATTCGAGCGCGGAGGCGTAGCGCTTGCGCTGCGCAAATGGCGAGTCGGCCTACGCGCAATGCGCGGGGCATGGCAGGAAGCGATGCGCTGACGCTCAACGCAACTGATCAACGCAACTGATCGACACACCGGTTTCTCGCGGGGGGACCACAACATGACTATCAGAACGATGGCCGTCGGGCTCTCGGCAGCATCGCTTTTCCACACACCACAGTTGTTCAGAACAATCGCTCGCAACGGGGTATCACTATGAGTACATACGACATGCTGGAACCGGGACCGGCGTCCAGCAGCGACGAAGACGCCGTGATGCGCGACCTCTTGCGCATGGTCATGGATCAGATCTGGTGGGTGATCGGCATTGCCGCGAGCGTGATTCTCGCCGCGGTGCTCTACACGAAGGTCGCCACACCGATCTATTCCGCCGACGCGCTGCTCCAGGTCGACGCGCAAAGCAACAACAACGGCAGCACGCAGTCGCAAAATTCGCCGACGCTCACGCCGTCGGTCGGACCGATGCGCACCGACGCGGAAATCGAAATCATCAAGAGTCGCGCGGTGGTCGAGCCGGTGGTCGAACAGTTCAAGCTGAACTTCACCACGTCAGAAAAGACCATGCCGGTGCTCGGCAAGATCTCGGCGCTGTTCGCGCGGCCGGGCCATCCGCTCGGTGCGGCGTTCGGCCTGGATTCGTATGCGTGGGGCGGCGAGCAATTCGAGGTCCAGTCGATCGCCGTGCCGAAGTCGCTCGAAGGCGCGCGCCTCACGCTGCGCGTGCTCGAATACGGCCGCTATGAACTGACCGATGCGTTCGGCCAACAGATCCTCACCGGCGTCGCCGGCCAGGAAGCCGAAGGCGGCGGCGTCACGCTGTTCGTGAAGACGCTGGTGGCGCGTCCGGGCACCGAGTTCTATGTGACGCGCTACAACCAGCTCGACGCGGTCACCGGCTTGGCCGCCGGTTTGCAGGTCACGGAGAAAGGCCGCGACACCGGCGTCGTGCAACTGTCGTACACGGGCACCGACCCGCACGCGATCACCGACATCGCCAACGCGGTGGCCCACTCGTATCTGAAGCAACGCACCGAACGCGCGCAGGAAGAAGCGAGCCGCATGCTGACCTTCCTGAACGGCGAATTGCCGCGCCTGCGCGAAGAAGTGAAGCGGACGGAAACCGCGTTGTCGGAGTATCAGTCGAAAGTCGGCTCGTTCTCGTTCCAGCCCACTCAGGAAGCCGGTGTGTACCTCGCCGGTGGCCTCGACTATGACAAGCAGCTCGGCACGTTGCGCATTCAGCGCGCGCAACTGTTGCAGCGTTTCACCGAAGCGTCCCAGGAGGTGCAGCAGGTCGACGCGCAAATCGCCGCGATGACGCGCGAGAAGAAAAACTTCGAGGATCACTTCGCCTCCTTGCCGAGTTCCGAGCGCAACGCCATCGCTTTGCAGCGCGACGCGAAAGTGGCCGGAGAAATCTATGTGACGCTGCTGAACAAAACACAGGAGCTTTCTATCTCGCGCGCCGGCACGATCGGCAACGTGCATATCATCGACGAAGCTTTGCTGCCGTCCCAGCCGGTGCGGCCGAAGTCGGCGCTGATCATTTCGGCCGGCACGGTGCTCGGCGTGATCGGCGGGATTCTGTTCGCGTTCTGCCGCCGTACGTTCTTTACCGGCGTGTCCGACCCCGAGTTCGTCGAACGGCGCTTTCATCTGCCGATTTTCGGCTCGATCGCCTTCAGTCCGGAACAGGCGCGCAGCGACCGGCAATTGAGCGCGATGCGCCGCGCCGCCCTGCCCGGACCGCGCTCCACGCCGACCGAAGTACGCGCGGTCGCGCACGAGCCGTCCGGCGTCATGCGCCTGCTGCGCTCGCGTTCGGCGGCCGACAGTCAAGCCCAGGTGGCGGTGGGCACGCAGACCGTCATCGGTTCGGGCAAGACGCCGATACGGCCGCTGCTGGTCAAGACGCATCCGTACGACACGACGGTGGAAGGCTTGCGCGGGCTGCGCGCCACGCTGCAATTCGGCCTGCTTGACGCGCCCAACCGGATCGTTGCGATCACGAGCCCGGCGCCCTCGGACGGCAAGAGCTTCCTGTGCGCGAACCTCGCCGCGCTGATGGCGGAATCGGGCAAGCGCGTGTTGCTGATCGACGCCGATCTGCGACGCGGCCGGCTCGCCCACTATCTTGGCCGCTCGCCTAACGGCGGCCTGACCGAACTGCTGACCGGCCAGGCGGATCTGGAAACCGTGGCGCGCGCGACCGGCGTGGATGGCCTGCACTTCATCGGGTCGGGCGCTTATCCGCCGAATCCGTCGGAGATTCTGACCTCGCCGCGTTTCAGCGAAATTCTCGCGCGCTTCGAGCAGGAGTTCGATCTGGTCATTGTGGATACGCCGCCGCTGCTGGCGGTGGCCGACGCCGCGGTGGTCGCCCATATCGCCGGGTCCACGGTGCTGGTGATGCGCTCGGGCGCGCACACCGAGGGCCACGTGGCCGACGCGCTGAAGAAACTGCGGCGCGCGCGTGCGCGGGTGGTGGGCGGCGTGATGAATGCCGTGCCGCTCAAGAGTCACAATCGCAACGGCACGTACGACTATGCCTATGCGTACACCTACTCTGCCGGTGACCCGCCTGACATTCATGCGCCGAGCTGAAGCGCGTTGAGGGTTGGGCGCTGGACAAAGAAAGGGCTGCGCCGCATGAAGGCGCAGCCCTTTTGTATTTGCGCGGGGTATTCAGACCAAGACGACGCGCGAGCTCAGAACGCGCTGCTTGCGTGGGTCTATTCTTGCGCGTGGATCGAGGATGCGGGCGCGCACGCGCTTCTTACGCGAAGGTGCTTCGCATGCTTCGCGTGATCGAAACAGGAACAGCGCCAATGCGCCGAGCACCGACACCGGCGGTTAACAATGCCGCCGGTGCGGCGTGGACAGGCTGAGGTGAATGGACGAGAAAAGGCTTGCCGGCCGGCACAGCGCACAGCACGAGGCCGACGCTGCGCGGTGTTTACAGGAACGCGCTGACGTCGGTATGAAAACGCACGGCCAGCGCCTTGGCCACCTTCTTGCTGATGGCGCGGCGGCCCGCGAGGATATCGCTCACCACGGTAGGCGACGCGATACCTATCAGGTCCTTCTGCCTCAAGCCATGCGTTTCCAGCAAATGACGCAACACCTCGCGCGGCTCCGCTTTGGGAATCGTCACGTTGCGCGCTTCCCAGTTTTCGATCAGATCGGTCACGATCGCGAACAGATCGGACAGCGGATCTTCCTCGTTGCCATTCAGATGATCGGCAAGCGAGTTGGCGAGCCGCACCATGGTCTGGTAGTCCTGCTCGTTACGAATGGGTGTGATCGGCAACTGGGTTCGCAGTGCCGCCCAGGTTTGAGCGATGTCGGGAAAGGCTCCCGGAAGGCGATCGGCATTCATGAGTTTAGATTCTTCCTCGTCCAATGGTCGTACTCCGCATGCGTCATGACATGACGAACGAATAACGACTGCCTGTTGTAGTGAATCGCCGCAACGATCCGGAACCGGTTGCCGCCTACATCGAAAACGGTGTATTGAGGCGGCACGTAGTCCACGCCGGCGAACGTCTGCTTCAGGTCGTTATAGCCATACGCGAGGCATGCCTGCGCCAGTGAATACCAAGTCAATAGCGCACTGCGCGCGCCCGGATGTCTCTTTATGAAGTCCAGCAACGCTTTCTTTGAAATGACCCGCATCGGATTTCCTCGCACGTTTTCGCGCGCTGAACATGCGCGCTTCACCTGCAAGGCTAAACGGAGCGAATCGACACCGATAGCCGGCCGGACGGCATAGTCCGAACGGCTATTTACAGCTCACTGCGGTACCACGAACAGCATTTTATTCGCATACCGCGAAGTTCGCAATATGCGAATAAAGAGACAGCCCGGCGCTTCTCCGGGCCGTTCCCCCAACCCATACCGGCCCAGCTGACGAGCTCACGTTCGAGCCCGTCAGCGGCCCCAACTGCTTTTCGGCGCCGGTTCGGCGGGCCACCGGATCTCCTGGGTGGCCAGATCGGGTTCGGCCCGCTCGACCATCCCGACGCGATGGCGCAGCCCGGCCGCCGCGATCGTGCGCGTCACCTCCGCCATGAACGCGCGCCGGAATACCGCCGCCGAAAAACGCTCCGCGTTCGCGCGGCACGCCGCCGGCGTGATCTGCTCGCACTGACGCTCGAAGCGGGCGATCGCGTCGAGCATCGACACCACGGTCTGGCGCGCGAAATACACGCCGGTGGGATGCGCCTCGCCGATCGGCACCACGGTTTCGAGCGCACCGCCTTTGCCGAATGCAATGACCGGCGTGCCGCAGGCCTGCGCTTCGAGCGCGACGATGCCGAAATCCTCTTCCGCGGCGAATACAAAGGCTCGCGCGCGTTGCAGATGATCCTTCAGGACCTCGAACGGCTGATAGCCGAGGATCGTCACATTCGAACGCGCCTTGGCGCGAATCGCCGCCATCTCCGGCCCGTCGCCGATCACGATCAGCTTGCGGTGCGGCGTGGCGTTGAACGTCTCGACAATCAGATCGATGCGCTTGTAAGGCACCATCCGTGAAGCGGTCAGATAAAAGTCTTCCTTGCGCGTGCACAGCTCGAATTCGTGTACGTCGACGGGCGGTGGAATCACGGCCGCATCGCGCCGATAAGTCTTCATCATGCGGCGCGCCACGAACTGCGAGTTGGCGATCAAACGGTCCACGCCGTTGGCCGAGTGCGAATCCCAGCCGCGCAGGTAATGGAGCAGCGCGCGCGCGGCCCACGACTTCAGTCCATGCGTCAGATTCGCTTCGCGTAGGTACTGATGCTGCAGATCCCACGCGTAGCGCATCGGTGAATGCACGTAGCTCACATGCGTCTGATCCGGGCCGACCAGCACGCCCTTGGCGACCGCATAGGAACTCGTAATGATCAGATCGTAGCCGGACAGATCGAATTGTTCGACGGCAAGCGGCATCAGCGGCAAATAGGTGCGATAGTGGCGTCGTGCGAACGGCAAATGCTGAATGAATGAAGTCGTCACGGGCTTGCCGCCCAAAGGTCTACGGTCTTTAAGGAAATCGACAAGACTGAAAAGATCCGCGTCGGGAAAGCACTCGATGATCTGCTCAAGCACCTTCTCCGCCCCGCCCGGCGCGACCAGCCAGTCGTGCACGATCGCCACTTTCATGATCACCCCGTTTTTTAATTAATGCCTCTTGGGCCTGGTAACGAGTGTATGTGGCGCATCGTTAGCTGTGCGTGCGCGTGCCCACATTCGGCGCGCGACTGTAGACGAATAATCAAGCATCGCCATTCGCCTATTGCGAACCTGCGCGTTCCATTACTTCGCCTTCCTATGCGCCCGACCATCGACGCCACGCCTCTCGCCCCTCTTGCTCCACGCTCCCCGCTTGCGCATTCCTTGCCGCGGGTTCAGCCCGCGCTGATCGATCCTGCTGGCGCGTCCGCACCTGCGTCCGCATCTGCATCTGCACCTGCCTCGCCGACGGCAATTGGCGCAACGCCCGCGATACCGCGCGTGCTGTTCGTCGATCAGAGCGGACAGCTCGGCGGCGCTGAATTCGCGCTGCTGCAACTGGCGCACCATTGCGCTGCGCGCAGCGAAGTCGTGCTGCTTTCCGATGGTCCGTTTCGCGCGCGCCTCGAAACACTCGGCGTGCGCGTCCAGGTGATCAACGACGCGCTGGTTTCGAACGTCGAGCGGCAAGCGTCCGTGTTGAGCTGTCTGCGCGTCGTGCCCGGCATCCTGCGTCAGGTGCGTGCGATCGCAACGCGCGCACGACAGTTCGACGTGCTGTTTCTCAACACGCAAAAAGCGCTGGTGCTCGGCGCGCTCGGCAAACCGCTGCATCGCAAACCGGTGATCTGGTATCAGCACGACATTCTCACGCGCGAGCATTTCGGGCGCGTACAGTTGAGTGTCGTCAAATGGCTCGTGCGGATCGCGGTCGATCACGTGGTGGTGAATTCGCAGGCGTCGGCGCGCTCGCTCGCGGCGTTGACTGGTATCGCGGCCGGCTCGGCGCCGGTCGTCTACAACGGCATCGACGCCGCCGCGTTCAGCCGGGTGAACGGCAGCGACATGGCCGCATTGCGGCGGCGTCTCGGCCTGCCGGAAGAGGCATGGATAGCGGGCCTGTTCGGCCGCCTCGCACCGTGGAAAGGCCAGCATATCGCGCTCGACGCGCTCGCGCGCCTGCCGGACGCGCATCTCGTGCTGGTGGGCGCACCGCTGTTCGGCGAGGAAGCCTACGCGCAGCGCCTGCGCGAGCAGGCCGCGGCGCTCGGCGTGACGGATCGCGTGCACTTTGCGGGCTTTCAGGACGACGTGCCCGCGTGGATGAAAGCGATGGACGTGATCCTGCACACATCCACCGAACCCGAGCCGTTCGGGCGGGTGGTCGTCGAAGGGATGGCGGCGGGACGCCCGGTGATCGCCTCGGCGGCCGGGGGCGTGACCGAGATCGTGCGGCACGGGCGCAATGGCTGGCTGGTGAAACCGGGCGACGCCACCGCGTTGGCTGACGCGATCGGCGCGTTGCGCGCCGATCCGGCCTTGGCGCAGCGCCTTGCACAACAGGCGCTGACCGACGCACAAACGGAATTTTCAGTGGAGCAGTATTTGCAGCGGATGACGCAAGAAATCAGGCAAGCCGCCCGCTAACGCTTGTCGTTGCGAACTCCATGCCCGACACCGACGCGAGCCGGTTGACCCAGGCTCGCGCGCGGCACTCAGACAGCGTTGCTCAACCCTTGCTGTACTGAATCGTCTCGACGCCGGTATCCGTGCCGAGCATGCACAAATCCGCGCCACGGGTGGCGAACAGGCCCACCGTCACCACGCCCGGCCATGCGTTGATATGGGTTTCCAGCGTGCGCGGGTCGCTGATGCGCAAACCCTTGACGTCGATGATTTCATTGCCGTTGTCGGTAATGAACGGCACGCCCTCTTTCGTGACGCGCACCACGGGCACGCCGCCAAGCGCCGTGACGCGGCGGCCGATCGCGGTACGCGCCATCGGCACCACTTCGATCGGCAGCGGGAAATTGCCGAGCGTCTCGACCAGCTTGCTCGCGTCCGCGATGCACACGAACACGTCCGACACCGACGCGACGATCTTCTCGCGCGTCAGCGCGCCGCCGCCGCCCTTGATCATCGCGCCGCTGTGGTCGATCTCGTCGGCGCCGTCCACATACACCGGCAGCGAATCGATTTCGTTGAGGTCGAGCACCTTGAAGCCGTGCGATTGCAGCCGCGCGGTGGTGGCGAGCGAACTCGACACCGCGCCGCGATAGCGCGTCTTGTCGGCGGCCAGCGCGTCGATGAAACAGTTCGCGGTCGAGCCGGTGCCGACGCCGATCACCGAGCCTTCGGGCACGTTGGCGTTCACGTAGTCGGCGGCGGCCTGGCCGACCAGTTGCTTGAGTTCGTCTTGAGTCATGGGAGAGGCAGGCGAGCAGTAAAAACCGCTAGTTTACCGGAGTGGCGCGCGAGCGCCCGTCGGGAATACTTCTTCGGCGGGGGCTGCCGCACTGCGTCCAGCCGGTGGAACCGAGTGGATAGGGCAAGTTGACCGCATGAGCAGCATGCACACAATCATCGCGAGACAAAACACAAGAAAAAAGGTTGGGTAGCGAAAGACCCGACAACTTTGCCAGTTTCGTCGCAAAATGCCCTACGGTCGGCTATGTCGCTAGAGGGGGTGCCACTGACGGATTTTAACGATCTCCTTTGGATCATGGCGCAGGAGTCGGACGGCGTTGTCAATGCACGCAATACTGAATCAACTGCGCGGGGCCTGTTTCAACTGCTACGCCCGCAGTACAGCTTGAATCCAAACGGTGAAAAATCGTTCGGCAACGCCATCGAAGAATGCCAGGGCGGAATTCACTACATCTTCGGCCAATATCACACGGCGCAGATGGCCAGGAAGTTCTGGGAAAAACACCACTGCTATTGAAAATGAAAAAGCTATTTTTTGCGTTTCTTGCGTTGTCGGCTTTCTCTATCCGGCAGTCCTACGCTGATGAAGCGGCGCCCCAATTTAACGATTTTCCCGCCACAGACGTATTTAATGGCAAACCGTCGAAAGTCAGAATTATCTCTTCCCGAGATAGAAAATTCGCCACTCGACTACGCGAGTTAAGTGGTCAGCGTCCGAATTTTGCGGGGCACTATACGCTCGCCGGTTGGGGATGCGGCGCGTCCTGCATTCAAACGGTCGCAATTGATGCGAAGACAGGAAAGGTGGCGTGGCTTCCCTTTACCGTGTGTTGCTGGGACAGCGATATAAGCGAACCGATCGAGTTCAAACGCGACAGCAGCCTGATCATCGTCCACGGAAGCCGGAATGAGGCAGGCGCCGGTGTGTACTATTACCGCCTGGACAGCGCCGGATTCACGCTGGTAAAGGCCGTTGAAAAAGTTGCGTCGTAATCGAACGGGACAGGGCGGCCGGGAAAACGAAGCACTGACGAAACCGCGCGTGTTTGCGGCACTCGAGCCAGCACACGCGCGTCGTAACCCGGCTTGCATTTGCCACTCACTCGCCGGACAGTTGCAGACCACTTCAATCGCTACTGTCCGGAAAGCGGCTGCTTGAACTTGCGCAAGCTCTTGCTTTATCGGCGTTACTTCTTCACCGACCGCTGACGCACCGCTTCGAACAGACAAACCCCGCTTGCCACCGACACATTCAGGCTTTCGACCGTGCCCGCCATCGGGATCTGCATGACCACGTCGCAGGTGTCGCGCGTGAGGCGGCGCATGCCCTCGCCTTCGGCGCCCATCACCAGTGCCACCGGACCGTCCAGTTCCGTGTCGTAGAGGCTCTTGGTGGCCTCGCCGGCCGTGCCGACGACCCACACCCCCGCGTCCTTCAACTCACGCAGCGCGCGCGCCAGATTCGTCACCGTGATGTACGGCACGGTGTCGGCCGCGCCGCTCGCCACCTTCGCGGCCGTCGCGTTCAAACCGACCGCGCGATCGCGCGGTGCGATCACCGCGTGCGCGCCGGCGGCGTCGGCAACACGCAGACACGCGCCGAGGTTGTGCGGATCGGTCACGCCGTCGAGCACGAGAATCAGCGGCGAACCGTTGATGCCGTCGAGCAACTCAGCCAGATTCTGCGCGAGCGGCATGTCACCCGCGCGCGCGACCACGCCCTGGTGGCGCTCGGTGTGCGCGAGGCCCCACAGACGCGTTTCGTCGGCGGCGATCAGGCGCACGCCGGCTTCTTTCGCCGCGTGCAGGAATTCGGTCATGCGGCGGTCTTTGCGCGTCGCGTCGTAGTAGACATCTTCGACCGTCGACGCATCATGCCGGATACGTGCCGTCACTGCGTGGAAACCGTATAGAACCTTGAGACGTGCCATAACTGATACAACCTTTGATTGAGCGCGCATGCAACGCGCGCTGCTGTGATGAATATGAACCTGTGCGAATCTGTTTACCGCGCCTGCTTGCCGCAGTCGGATGCCCGAGCTGCGATTAAATGCAGACCGCGCGCAACCGGCACGTTGCTACGTGCCCGATGCGCGCGGTTCAAGCAGTCAGGCGACTTCAGCGCTTCTTGCGTGCCTGCGGTTTCGACGCCGATTTGGTCGCGGCGCCATGCTTCTTCGCCGCGCCGCGCGCCGCGCGTGCTTCCTTCACCGCTGCGGTTTGCGCGGGCGCAGGCTTCTTGCGGCGCGCGCCCGGCGCGGCCGCGCCACCTTCCGCCGGCGGCAACGCACGCACGCGTGCACCGCCGTTTTCACCGGATGACTTGTCGGCCGCCGGCCCGCGCACCAAAGGCGGCTTGATCGGCGTGTCGCGCACGAGCCGGAAGTCGATCTTGCGTGCGTCGAGATCCACGCGGCTCACCTGCACCCGGACACGATCCGACAGACGATAACGAATGCCGGTGCGCTCGCCGCGCAACTCGTTCTTGATCTCGTCGTACTGGAAGTAGTCCGAGCCGAGTTCCGTGACGTGCACGAGGCCTTCAATAAACAGCGAGTCGAGCTGCACGAAAATGCCGAACGACGTGACGCCATTCACCATGCCGCCATACTCTTCGCCGAGTTTGTCGCGCATGAAGTAGCACTTCAGCCACGCTTCGACGTCGCGCGAGGCTTCGTCGGCGCGGCGTTCGTTGGCCGAGCAATGCAGACCGAGCTCTTCCCAGATCGCCACGTTGTTGCCGCGCACGCGGCCGCGTTTTTCGTCGTCGGCCTGCTGCATGGCGCGAGCGCGCGGCGAGAGCGCCGTATTCAACTCGACGCCTTGCGGCGGCTCCGGCTGATATTTGCGGCCCTGCAGGATCGCGTAGATCGCGCGGTGCGTGAGCAGATCGGGATAACGGCGAATCGGGCTCGTGAAGTGCGCATACGCCTCGTACGCGAGACCGAAGTGGCCGATGTTGTCCGGGCTGTAGACGGCCTGCTGCATGGAGCGCAGCAGCATGGTTTGCAGCATCTGCGCGTCGGGCCGCTCGCGGATCTGCGCCATCAGCGCGGCGTAATCGCTTGCGTGCGGCGTCTCGCCACCGTTGAGTGTGAGGCCCATGCCGCGCAGGAAGGTGCGCAGATTCTCGAGCTTTTCCGCGGTCGGTCCGGCGTGTACACGGAACAGCCCCGGATGTTTGTTGCGCTTGAGGAAGTCGGCCGCGCAGACGTTCGCGGCCAGCATGCACTCCTCGATCAGCTTGTGCGCGTCGTTGCGGGTGCGCGGAATGATCTGTTCGATCTTGCCCTGCGCATTGCAGACGATGTACGTCTCGGTCGTATCGAAGTCGATCGCGCCGCGTTTCTGGCGCGCGGCGAACAGCGACTTGTACACGCCGTACAGATTCTGCAGTTGCGGCAGCAGCGCGGCGCGGCGCGCGGCCTCCGGACCCTTGGTGTTCTTCAGGACCGCGGCGACTTCCGTATAGGTGAGCCGCGCCGCCGAGTGCATCACGCCGGGATAGAACTGATACGCCTTCACTTCGCCGCGCGCGGTGACGATCATGTCGCACACCAGCACACAACGGTCGACGTTCGGATTCAGCGAGCACAAGCCGTTCGACAGTTTCTCCGGCAGCATGGGGATCACGCGGCGCGGGAAATACACCGAGGTGCTGCGCTCGATCGCGTCGGCGTCGAGCCCGCTCTTCGGGTGCACGTAGTGCGAGACGTCCGCGATTGCAACGATCAGCCGGAAGCCCTCGCCACGGCCCACCTGAACCGGCTCGCAGTACACGGCATCGTCGAAGTCGCGGGCGTCTTCGCCGTCGATCGTGACGAGCGGCACGTCGCGCAGATCGATGCGATGACGCGCGTCGACCGGACGCACTTCGTCGGGCAAGCGCGAGGCTTCGTCGAGCGCGGCCTGGCTGAATTCGTGCGGCACGCCGTATTTGCGCACCGCGATTTCGATTTCCATGCCGGGGTCGTCGATATCGCCGAGCACTTCCACCACGCGGCCGAGCGGCTGCGAATGACGGCTCGGGAAATCGGTCAACTCGACCACCACCACCTGGCCGACCTTGGCCTTCTTGGTGTTCTGCGTGATCAGAATGTCGTGGCCGATGCGCTTGTCTTCAGGCGCGACGATCAGCGCGCCGTTCTCGTTGAGCAGGCGGCCGATCACGCGCTTGTTGGCGCGGTCCGTGACCTCGACGATGTGCCCTTCCGGCCGGCCGCGCCGGTCATAGCCGACGATGCGCGCGAGCACGCGGTCGTTGTGCATGACCTTCTGCATTTCGCCGGTGGGCAGGAACAGATCGTCCTGACCGTCGTCGCGAATCAGAAAACCGTAGCCGTCGCGATGGCCTTGCACGCGGCCCGCAACGAAGTTCGACGGATGAGTCAGTTGATAGAGATTGCGCTGATCGAGCCGGATCTGGCCGTCGCGCTCCATCGCGCCTAAGCGCTTGAAAAATCCTTCGCGCTCCTGGCGCTTGATCGACAGCGCTTCGGCGATGTCGTTCGCGGCAAGCGGCGCTTCACTCGTGCGCAGGACGCCCAGGATTTCTTCGCGGCTTGGAATCGGATACGGAAATTTGCTCAAGGGCTTATCGATGATTTTTTCTCGTTGCATGGACGTCGGTCGGCGATGTGGCTCGGTCTAGGAAGCGATGACGGTGCGCTTCGGTTGCGCTTGAACCGCGCTTGAATTGCACCTGCAAATGCACAGAAAAGACTGCTCGGGTCCGGCTCGTTCAAGGCTGAGTCCGACGGGCGTGTGCACCGTGCCAACGAACTACTGCGAGGCATTCTAACACCCGTATTGCGCGCCAAGCGGCCCCAACAATAGTCGTTGGGCAGTTGCTGTGAAGCGCTTGCAGGCACGTCGTCGCCATGTTTAAGCAAGTTTTGAGAAACGCTTGACAGGCCCTAATCTGTCGCTATAATGGCGTTCTTTGCTGTTCATCACCTGCCCAGGTGGCGAAATTGGTAGACGCACTAGGTTCAGGTCCTAGCGGTGGCAACACTGTGGAGGTTCGAGTCCTCTCTTGGGCACCAGATTCAAAAGTAAAGCCGCTTACGAGCGGCTTTACTTTTTGTGTGAGACCTGGTGATCCGCTTCCGGTTGATCGGAGTGGATTGCGTGGTTAAGAGGTAGTTGGAGGTAGTCTGCAGGACGGTTGTTGAGCGGTGAAGTATCGCTTCGCTGCACGACTTATCCGGGCGGTTGAGTGAAGCGAAGTTAGTTTGCATGTAGGGATTGACACGCTGCATCATCACGCTAAAATAGCGGTCTAGCTTGAAGACGTGCCCAGGTGGCGGAATTGGTAGACGCACTAGGTTCAGGTCCTAGCGGTGGCAACACCGTGGAGGTTCGAGTCCTCTCCTGGGCACCACCCCTCTTCAAGTGAAACGAAACACCCCGTTGAGCCTTTGCGCTTCGCGGGGTTTTTTGTTTCTGGCGACGCTTCTTGATGCCTGCCCAACTTCGCCTGCGGCAGAGTGACATTCAACATGCCACCCGGCCAAAGGCTGAATCCTCATCGCGCTTTACCTGCCCCGCTCCAGTTCAAGCCAAAGCTCGACTGCAACGCCGGCACCCACTTCGCACACGCGCGAAACCCCAGCAGTGCGCCGCCCACGGCGAACAGAACGGGAATCAGAAAATCCTGGCTCACGCGGGTGAATTCGAACATCAGCACCACGGCCGTGATCGGCATTTGCATCGAGGCGGCGAGAAATGCCGTCGCGCCGACCACCGCGAATGCGCCCAGCGACGCCCCCGGCCACACGACGCTCCACAATCCGCCGAGCACGATCGCCAGCAACGCACCGTTCGCAAGCCCCGGCGTGAGCAAGCCACCCTCCGCGCCTGCCCGCAGACTGCTCGCGGTGATCACCACCTTCAGCACCAGCAGCATCGCGGCAAGACTCACGGTCAGGCCACCATCGAATGCCAGTCCCGCGGGGCCCTTGCCATTGCCGAGCAACTGCGGGAAATGCATTGCCAGCACGCCGATCATCGCAAAGTTCAGCAGCGACAAAACCGGCAGGCGCCAATTCTTCGGCGCGGCCGCACGCGAGCGTTGCATCAGTTCCGCGAAGCTCCACGCCGCCGCGCCGAAAATCGGACCGCACACCACGGACCACACCACGAGCGACGAACTCAGCGTCAGCGAAGGCACGAGGTATTGATGCTCGTTGCCGAGCCCCACCTGAGCGACCAGCGCGGCCACCGACGAAGCCACGATGGCCGGCACCAGAACGGGCCAGCCGAAGCTGCCCAGCAACACTTCGAGCACGAACACCGCGCCGCCGAGCGGCACGTTATAGACGGCGGCCAGCCCGGCGCCCGCGCCGCACGCCACCATGATCCGGCTCTGCGCGACCGACAGGCCCGCCCGCCGCGACAGCCAGCCGGCCAACGCCGAGCCGATTTCACGCGGCGCCACTTCACGGCCGAGCGGCGAGCCCAGCGCAACGGTGACGATCTGGAGCACGGCATGGACCGTCGTGCTTGCTACAGGCATCTGCGGATCGTCGGACTTGACGGCCTGGCGAATGCTCACGAGCGGCCGGCCGAACCGGTACAGCGCCCACCAGCCGAGCCCGGCCACGAGTCCGCAAACCGTCAGCACGAGCAGCCGGCGTTCAGGCGAGGCGCCGCTTACGCCCTGCAGAAAACTCTCCGCGCTGATCACGTGCGTCACGCTGTAGCCGTAAGCGAGATGCTGAATGCCATGCAGCAGCAACGCGAGCAGCATGCCGCCGAGACCGGCGCCGAGACCCGTGAGCAGCGTGACGGCGGCGACTACGGCAAACGGACTCCGCTCGCGGCGTACTGGCTCGGAAGTGATTGATTTGAATGACATGGCGCGTGGGCGACGGCGAAACAAGTGGAATGCCAACCATGTTATTCCGCGACGCAACATGAATCAAATTGATTTTTTAGCTCGACTGATTCACTGCGCGCATATATAAGACGGACCAACCCGCCGCGCGAAAGCCGCGGCGCCTTCACGCTTGCCTAGCGAGCCGACACAAAGAACATCGACACCACGCACGCGACACCGACGAACCAGACCAGCGACCTGAGCGACGCCAGGTTAGCCACATACAGCACGCCGTGCAGCACCCGTGTGACCACGAAGGTGATCGCCAGCCAGTTGATCCACGTGCTCGATCCGCCTGCCTGTCCGGCTACGACGATCGCGGCGGTAAACATGGCCAATGCCTCCCACGCATTCTGATGCGCCGCATGAGCTCGCGCGCGCCAGCCTTCCAGGTTAGCAAGATAAGCACGCGGCGTGCGATTGTCGTAGCGTTTGCTGACCTTCGCCAGCATGGTCCACGGGAATGGCAGCAGCGCCACGATGAGCAGGCATATATGCGGAATCGTCATTGGTTAGTCTCCCTTGTATGCGCGGCGCGAATGCCGCGCGAGCCGCTGTTATACCTGCCGGTGCGCGCCGTCGCCAACCGTAATTCCAGGAGTGTCACCTCTACCTGCAAGCGAATTACCTTAAGTCAAACTGACCGGATTACCGCAATGACAGCCGAAAAACATTACAGATTACGCATTCTATTGCACACACCATTAATACAATAATTACATTTACCCGACGCATAAACATGTACCGCCATTCCGCGTGAAATTGGCTCCAGGGATTAATACCGATAAACGCGCGTTCATTCATGCAAGCGTTTAACAGTCGGCGTACACTCGCTCGAAGCCTATGCCACGGGGGCGTACGGGGCTGCACAGCCGCCCGTGGCCGATCACGGGATATCGGGGACTCAGGAGAACAATCAATGAGCTGGACACGGGAACAGAGAAACGTCACGATCGCCGCCTATCTGGGCTGGACACTCGACGCATTCGATTTCTTTCTAATGGTGTTCGTATTGAAAGATATCGCGGCGGAGTTCAATACAAAAATCCCCGAAGTCGCCTTCGGCATTATGTTGACCTTGATGATGCGTCCGCTCGGCGCATTGATTTTCGGCTGGCTCGCCGACAAGTACGGCCGCCGTCCCACGCTGATGGTCAACATCGCGTGCTTCTCGCTACTGGAATTGCTCTCCGGCTTTTCACCGAATCTGGCCACCCTGCTCGTGCTGCGCGCGCTGTTCGGCATCGCGATGGGCGGCGAATGGGGCGTCGGTGGCGCATTGACCATGGAAACCGTGCCGCCGAAATCGCGCGGCATCGTCTCGGGTCTGCTGCAAGCCGGTTATCCGAGCGGTTATCTGCTCGCCTCGGTCGTGTTCGGCGTGTTCTATCAATACATCGGCTGGCGCGGCATGTTTTTCGTCGGCGTGCTGCCGGCGTTGCTCGTGCTGTACGTACGCGCGCATGTGCCGGAATCGCCCGCCTTCAAGACGCTCGAAAAGAAAGCGCGTCCTGGTCTCGTCGCCACGCTCAGGCAGAACATCAAGCTGTCGCTGTACGCGATCGTTCTGATGACCGCGTTCAACTTCTTCTCGCACGGCTCGCAAGATCTGTATCCGACCTTCCTGCGCGTGCAGCATCAGTTCGACGCGCATACGGTCTCGTGGATCACGATCACGCTGAATGTCGGCGCGATTTGCGGCGGCCTGTTCTTCGGTTCGTTGTCCGAGAAGATCGGCCGCAAACGCGCGATCTTCATCGCCGCATTGATCGCGTTGCCGGTGCTGCCGCTGTGGGCATTCTCGAGCACGCCGGTGCTGCTCGCGCTCGGCGCCTTCCTGATGCAGATCTCGGTGCAGGGCGCATGGGGTGTGATTCCGGTACACCTGAACGAAATCTCGCCCGACGAAATTCGCGCGACGTTCCCCGGTCTCGTGTATCAACTCGGCAATCTGATCGCGTCGGTCAACGGCCCGTTGCAGGCGAGCGCTGCTGAAGCGCACGGCAACAACTACGCGCTCATCATGGCGGTCGTGATCGGCATCGTGGCGGTGGTGATCGCCGCGCTGATCCCGTTCAGCCGCGAGCGCCGCGGCATCGACATGACGCAGTCCGCCAAACAGGTGGCGGCACAGCTTTAAGCGTTCGAACTAAACAGCTATTTTGCCGGCGCGTTATCAGGCACAATAGCCTGCAAAGGCGGCTCGAACCGCTGCGACGCAAAGCACGCGTCAGCAAACAGAAGCAGGGCCAAACACAGGTAGCAAAGCAATACGAGGCCGTTCCGATTTTCATCGGAACGGCCTTTTTTATTTCCGCGCGGTTTGACGCACTGCGCGCAGGGAAAGCTCGACCTTCGTCAGGTCTTCTAGAGGAGTTAGTCGACACCGACCCCTTGCTCGCACGCATCATTCCTTCTTATCCTGAAAAAAACGGCTGTTTCAAATCGACATTTGAATCGCTTGTTTGCGGGCCGGATGCCCGGCAACTGGGAGACGCAACATGGCAGTTCGCACAACAGGCCGGCATGCCGGCGATACGAAGTCCCGCATCCTCGACGCCGCCGAAACGCTTTTTATCGAATGCGGCTACGAGGCCATGTCGCTGCGCCAGATCACTTCGCGCGCCGAAGTGAATCTCGCGGCAGTGAACTACCACTTCGGCAGCAAGGAGTCGCTGATCCACTCGATGCTGTCACGCCGTCTCGACCGTCTCAATCAGGAACGGCTCAAGCTGCTCGACCGCTTCGACGCCATGCTCGGCGAGCGCCTGACCTGCGAGCATGTGCTCGGCGCAATGTTCATTCCGGCGCTGCGCCTGTCACGTGAACCGCGCGTGGGTGGCAAGGCGTTTCTGCGTTTGCTCGGCCGCGCTTATACCGACCCGTCGTCGTTCATTCGCGACTTTCTCAACGGGCATTACGCTTCCGTGGCGGTGCGCTTTTTCGATGCGTTCCAGCGCGCGCTGCCGCATCTGCCGCGCGAGGAACTCGGCTGGCGCCTTCACTTTGCGATCGGCGCGCTCTCGGGCGTGCTGGCCGGCACCGACACGGACAGTCTGCTTTCCGAGTTTTCGCAAGGCAAGTCGATGAACGATCTGCAGCTCATCGCACGTCTCGCCTCGCTGATGGTGGCCGCGCTCAAGGCACCGCTGCCCGACGGCTCGCAACTGGCCGTGTTCGCCGCGGTGCTGGGCGACGCGACTGAAGGCGGCTCGGAATGCGCGACTGGAGACGGCACGGAAAGCGCGGCGAGCGCGGCACGCGAGTCGGGCGAATCGGCGTCGGCGTCGCCCTTTCCGTCCGTATCGGAAGGCGAACGGCATGGCGGCACTATGGAAGCGGGCGCGTTTCAGCAGGCGTTGCACGGCACGGCATAGCGTTGAACCGGCGCGGACGGCACTGTCGTGAGCCGTCCGCACGGAGCGCCCATGCAAGGCAATAACCGGATCGCCGCCGCACCATGCAAGCAACCCACGCAACGTTAAGCATGCCGCAGCATCGAAAGAATCCTCGACCGGCAATCCCTACAGAGCCGGTCAGCATCAGAGAAGCAACACGTTCCCGATACACACTCAGCAGGAAGGCGACCGGACATCATGAACGCTGCATACCTGAGCAACGACCTGACCAGCAACCTGACCAGCAACCTGAGCGGGACGTCTAAGTCCCGCACCTAAGCGTCGCCGCGCTGTCGAACTACAAACGCGACACGCCAACGAAGCAGGCTCGACAGGAAAGCGAAACGCAGGCAACACCCGGACGCGCGACAAAGCATCCCGCTCGCCGGAAACAAAATCATTAGAACGCGCACCATCCGCGCCCCGTGGATGCGTTCGCACGCACCATCGAAACAGGAGGAAACGTCATGCCGTGGTTCATCCTAGTGCTCGTCATCGCCGCTTTCGCGCTCGTCTACGTTCAGGCACGCGCCGTCTGGTGGCTTGCCTTCATGATCGTCTGGGTCGCGGCCGCGCATGTGAGCGGCGCGGCGGGACCGCTGGCCACGACGCTGCTCGCCATCGTATTCGTCCTGCCTGCTCTCGTACTCGCGCTCAAGCCGCTGCGCCGCGCGTGGCTCGCGAAACCGGTGCTCGACATCTTCCGCAAGATCCTGCCGGAGATGTCGCCGACCGAGCGTGATGCGATCGAAGCCGGCACGGTCTGGTGGGACGCCGAACTGTTCTCGGGACGCCCGCACTGGGACAAGCTGCTCGGCTACGGTCCCGCCACGCTGACAGCGGAAGAGCAGTCGTTCCTCGACGTCGAATGCGAGCAGCTGTGCGATCTTGCGAACGACTGGGAAACCACCATGGTCTGGCAGGATCTGTCGCCGACCACCTGGCAGTTCATCAAGGAGCGCGGCTTTCTCGGCATGATCATTCCGAAGCAGTACGGCGGCAAGCAGTTCTCCGCCTACGCGCATTCGCAGGTCATCATGAAGCTCGCCACGCGCTGCTCGGCCGCCGCCGTTTCGGTGATGGTGCCGAACTCGCTCGGCCCGGCCGAGTTACTGATGCACTACGGCACCGACGAGCAGAAAAACCACTATTTGCCGCGCCTCGCACGCGGCGAGGAAATCCCCTGCTTCGCGTTGACGAGCCCATACGCGGGTTCCGACGCGGCGGCGATTCCGGACGTCGGCATCGTCTGCAAGGGCGCATTCGAAGGTCGCGAGACTCTCGGTTTTCGCGTGACGTGGGACAAGCGCTACATCACGCTCGGACCGATCGCCACCGTGCTCGGCCTCGCGTTTCGCGCGCTCGATCCCGACCATCTGCTCGGCACGGACAACGAACCCGGCATCACCTGCGCGCTGATTCCGACCGACCATCCGGGCGTGAACATCGGCCGCCGTCACTGGCCGCTCAACGCGGTGTTCCAGAACGGCCCGAACTCGGGCAAGGACGTCTTCATTCCGCTCGACTGGGTGATCGGCGGGCGCGCCCAGATCGGCAACGGCTGGCGCATGCTGATGGAATGTCTGGCCGCGGGCCGGGCGATTTCGCTGCCGTCTTCGAATGTGGGGATGGCGAAAATCGCCGTGCGCGGCACCGGCGCTTACGCCGCGGTTCGTCGCCAGTTCCGCACCGCCGTCGGCAAGTTCGAGGGCGTGCAGGAAGCGCTCGGCCGCATGGGCGGCAACCTGTACGTGATGGACGCCGCGCGCCGCCTGTCGGCGCATGCGGTGGATCTCGGCGAAAAGCCCTCGGTGATTTCGGCGATCGCCAAATATCACATCACCGAGCGCGCCCGCATGGTCATCAACGACGGCATGGATATCGCCGCCGGCAAGGGCATCTGCATGGGGCCGTCGAACTTTCTCGCGCGCGCCTACCAGCAGGTGCCGATCGCGATCACCGTGGAAGGCGCGAACATTCTCACGCGCTGCCTCATCATCTTCGGCCAGGGCGCGATCCGCTGCCATCCGTATGTGCTGAAGGAAATGGCCGCCACGCGCGAAACGGATCGCGCCCGCGCGCTGCGCGATTTCGACGCGGCGTTCTTCGGCCACGTCAGCTTCACGCTGTCCAACGTGGTGCGCAGTTTCGTGTACGGCGTGACGGGTGGCGCGTTCATCGTCAAACCGCGCACGGCGTATGCACCGCTGCATGCTTACTATCGTGCGGCCACGCGCCTGTCCACCGCGTTCGCGCTGCTCGCCGATGTCTCCATGTTCGTGCTCGGCGGCGACCTGAAACGCCGTGAGCGCATCTCCGCGCGTTTGGGCGACGTGCTGTCGCAGCTTTACCTGATCTCGGCCACGCTCAAGCGTTTCGAAGACGAAGGCCGTCAGGAAGAAGACCTGCCGCTGGTTCGCTGGGGCGTCGAGGATTCGCTGTACAAGGCGCAACATGCGCTCGACGGCGTGCTCGCCAACTATCCGAACCGCCTCGCCGCCGGCCTCGTGCGCGTGCTCGCCTTCCCGTTCGGGCTGCCCCACCGCGAACCGTCCGACCGCCTCGGCAGCGAAATCGCGGAACTCATGCAGACACCTGGCGCCGCGCGCAACCGTCTGGTGTCCGATTCGTACGTGCCGCATCCGGATGTCGACGCGCTCGGTTACGGCGAGCTGGTGTTCGAGCTGAACCCGCGCTTCACGCAGATCGACCAGAAGCTGCGTGAAGCGGTCAAGCAAGGCCTGCTCGAACCGATGCCGCAGAGCCTGCCGCACCTGGCCGCATGGACCGACGCGGCGCAGCGAAAAGGCCTGCTCGACGCCGACGAGCGCCGCGTGCTGGACGATTACGCGCGTTATGGCGCGCAAGTCGTGAAGGTGGACGACTTCCCCGCCGACTTCGACATGCTCGCCAACCTGCAAAAGCGCAAGGAGACCCTGGAAAAGGCGCTGGAGCTCGCGGCCTGAGCCCTGCGCCGGCCTGAAAAAAACATCCGGGCAAGGCGCGCCGCGTGCGCCGAACTCGGTGCACACTGACACACGTTCGACGCCCCCGATTCCCCAAAGACGAACCCCTTTGAGGCGGGCGGCTTCCTTCGAGGCGTGGCCAGCGGAGCAACCAATAATATGAACGACTCTTATCTGAACTTCGTCAATTCGCCGTTCGGCGCGCGTCTTGCGCGCTCGCTCGGCCTGCCCAAGCCCGAGGTGCTGCGCCGCTTTCGCGCCGACCAGCCCGAGTTCGGCGGCCTGGTGGCGATCGGTGCGGGCCGTGAACCGCAGTTGCTCGACGCGCTCGCAAATCTCGTGGCCAGCATCGGCGTGACGAGCGTCGCGCATGAGAGCGCCGGGCTATGGGTGCCGCTCGCCAATCGCCACGGTCTCATGACGGGCCGTTTCGAACCTGCCGACTCTGCATCGCAAGGCAAGCTCGCGGCCCTGCTGTTCGACGCGAGCGGAATCGAAGACAGCACTCAGCTCGAACCGCTGCACGGCTTCTTTCACGACACGCTGCGCTCGCTCGGCAAGTGCGGGCGCATCATCGTGCTGGGACGGCCGCCGGAAAGCTGTGCGACGCCACGTCAGTGGACCGCGCAGCGCGCGCTCGAAGGCCTCACGCGTTCGCTCGGCAAGGAAGCCCGGCGTGGCATCACCGCCAATCTCGTCTATGTGGAGCAAGGCGCCGAGAACGGCGCGGAAGCGACGTTGCGATTCTTTCTGTCACCACGTTCGGCTTATGTGTCGGGTCAGGTCGTACGCATCGCCGCTGCCGGCGCGGGCCATGAGGCCATGCCGGCGTTCGACTGGCAGCAGCCGCTCGCGGGCCGGCGCGCGATCGTGACGGGCGCCGCGCGCGGCATCGGCGCCTCGATTGCGAGCGTGCTGGCGGCCGAAGGCGCGCACGTGATCGGCATCGACATTCCTTCAGCGCGCGAGGCGCTCGACGCGACCATGCGTCAGCTGAACGGCACCGCGCTCGCGTTCGACATCGCCGCACCCGAAGCGCCCGCGCAAATCGCCGCCGCGCTCGACGAACAGGGCGTGGATATCGTCGTGCACAACGCCGGCATCACGAAGGACAAAACCATCGCGAAGATGACCGACGCCGCGTGGCAAAGCGTGATCGACATCAACCTGTCCGCGCAGGAGCGGATCGACGACGCGCTGCTCGCCGCCGGCATTCTGCGCGACGGCGGCCGGATCATCGGCGTGTCGTCGATCAGCGGCATTGCCGGCAATCTCGGCCAGACCAATTACGCCACCTCGAAAGCCGGCGTGATCGGCCGGGTGCAGAGCATGGCGCCGTCGCTGCGCGCGCGTGGCATCACGATCAATGCGGTGGCACCCGGCTTCATCGAGACGCAGATGACCGCGAAGATTCCGCTGACCATCCGCGAAGCCGGGCGTCGCATGAATTCGATGAGCCAGGGCGGCCAGCCGGTCGACGTCGCGCAGACCATCGCGTGGCTCGCGCATCCGGGATCGGCCGGCGTGAGCGGCCAGGTCGTGCGCGTGTGCGGTCAAAGCCTGATTGGAGCGTGATCATGAGCGAGCCGGGGCACCCGTTCGGCGGCGGTCATGCATCGAACACGGCGCGGCCGAAGACCGTCGTGATCGAGACCTTGCCGGCGCCCGCGAAGCTCTATGCGCGCGCGTTGTCCGGCGTCGTCAAACGCGGGCGCGAGACGCATCTGCCGCCGCTGCGCCTCGTGCGTCCCGCCGTCCCCCTCGACCCCGGCCCGATCTGGCGCTATGCGCGCGTGTGCGGCTTCATCCCCGAGCACGGCGTGCCGCTCACGTATCCGCACCTGCTCGCTTTTCCCCTGCATCTGCTGATGCTGACCGACCCGGCGTTTCCGTGGCCGGCGCTCGGGCTCGTGCATCTGGCCAACCACGTGCGCCTGCGCCGGCCGCTCGCCTACAAGGACATGCTGCGCGTCGAGGTGGAATTCGGCGCGCTACTGCGCCACGACAAAGGCCAGGCGTTCGTGCTGCATACTCGCATGTACCGGCGCGGCGAAGCCGTGTGGGACGGCGACAGCGTTTATCTGAAGCGCGGCGTGCCGGCGAGCGGCAGTGCGCTCGATCCGCTCGAACTCGGCCCCGAACCGCTGCAACGCATCGCGCGCTGGCAACTCGCATCGCAACTGGGCCGCGACTACGCCGGCGTATCGGGCGACTACAACCCGATCCATCTGACCGCTTTGTCGGCGAAGGCGTTCGGTTTTCCGCGCGCCATCGCGCATGGCATGTGGACGCTGGCGCGCGCCGCCTCCGCGCTGCAACCGCCCAAGCCGCTCGCGGAAGCCACGCTCAGCGCCGAATTCAAACTGCCGATGCTGCTGCCAGGCGAAGCGTCGCTGTGGAGCGCGTCGCCTTCGCTGATCGAACGCGACATCGAAGTGCGCGACATCAGCGGGCAAAAGCCGCATTTGCGCGGCCGCATGCAGTGGAGACTGCAATGAGGTGCGCGCGGTGTGCATCGAGTCATGGAATCAGCACCGGCTGAAATCGTTGTTCTATCAGGACGGTCAGCACGATCACCACGATCAGGATCGCCGCAGTCGATCATCGCAGCAGTCGCACCATTCGCCCATTCAATAACCAGGGAACGACCCGAAGGAGCCGAGCATGTCCAACCCGCAGCCAGCCGTACGCCGCGTCGCCATTGTCGGGGGCAACCGCATTCCGTTCGCCCGCTCGAACACCGCCTACGCGACCGCGTCGAATCAGGACATGCTGACCTTCACGCTGCAAGGCCTGATCGACCGCTACAACCTGCACGGCGAACGGCTAGGCGAAGTCGCGGCGGGCGCCGTCATCAAGCATTCGCGCGACTTCAATTTGACGCGCGAATCCGTGCTGTCCACCACGCTCGCCAGGGAAACGCCCGCCTACGACGTGCAGCAGGCCTGCGGCACCGGACTCGAAGCCGCGATTCTCGTCGCCAACAAGATCGCGTTGGGACAGATCGAGGTGGGCATTGCGGGCGGCGTCGATACGACTTCCGACGCGCCGATCGGCGTCAACGAGCGGATGCGCAAGATTCTGCTCGAGGCGAATCGCGGCAAAAGCGCCGGGCAACGCGTCGGCGCGCTGACCAAGCTGCGGCCCGGCATGTTTTTCAAGCCGCTTCTGCCGCGCAACGGCGAGCCGCGCACGGGCCTCTCGATGGGCGAGCATTGCGAGCTGATGGCCAAGCGCTGGAATATTTCGCGCGAGGCGCAGGACGTGCTCGCCTACGACAGCCACCGCAAGCTCAACCAGGCGTACGCACGCGGCTTCGTCAACGACTTGATGACGCCGTACCGGGGACTCGCGCGCGACAACAATCTGCGCGCCGACCTCACGCTCGAAAAACTCGCGAGCCTGAAGCCCGTGTTCGACCGCGACGCCGGCACGCTCACCGCCGGCAATTCGACGCCGCTCACCGACGGCGCCTCCGCCGTGCTGCTCGCGAGCGAAGACTGGGCAGCGCAGCACGGATTGCCGGTGCTCGCGTATCTGAGCTGGTCCGAGACCGCGGCCGTCGACTTCTTCGACAAGAAAGAAGGCCTGCTGATGGCGCCCGCGTACGCCGTGCCGCGCATGCTCGCGCGCGCCGGACTGAGTTTGCAGGACTTCGATCTGTACGAAATCCACGAAGCGTTTGCCGCACAGGTGTTGTGTACGCTCACGGCGTGGCAGGATGACGAGTATTGCCGCACGCAACTCGGTTTGCCAGGCGCGCTCGGGGCAATCGACCGGGCAAAATTGAATGTGAACGGCAGCTCGCTGGCAACGGGTCATCCGTTTGCCGCGACAGGTGGACGCATTGTCGCCGGCCTCGCGAAAATGCTCGCGCAACTCGACAAACCGGCCGGCACCGCGCGCGGTTTGATTTCGATCTGCGCGGCGGGCGGCCAGGGTGTGGTGGCGATTCTGGAGCGGTGAACGGCCGTAGGATCAGCATACAAATAGATGAAGCCCTAGCTTCAGCGATTATTCCGCATCAAGCTTTGCATGGGAGGAGACGATCATGACGCAGCCCACTCAAACCCCTTTCCCGCTCGCCACGGATTCCGCGGCGCCGAGCGCGGCAACCCACGCGCCCAACACCGACGGCATCTGGTACGCGTCCTATCCGGCGGACGTGCCGCACGACATCGACGTCAACCAGTACGAATCGGTCGTGCAGTTCTTCGACGAATGCATTGCGCAGTTCCGCGAGCGCGTGGCGTACGTGAGCGTGGGCGCGAACCTGACCTACGGCGAACTCGGCCGCAAGGCCAGCGCGTTCGCCGCGTATCTGCAAAGCGTCGGCGTGAAACCTGGCGAACGCGTGGCGATCATGTTGCCGAACACGTTCCAGTACCCAGTGTCGCTGTTCGGCGTGCTGAAAGCCGGCGGCGTAGTGGTGAACGTGAATCCGCTCTATACGGTGCGCGAACTCGCGCACCAGTTGAAAGACAGCGGCGCGCAAACCATCATCGTATTCGAGAACTTCGCGAAGACGGTCGAAGACGCGCTGCCCGGCACCAAAGTGCAGAACGTCATCGTGACGGGTCTCGGCGATCTGCTCGCCGACGGCCTGAATCTGAAGGGACGCCTGCTCAACTTCATGCTCCGGCACGTGAAGAAGATGGTGCCCGCGTACAACCTGCCGAAGGCCGTGCCGCTCCTCGAGGCGCTGTCGATCGGCTACTCGCGGCCGCTGACACCCGTGCACCCCACGCATGCGGACATCGCGTTCCTGCAGTACACAGGCGGCACGACCGGCGTCGCCAAGGGCGCGATGCTCACGCACAAGAACATCATCGCCAATCTGCTGCAGGCGAAAGCGTGGTCCGAAGGCCAACTGACCGGCGACATCGAAACCGTGCTCACGCCGCTGCCGCTCTACCACATCTATTCATTGACCGTGAACGCGCTGATCTTCATGGGGCTGGGCGGGCGCAACATTCTGATCGCCAATCCGCGCGACATGAAACGCGTGATGATGATCATCCGTCACGAGAAATTCACCGGTATGACGGCCGTGAATACGCTCTACAACGCCTTCCTCGAAAACGAGGAGTTCTGCAAGCGCGACTTCTCAAATCTGAAGCTCGCCATGGCGGGCGGCATGGCCACGCAGAAATCGGTGGCCGAGCGCTTCAAGGCGGTGACCGGCAAGCCGATCATCGAGGGATATGGGTTGACCGAATGCTCGCCGATCGTGTCGATGAATCCGGTCGATCTGAACAACATGCGTGACTTCGAAGGCTCGATCGGTTTGCCCGCGCCGTCCACCCACGTGCGTTTCAGGAAAGACGACGGCAGTTGGGCGAACATCGGCGAGGCGGGTGAATTGTGCGTGAAGGGGCCGCAGGTGATGAAAGGCTACTGGAACCGCCCGGACGAAACCGCCAAGGTGATCGACGACGACGGCTGGCTCGCCACGGGCGACATCGGCGTGATGGATTCGCGCGGCTATATCCGCCTGATCGACCGGAAGAAGGACATGATCCTGGTGTCGGGCTTCAACGTCTATCCGAACGAAATCGAAGACGTGATCGCCGCGCATCCGGACGTGCGGGAAGTGGCGGCCATCGGCGTGCCCGACGCCGCACAGGGCGAACGGGTGAAGGTGTTCATCGTCAAGCGCAATGCTTCGCTGACGGCCGAACAGGTGATTGCCCACTGCCGCAAGAACCTGACAGGCTATAAGGTGCCGAAGCTCGTCGAGTTCCGCGACGAGCTGCCGCAAACCAACGTGGGCAAAATTCTGCGCCGCGCGCTGCGAGACGAGGAACTCGCGAAGCAAAAGCCTGCCTGACTGGGATTGCGCCTCGCGTCACCTTACGGAGAGATTCATGAAGCACCGCATGTCCGCACGCTCATGCCGCACGTCGGCCTTCATGCCTCTCCCCCGTGTTTCGACGCAGGCCGCCGGTATACGGGCGTCGCTCCATGCGCCGTTGCAAAGCGCGCCGTCGCGCAGACTGCTGCTCGCGGCGCTCGTGGCGAGCGCGGTCGCGCTGGCCTCGCCTCACGCATTCGCGCAAAACGACGATACACCGCCCGCGCTCGATACCGTCAGCACCCTCAAGGCGCCGGCCACGCCGTCCTCGCAGGTCGGCAAGCTCACGCTGGATCAGCAGGTCAAATGGCTGCGTGCCGCACAGCAAAGCGGCGCCATGGAAAAGCTCGACGACGCGCAACTGGTCGCGCTATTCCAGTCGCTCGATCCGCTCGCGTTGCCGCGTTATATCAAGGAAGGGCCGAACGGTTATCCGTCGTACGAGTTCACCATGTTGCGTTCGGAACGCATTCACGGCCAATGGCCCGATAAGCCCGATCACATGCTGGTGCGCCTCGCGCGCGACCCGCTGCGAATCTACGCAAAGTGGCTGCCTGACGGCGCGCACGCGGGCCAGGAAGTCATCTACGACGAGTCCAGGCGGACCGACGAAATGTACGGACACCTGGGCGGCATCCTGAACGTGATGCCGTTGTGGACCTCGCTGCACGGCGTCCTCGCCCGCGCGCAGTCGAACCATGACGTGCGCGATCTCGGTACCGAATACATCGCGAATCAGTACCTCGCCGAGGGCAAGAAATACGCCGAGGCCGGCTTGCCGCGCTCGACCACGATAGACGTGAAAACCATCGACGGCGTGCGCGTGGCGGCCTTCACCTTCGAAACGCCGAACGGCCAGCCGCAGTTCTACGCGAAAAAAGAAACGCTCGGCCTCGATCTGCGGCACCCGTATTTCCGCTCCGTCGAGTCTTACGACAACAACGGCAATATCTTCGAGCGGATCGTGTTCGAAACCATCACGCCGAAAACCTTCGACGATTCGACGTTCGATCCGAAGAACAAGGCGTACAGGTTCTAGCGCGGCGCGAACGCGAAGGCGACATGGACCGGTTGCGCGTGGGCGCCCGTCCCGTGCTCGTCACTCCGTTCGACCCGGTGTCCCGCACGGGTCGCGAATTCGCTAAGGACGAAGAAATCCGAGGCGCGCGTGAGGCCGATCAGCCTCGCCGCCGATCGCGCGGACGTCGCGCCGAGCAGCGGTGCGAGGGTCGTGTACCAGAGCACGCCAATATCGTCGCCGGTTTCGAAAATCGGCCACTGCCTGTGCGCGGCATATTCGGCGAGCGCGACGCCGTGCGCGAGCGTCGAATCGACCACCGCCACCATGTTGCTACGCGCCGCGCCATGCGCGAGCCACGGCCACGCGCTGCCCACCACGCTCGGCAGGCAGGCGCCGGTCATCATGAAAGTGCGCCGATGCATGGTTCGCTCCTGTCGTCATATCGGGCGACACGCGCCCTCAGGTGTAGCCTCGCCGGTCGCGCCACGCAGCCGGCCAGATGCCCTGCTTGCCCGGCGCGAGAATGCCGTTCGGGTCGAGCGCGTCCTTGATCGTTTCCGAGAGGCGCAGCAAGGCGCCGTCGTTGAAGCTGTATTGGGCGGCGGCAAAATCCATATACGCGAGATGCGCGCGATATTCGCCGTAGCCGGCCGCGCGCGCGTCGCTCATCAGCGAACGCAAAAGCGCGCCGGCCTGCTCGACCTGGTTCGCGTCGTCGCGGTCGAAAATCGCCGCGAAGATGTGATGCAGATGGCGCGCGCCCGCCGTAAAACCGCCGTAGTAATCAAAGCCGTACTCCGCGGCGCGCGTCTTGACCATCGTGTATTGACGCAACGCGTCGCGCCCGGTCGCCGGGCACACCGGCGCGAAGTCGACATGCGCGCCCGCGCCGCCGCGCCAGTCGAGCATGCGAAACGCGCTCATCGCGGGAATGCCGGCGAGATTGCGGTCGCCGCCCGCCGTGGGCTGCGCATCGCCCGCATAGCGCGTGGCGGAGAACCGCGCCTGCGGCATGCGGGCAAACGCGCGCTGCACGATTGCATAACGCGCGTCGATCAATTCAGGCGTACCGTATAGCGCGAAATGCAGATTCCAGCGGCCCACGTTCAGCTTGTCGAGCATGGCGGCCACCGCGCGCTCGGGCATCGCGCCCGGCCCGTCATACCACTGCGCGCGTGCCGACAAACCGGCCGCGCGGCGCAGGCCGCCTTCGATCACCGCATGATTGCGGATCGTTTCATCGAGCCGCAGCGGACGCAAAGTCTCCACGATCGCTTCGAGGTCCGCTTCATGGCGAAACTGGATTTCGCCCAGCAGATACGCGGGCGGCGCGGGCATCAGCCAGACGCCCAGCTTGGTGACGATGCCGTAGTTCGACTGCATGAACATCGCGTCGAACGAGGGGCCGAAGCCCGGTTGATACAACTGCCACGCGGTGCCGATTTCGATCCCGCCCATTCCCGTGCGCAACACGTCGCCATTGGCCAGCACCACTTCCATGCCGCATTGCGCCGCCGCATGATCGCCGTAATCCGTATAGCCGAAGCCGCGCTCGAGCGTATTGCCGACCACACTGCCCCAACCGGCCGCGGGCGGATCGACCCACAGCTTGTAGCCTTTCTCGCGTAAATACGCGTACAGATCGAAATAGCTCACGCCCGGCTCGACCAGCGCGTATCCCATCGTCTCGTTCACTTCGATGATGCGGTTCATCCGGTGCAGATCGAGCACCACCGAACCGGCGAGGCGAGGCGCCGCTCCGCCATAGGCGAAGTTGCGCCCGGTCGAGACGGTCCACAGCGGAATGCGAAATTGATTGGCAATCCGCAATATCGCGCGAATCTCGTCGACGGAGCCGGGCAAGAGCGCGGCACTGGCCGAAAACGCCTCGCGCTCGCCGGGCGCGAACGGATCGAGATATGCGGCGAGTCCGTCCGCCGAGGTGACCACCTGCGGCTCGCCGACAATCGAACGCCAGGCGGCGAGCGCGCGATCGAACTGCGCGGCGGATACCTTCGGCGGCAAGCTGCGAATCAAAGCATCTCCTTGGTCGCCGCGCGCGCGAGCGGCGGCGGGTTAGCGGCGCATTCCACCGCCGCCATGCGACATGCCACCCCACGAGCGGGTGGGCGGCGCACCGCGCCAACCGCCATGGCCACCCACGCCATACGGTCCGCGCACGCCGTGCATGTAGCGCACATGATCCATGTGATGAAAATGATGAAAGCGGTCGACGAACACGAACGACACGCCGACACCGAACACGACCGGTGGCCCCCAGTACCATGGATCGTAGTAGTAGACCGGCCCATCCGCCAAGGCCTGCGCAGCGGCATCGTCTTCGACGATCTGCCACGTGCCATCCGCTTGCAGGCACGCGCGGCCGGTGATCTGCTGCATGACGCCGTCGATTTCCGCCTGCCCCACCACGAAACGGCACGTCGACGTATCGGCTGAAACCGGATCCGCTTGCGCCTCGACGGGTGCCGCGCATGCGGCGCAAAAACACAGGCAGGCTGCGGCGCTAAACAGCCGGCTGCCGAAAAGATGAAATGTGAACATGATTTTGCTGCCTCGACGCACCGGCGTTGCGACCCGCAAAAAACGTGTCGGCGCCGTGAAGACACCGTCGGTTTGCCTTGCTCGAAACCGTGCCGCGCATGCGCACACGAGGACGACACGATCCAGCACCGAGTAAACGAAACGCCGCGCAACGCTATTCCGCTTGCGCCGCTGCAACGCCGGCGGTTTCGGTTACCGCGTATTGCAGCGCCGCGCGACGGCGTTTCGCGTCTGCGAACACCGCTACTGCCAAGACTCCGGTTTGCCGCCGAGCGCGCTGCACACGTCGATGGCGATGGTGCGCAGTTTGCCTTCTGCGATCGGCCCGGAGAGCGCATAGCCCATGCCGTCGTTGATCCAGTAGAAGGTGCGCCGGTTGCCTTCGCGCAACAGCCGGAACGCGGTTTCGTCGCGCGAAGTGCCAGTGACGTAAAGCGTGAGCCGCGCGCCGCTGCCGTTCTCGTACATGAATTGCGCGGCCGGTCCCGCTTCGCCGGGCAACAGCCGCCCGCCCACCAGCGAATAGCCATACTCCTGCAACGACGGCACCGAGAGCGGCCGGTTCAGCCGCTTGGAGAGCCAGTTGATCAGATGCTCTTCTTCGCTGGCCGCGACCTCCACCGGGTGACGACGCTCCGGCGTGTACACCGCATAAGCGATGTCCGCACGCTGGGCGAAGCTCGGCGGCTGGCCGCCCAAACCGCCCCACGCACCACCCGTCAGACGCGGCGCGAGCGGACCCAGAGCCAGCGCGAGCCCGGCGCCTGCCGCCAGCCAGCAGGCCGCGACGCCCACTCGCTGCCACCATGGCGTGTTCCGGCGCAACACGATGAAGGCCGGTTCGTCGGCGGCATCGTCCGCGCGGCGTTGATTGCGCTCATCACGCTCGCTGCGCGGCGGCGCGCCGCACAAAGCCCGCAACGCGGATTTCTGCGCGCGCCAGGCGGCCACGCGCGCGGCGGCCTGCGGATGCTGGTGCAGTTGCGCCTCGATCGCGGCGCGCTCCGTGCCCGGCAATTCATCGTCGACAAACGCCGACAGCGCTCGCAGGTCGAGCCCTTCGGGCAAGCTGGAATCGTAGTCGTCGTTATTCATCACGGGTTTCTCACTACTTTCAACGGCGGAGATTTACGCGCCGGGCCTTGAGCCGGCCCCTCCGTCAGCAACGCGCGCATATGTTCGCGCGCGCGCGACAGCCGCGACATGACCGTGCCGATCGGCACGCCGAGTGCGCGCGACGCTTCCTGATAAGACAGATCCTCCACGCAGACCAGCAACAGCACTTCGCGCTGTTCGACCGGCAGACAATACAGCGCGCGCTGCAGATCGCGCAGCACGAGCCCGTCGACTTCACCCTGAGGCGCTTCGAGATTGCGCCACGGCGCGCTCTCTTCGTCGACGGCAATCTCGCGGCGGCCGCGCAACTGGTCGATGTAGAGATGCCGCAGGATCGTCAGCAGCCACGCGCGCAGATTGCTGTCCGGCCGGAAAGCCGCCCAGCGCGCGAGCGCGCGCTCCGCCGTATCCTGCACGAGGTCGTCGGCCCAGGCGCGGTCACCCGTCAGTGCGCGCGCGTAGCGGCGCAACTGCGGGAGCCACGAAATCACTTCAGTTTCGAAACTCACCCGGCGCGAGACGTTCAGTAGCCGCCGCCGCTGCCCGTGCCACCACTCGTGCCAGAGGCGCTGCTATCGGTCGCGGACGTGCACGCGCTCGTCGCGAGCGTGCCGCCCGCGAGCGCCAGCAGGACGAAAACGGCGGAGAGAATGCGGGATAGTTTCATGGTGAGTCTCCTCATGGGCGCCGGGACGCCTCGCGCGAACCGTGCAACCGATCGGCCGCGCGCACGATGCAGCGCCGCCATGCCTGATATAACGCCGGCAGCCGGTGGTTTATTCCGCTGAAGGCGCCGCCCTGCGCTATCTTTTTCCGCCATCCGCGCCGCGAGGGCCTGCGGGTGGCGGAAGAATGCGGCATTCGTCCGCAGATTCGTAACTCAACGTTACAGTCAATAGTTATCAGATGCTTATGTGTCCACAAGCCGTTATAGTGGACGCAGTTCGCCCGCCGACGCGTTCCGCCCCCACACAGGGTAGAATCGCGGCGAACAACCGTCTTTCTAACCTGAATTGTCCATGGCTTCCGCAGAATCGCATCCGCAAAACGACTTCATGAACGCCGCGCGCAAAGAACGAAAGCGCGTTGAGATCTACCTTGTCAATGGCATCCGCCTGACCGGGTGCATCGAGTCGTTCGATCAGTATCTGGTGATGCTGCGCACGCCTGTCGGCCTGCAAGGCATCTACAAGCGCGCGATCTCGACGATCCAGCTCGACACCGGCACGCGTCCGGCTCCGCGCGCGGGGCGTCCGTCGCACGGCGAACACACCACGCGCGGTCCGCACGGTTCGCGTGAACCGCGCGATCATCGTGAGCCGCGCGAACCGCGTGAACCGCGCGAGTCGTATGGCGCGCCGTCTTCGGACCGGCCTGCGTCAGATCGTAGCAGCAGCACGTCGGACGGCCCCGTGGTCGTGACGCGCCGCCGTCGTTTGTTCGGCACGGGCGGCGACGGTGGTAATCATGGCGGCGGCCACCATGGTGGCGGCAGTCACGGTGGCAACGGCGGTGGTAATGGTGGTAACGGTGGTAATGGCGGCACCGAGTAAGTTGCCGCAACAGCGCTCGGCTACTCCGTTGAATGGCCGAGCCGCTGCAAGATCTTTTCCAGGCGCATCACCTGCAGTTCCGTCAGTTCGAATCCACATTTGACCGCCAGCACACGGCGGCGCCAATAGCAGGCGTCCAGCATGCGCTGCGCCGGTTGCCTCGTTGCCCAATCCAGATGTTCCAGTTCTGCTTCCACGACGTGTGACGCGTTGAGGCGCTGTGCGCACGCAGTTTTTTTCCGGTTCATGGTTCTCGCTGCCTAGTTGTTCACGGGTTCCTGGTTGCGCTCCTCCCGAGCTCGACACTGCCGGTTCGCGACATGCGTTGCGGTCTTCCGGCCAACACGATCGGCGATTGATTTTGTTTTTCCCGCGCCGCTTTGCGTCGACACACGGAAAACGAGCTGATGCGCATTGGTTTTAAGTTTTTATTGACGACGCCGCTTCGCCTCCCCGCTCGTTCGCCTCGCGCTTTTGAAGCAGACGCTCACGGCGCGAAGTCCTAAGCCATTCGGCCGATATTCGCCGGCGCCCGCTTTGCGCTATGCTGGATTGCCGACTCTCTTCTCACGGAGCACGTCATGACCAGCAAGAAGCAACACGAAACTCACAAAGCCGAAACGAAAACGCCCGCCGAATCCGCTGAGTCCGCGGACAACAGGCTCGATGAGGCACTCGAGGAAAGTTTTCCCGCCAGCGATCCGATCGCCGTGGACACGGGAGACCCGCATCACGTGGAGGACAAAGAGGCGTCTCCGGAGGGAAAGAAGCGGCGCTAGAAATTGCCGCACTGATGTATCACGTGGGCACAGCGAGATGATGTCGTGGAGGTTGGGCTCTCCTGCGCAGATGCGGTGAGCCAGGCGTGGCCCCTTGAGCGCGTGCTCGTCAGATGAGGTATCGCAGAGGTCGCATGCCGAGGGTGGCATGCGCTGCTTGCGCAGCAAGCACAGCGGGCAGGTGTCGGGCGGCATCTCCAATCCCGCGCCGCCCTGCCCAGCCGACAGTCCTCAGAGCATCGCCTTCAGTGCGAGGGCAAACCGCTTTCCAACTGGCGTTGCAGCTCGCGCACCTGACGCTGCGCGGCACGCAACTGATCTTGCGCGGAAGCTTTCTGCTGAGCGAGCGCCGTGGCTTCGGCGCGCGTTTGCTGCTGCTGGCTCGCCACAATGGTCTGCTGCTGACGCGCAACATCCAGGTCCGCCTGCAGGCGGTTCGCACGGTCCTGCGACAGCGCGATCATCCGCTCCGTGAACGCCTTCTGCGCCTCGAGTTGCGTGCGGCGAATCTCGACGTCCGACAGTTGCACCGTCTGACGCACGAAATCCTTGTAGATCATGTCGGCACGCGCCGCGTCCTGCGTCTTGATGACCCGCCAGAAGTTTTTCTGCTGGAACAGCGCCACGTAGTACGTCATTTCCTTGCCGTAAAACAGCAAGCTCGCGCCGTAACTACCGTTATAGGTGGTGCGCAATTCGCTCAGATCCGAGCCGTGGATCATTTGCTGCAATTCCGCCACGTTGCCCGCGGCGGATTGCTTCGCTTCGTCGGGCGTGAGCGCGGAGGTCTGGGCCTGTCCCGCCTGTGAAGTTGCCGGCAACGCCGCCATCGTGCCTGGCTGGGAAACAACGCCGCTCACGGCGCCAGCACTCGCGCTGCTGTCCGGCAGAGCCTGCGCATTGACACCCCGCGCTGCCCCCATCGCGATGACTGCGGCGAAGGCAATCTGTCGTAGTTTCGACTTTCGGTCCATGTAATTCCTGCTTGAACAGTTTTTGTTTTAGTACAACCGTCTCATTATTACTCACTTTCGCGTGTTTCGGGCTCTTCGTCAAAAATTTGGTACTTGCGCATCTTCTCCCACAGCACCTTCCGGCTGATGCCGAGATAGAGCGCCGTATCCTGGCGACGCCAGCCGTTTGCGTCGAGCGCGGCCAGCACGCGGTTACGCTCGGCCATGTCCCATTTGCTGCGGTCCACCAGCACCTCGGCGACGCTCTCCGCCGGCACCGGCTGGCTGGTGCGCGCCAGCGCGAGAAGGCGTTGCAGGCGCGCCGCATCCCACGCGCCGATCTGGCGCACGGTTACGCCAATGCGCTCGGCCAGGTTGCGCAGCTCGCGCACATTGCCGGGGAAATAGGTGTCGGCCACGGCATCGGCGAGCCAGTACGGCAGGTCGGGCAAAGCAGCCAGACGCTCGGCGCCGACGATCTGCGCGATGAACGCCTTGAAGATCGCAATCTTGTCGACGGCGCCCCGCTCTTCGAGTGACGGGATCTTCAGCTCGATCACGGCGAGGCGGTAGTACAGGTCGGCGCGAAACGTGCCGTCCTTCACCAGTTGCGGCAGCAATTTGTTGGTCGCCGCCACCAGCCGGAAGTCGAGCTTCACCGGCGTCGCCGAACCGATACGCGTAACCGCGCTGTCTTCGAGCACGCGCAGCAGCTTGACCTGCTGATAGAGCGGCAGATCGCCGATTTCGTCGAGGAACAGCGTGCCGCCGTCGGCCTGCTCGAAATAGCCTTTATGCGCGACCACCGCGCCCGTGAACGAGCCTTTGGAGTGCCCGAAGAACAGCGACTCGAACAGCCCGTCGGGAATCGCGCCGCAGTTCACCGCGACGAACGGGCCTTGCCCGTAGCGGCTATGTTTCTCGTGCAGCAGTTGCGCGATGCGCTCCTTGCCGACGCCGGTTTCGCCGTGCACCAGCACGCTCGTGTCGCAGTCGGCGAAGGTATCGACTTCGTGCAGCAGCGCCTGCATGCACTCCGAGTTCGCGATCATCGCGTCGGACTCGTGCGTCTTCGCGCTATGCGCGCGCATTTGCAGCACGAGCTTCATGACCATGCCGCGCAATTCGGCGCAGGTGAAGTCGAGCGGCAGGATATGCGAGTACTCGGACGGATAGGTGGCCGGATCGTGTTCGCGCGGCGCGGCGCCGACCCACACGACGGGGATGCCGTGCGCCGCCTGCCAGTCGCGCAGGATCAACGCGCCGCTGTCGATCACCGAGACGCTGATGATCGCGAGCGACGGCCGCAGCGCGGTCCGTTCGGGCGAGATCGCGATATCGTCCGCACGGATCACTTCGACATCGAAGCTCGCCATGCAGCGCGCGACCCGGTCGACGATGTCGGCCTTGCCCTCCCAGACGTAGATATCGAGTTCCTCGATTTTGGTGGTGGTTCTCATCTTGGATAGGCTAGTTGACCAGTTGCGCGACGCCGCACGTCAGCGACATGTTGTGGACCGTGGCCGTGCCGACCTGAACGCCCAACAGGGAAAGTGTCGGGACGAGGACTGCGTCGAGCAGGTTGAAAACGGGTTGGAGCGCCGTCGACAATACGGGCGCGAGGGCCGCGAGCAAGGGCTTGGTGACCGTTGTCAGATCAAGCCCCGCAGCGGTCACTTGCAGCAGGTTAGGCAACGCCTTGAGTAGCTGCGCGGTTAGCGTCGACGCGTCGCTTCCGACGGCATTGGAATTGACGGTGATCGACGAGTCGAAACTGCCGGATGAACCGTTGAAGGTAACGGGCTGCGGCGAGGGCGGCGCCAATGGCAATTGGCCGGTCCCACCAAGCGCGATCTGCGTGAGGTCGAACGTGCCGGTCAGAATGGTCCACACCGTAACGTCAGCGATGTTGATCAAGCCGCCGCAAGCCGCGTTTGCCCCGAGGCAGACCGTAGCAATACTCGGAGCGACCTGAATCGTGGCCTTGGTCGCCGCCTTGGTCGATTCGCAGCCGACCGAGCTGAGTGAGGCAGTGCCATGCGCACTCGTCAACGAAAGCATGATCGGGGTATTGAGAGCGGCGATGCTGATCGAGCCGATGCCGAGATTCAGGCTGATCGGCGTGAACATCACCGGCAACAGATTCACACTCGCGTTGATCACCGCCGTGCGCGCTTGAGTCCGATACGTCCCGTCGGCCGACGTACCGCCCTCGCCCACGGCCAGCACAGGCGGATTGATGATCTGCAGCGAAATGGCCGCCACGCCCGCCAGCCCAGCCGCCACATTGATCACCGGCGCGTTGCCCTGGCTGCCGTCCGGGCTGCGCTGCGCGATCTGCGCGGCGACCAGTAAAGCATCGAACGCGTTGATCGTCGCGCTCGCCGCGGCATTCGGATTAGCGAGGCCAAGCGCGAGCAGTCCGGGGGCGGATTTGCCGCCGTCGCCGATCGCAATGTTCTGCCCGCCCGGAATGGCCACGGCCACCTTCTGCAGAATCGCTGCGTTGATGGTGTCGCCGCCCGCCTGCAGCGCGTTGACCATCGCGACCATCAGTTGCTGAAAACTCACCGTGGTGCCGAGCAGTCCCTTCATCGTCGCGGCACCCAGCGCCACCTTCAGATCGTCCAGCTTGACGTGCGCCGTCGCGAGACTCTGCGTGTCGCCCACGCTCAGCGACACGCTGGTTTTCAGCAGACCGCCGAGGATCGCGTTCAACAGCGCCGACTGTTGAGTATTGATCGTCGCGATGCCGGTGCCGAGCGAGAACGCGTCGATGTTGGAGGCGAACGCGGTGGCCGTCGCCGAGACGTTACGGTTCGGTCCAACGAAGAAGTACGGTACGCGTTGAGTCGTCGTCACCTGCACCGCATTGAGCGGGTTGCCGCTGGTGCCGAAGTACGTGCTCGAACTCGTGTCCCAGCGGCCGCACGTGGTGGTGATAGTCGTGGTGCTGCCGGTCGTGAAACCGTTGGCGCTCGCATTCTGCTGCGCGGCGGTGGTAGCCGTCGCGCAACCGCCCGAGGAGGCGATCATCTGAACCGCCGCCATCGCGGCCAGATCGGCCGTGCGCTGCAATTGCCTGCGCGCAAAATACACATTGCCGACATCGATCGCGCCGAGCGCCGCGATCGCGAGGCTCAGCCAGATCGCCGCGACCACCGCGACCGCGCCGTGCTGACCGCGCGCGAGCGCGCGCCGCGCGTGCAGCGGACGTGCGTTGCGCGCAGCAAGGCGCATGGCGAAAGGCAACTTGCGCATGTCAGTTCGAGCCACCGCTAGTTCCGCCGATGCCGCTGTTCACGTCCATCGCGCCGCTGCCCCCGCTGCCGCTATTCAATGCGGAGCCGTACAGATCGGGAATCTTGCTCTTGAACGATTCCATATACCGACGGTAGGCCAGCCCGGCTTCGGCGCCGAGCATTGGCAGCGCCGGCGCAGCCTGCGTATTGCTGCTCTGCAGGTCGAGCCAGGCACGGGCCGCGTGACCCACTTCGCTGGCCTGCACCACCGGTTGCACAGCCTGAACCGGCTGTTCCGTTTCGCTCGTCTGCGCGCTCGCGGGAACGGCCGCGCCCAGCAGCATACCGGCCATTGCGGCCATCGCGGCCATCGCCAGCCACCGGCTCGGCATCGACGCCCGCCAACCCCGCTTCGTCATTCTGTTTCTCATTGTTGCTCCATGATTGCCTGATGCCTCAGCACGAAGTCGCCACGCGCCCGCTCATTGCGAGAAACGCTGCAACAGGCGCGGCGCGGGCTCGATCCCCTGCGCGCTCGCGACCGTGCGCGTGCCCGTACTCCCCGCGCCCACCTGCGGTTGCGCCGGCACGCCGCGTTGCGCGCGCCCTGCCGCAGCCACCTTCGCCGCGTCGCTGCGAATCGCGGCGCGCACGTCCGGCGCGAGTTGCTGCTGATTCATCACGGCCAGCGCCTGCGCCTGGTCGCCATTGGCGAGCAGATAGAGCGCCACGTTGCTGACGATCTTCGGATTGGTCGGGTCCAGTTCGGCCGCCTTCATGAGCGGCACGCGCGCACCGTCCACATCGCCGTCGCGCAAACGCGCATAGCCGAGGTCGGACAAGGTCGCCGCATCGGTCGGCGCGAGCTGGACCGCCTGCTGAAATTCCTGCGCGGCGCGCGTGAAGTCGCCGGCCGCGCCAGCGATCAGACCGAGGCCGCGATAGCCACGCGTGGCGAGCGGCGTCTTCAGCAGTTGTCCGTAGACGGCCACGGCGGCGGCAGGCTGATCGGTCATACGCAGCGCGTCGGCGCGCAGCAGAATCGAGTCGGGGCTCGCGCCGTACTGCTTGTCGTACGCATCGATATGCGCGAGCGAAGCGAAGTACAGTCCCTGGGATTGCATCCGGTCGATCAAGCCGAGGTACATGCCGGGCGTATCCGGCGCGGGATCCTTATTGGCCTGCTGGGCCAGCACGGCGCGCTCGGCCTGCGGTCCGACGCCGTAACCCACAAGGTCTTTAGATGCGCACGCGCCGAGCAGCGACAGCGCGGCCAGCGTCGCGGCGCAACGGGCGCCCGGTTTGACGGAATCGAACGAGAGACTGTAAGTCATGGCAAATCCTCAGTGCTTCGCTGCGCCCAGCGAATGCTGGACAGCCAGCACGCCAGGTCCGGCCGTGACGATCATCAACGCGGGCAACAGCGTCACGATCATCACGCCTGTCATCTTCACGGCGAGCCGGCCGATACGTTCGCGCAGCATCGCGCGGCGCGTCTCCCGCAGGCGGTCGCCGAACTGCTTGAGCGGTTCCTGCACGGCGCCGCCGTGCCGGTCGACCTGCACCAGCAAGCGCATCACCGCGCGCAGATCTTCGTTGTCGTAACTCGTCGCGAGCCGGTTCAGCGACTGCTCGCGCGTGCGTCCCGCGGCGAACTGACGTTGCGCGATCTCCAGCTCGCCGGCGAGCACCGGCAACATGCCGCGAAAGTCGTTGACCACCACCTGCAGGCTCTGATCGAGCGACAAGCCCACGCCTTGCAGGAGACGCAGCAAATCGACCAGCAACGGCAACTCGTCGACCACAGCGTTGCGGCGCTTGCTGGCACGCCGCCGCAACACGACCTTCGGCAACATGAAGCCCGCCATCGCGGCGATGATCACCAGCGCCATATAGCGCGGCCCCTCCAGCTGACCGCGCGCCAGCATGGCGACCAGCACGGGCAGCACCAGCGCACCCAGCAGCCGCGCCACCAGAAAGAGGCCGCGCGTGCGCGTATCCACGAAACCGCATTGTTCGAGCAGCCGGCGATCTTCTTCCGCGACGACCTGGCGGCCGAACGGCGTGTCGAGCCAGCGAATCCCGGCATGCGCAAAGCGCTCCAGCAAGCCTTTTAGACCCGTGGGCCGCGCGCTGCGCGCTGCCGCCTTCGCGCCACCCTGTGCGCCTTCTCCATTGCGTGCCGCCGCGGCGGCGAGCAGCGCGCGCTCGTCGAGCGCGTGGCGCAGCGTGCGTTCGCTGCGCCGCGCCGCCGCCACGCGCGTCAGCACGAGGCCTGCGATCAGCAGCAAGCCGAGCGCCGCCAGAGCGAGCGCGAGTGCGACGAGTTGTTGAGTCTGCATCGTCAATTCCTCAGGTTCGCGAGGCGATACAGCAGATAGGCCCCGCCCAGCTGCAATGCAAACGCCAGATAGACCAGTTGCCGGCCGGTCGGGTCGAACCACATCGAGGCGAAATACTTAGGATTGGAGAGGATCAGAAAACCGCCGATCCCGACCGGCAGCATGGCCAGCACCCACGAAGAAAGCCGCGTTTCCGCCGACATCGCCACCAGTTCGCGCTCGGCGTGTTCGAGGTCGCGCATGAACGAGGCCATCCGTTCGAGCATGACGTCGGCGCGGCCGCCGTATTTGACCGACAGACGCAGCACGGCGCCGACCAGTTCGAGTTCGCGCACGCCATAGATCAGCGCGACCTGGGAGAGCGCGCGATCGATCTCCACGCCGGTGCGCAGCATTCGCGACACGTAGTCGAGGCATTCGCGCAGCGGCGCCTCGGTGGTTTGCATCGCGGCCTGGAAGGCCGCGGGCACGCTGTTGCCGAGCGTGATCAGACGCACGATGCCGTCGAGAAACAGCGGCAACTGCCGCACGATCTGCTGACGGCGTTTGTTCACGCGCAGCGTCAACAGAAAATAGAAGAACATCACGCAGGCGATCAACGCGGCGCCGGCCGCGAGCACGCCGCCTGCCAGCGCGGCCCAGCCGCACAGCAGCAACACCACGGTGCCCGCGAGCGCGGCCGGCGCTTTTGCATTGGCAATGCCCGCACGCGCCATCGCGTGCCGCACCATGAAACGCACGCGCGCCTGCAGATAACGCCAATACTCGAGCCAGCCAGCGTCGGCAGACGGTGCCTGCGGGGCGATCACGGCCTGCGTCGCGACGGCGCGCGCGGGGCCGCCGCGCGCACCGCTTGCCGGGCCGCCGCCCATCCCACCCGCAGCGACGCCGGCCGCCATGGGGGACGCACCAAACGAACCCCCATTAGGCGAAGCCATGCGGCTGTCGATATAGCGTTGCGCGCTCACCTGGCCTTTGCGTTGCGCGCCGCGCTGCCAGAGCAGCAATGCGAGCGCCGCGCAGAGCAGCGCAAGCGCCGCGAAGACCAGCACCGCGCTAGACATTGAAGCCTCCGCCAAACCCGCCACCACCACCGCCGAAGCCGCCACCGCCAAATCCGCCGCCGCCCGATCCGCCAAAGCCGCCACCGAAGCCCGCGTTGCCGAACGCATTGTTTGCCTCGCCGCCGCCCAGCGCCTGGCGGAAACGCGCCAGCTTCGGCGAATGCGGATGAATGCCGAGCGAGACCCAGTTGTCGAGCTCGTCGCCTTCGGCGGTCAGGATCGGCTCGTAGCGATACAGTTCCTGCGTGGCGATGATGTTGTCGGACAGCCCCGTCACTTCCGTGATCGAGAGGATCCGACGGCGGCCGTTGGAGAGCCGGCCGATCTGCACGATGAAGTCGATCGCATTGGCGATCTGGCGGCGCAGGCTCGACTCGGTGCCCTGGAAGCCCGCGAAACCCGCCAGCATTTCGAGCCGGTACAGACATTCGCGCGGCGAGCTCGCGTGTACGGTGCCCATCGAGCCGTCGTGGCCGGTGTTCATCGCCTGCAGCATTTCAAGCACCTCGCCGCCGCGCACTTCGCCGACGATGATGCGGTCCGGCCGCATCCGCAAGGTATTGCGCAGCAGGTCGCGAATCGTCACGACGCCCGCGCCGTCGAAGCCGCCCGGCCGGCTTTCCAGCCGCACCACGTGCGGATGGTTCAGCGACAGTTCGGCAGTGTCCTCGATGGTCACGACCCGTTCCGGTTCGGGAATATGAAACGCCAGCGCATTGAGCAGCGACGTCTTGCCCGAGCTCGTGCCGCCCGACACCAGCACGTTGCAGCGCGCCGCCACCGCGGCTTCGAGCAACGCGCCGATCTCCGGACTGTAGGTGCCGTTGCCGAGCAGATCGTCGGGCCGCATTGGATCTTTGCGGAATTTGCGGATCGAGACGATCGGCCCGTCGATCGAGAGCGGCTCGATCACCACGTTCACACGGCCGCCGTTCGGCAGACGCGCATCGACCATCGGATTCGATTCGTCCAGACGCCGGCCGATCGGCGCGAGAATGCGCCGCACGATCCGCAGCAGATGCGCGTTGTCGGCAAAGCGCACCTGGATGCGCGTCAGAATGCCGTGGCGCGACACGTACACGTCGTTATAGCCGTTGATCAGAATGTCTTCGACGGCCGGGTCGGCGAGCAGATCCTCGATCGGACCGAAGCCCGCGAGTTCCTTGGTCAGCGCCTCCGCGATCAGGCGCACTTCGCTCTCGTTGATCGGTATGCGGCGCAGCCTGACGAAGCTGTCCATCTCCAGATCGACGAACTGGTTGATTGCGTTACGCGACCAGCGGCCGAACTCGGAGCCGAGTTCCTCGATACGCGTGAGCAGATGTTCGTGCGCCGCGTTCTTGATATCCTGGAACTGCTGGCTATGCGCGAACGAAGGCGCGTCGTCGGCAAATTCGATTTCTTTTGCCATCGTCTATGACCGCTTGTGAGTGGTTGGAATGAGGCGCTTGAGCGCGCCGAGAGCCGATTTGCCGCGTGCCTGCGAAGCGGTGCGCTCGGCGCCGCCGAGCCGCTCGATCAACGGTTCGAGCGCGCGCACATACGGATCGCGCGCGGCGACATCGACCAGCAGATGCCCCTGATTGACCGCCTGCCCTAGCGCGATACGCCGCTCCGGCAAGGTGGCGAGCAATGGAATGTCCAGACGTTGCGCGATCTGCGCGGCGGCGAGACCGAGATCGGCGTCGAACTTGTTGACGATCAGCTGCACGTTCGAGGTATCCACGCCCTCTTCGCGCAACGCGTCGAGCACGCCGACGGCCGATACGATCGAGGCCACGCCCTGATCGCACAGCAGCCAGGTTTCATCGGCGGCCTGCACGACATGGGCGATGAACTCGCCATTGGTGAAGCCGCCGAGATCGACGATCTGCTGGTCGAAGAACGCCCGCAGGCGGCTCAGCAAACCGATCGACGACGAGTACGAGACCTCGCGCATGTCCGCCAGATTCGGCGGCAGCGTGGTGAGCGCGAGGCCGCTCGCGTGGTGCGACAGCGCGGTATGCACGAAAGTCTGATCGAAGCGGCGCAGGTTGCGCACGGCTTCGACGAAATTGAATTCGCTGCGCGTATTCAGGAGCAGCGAGGCGTCCGCGGCAGGCAGGCCGAGATCGAGCAAGGCGGCTTGCCGGCCCTGCGCGACGTCGCGCCGTTGCAGCATCACCGAGAGATTCGCGGCGAGCGTGCTCACGCCCATGCCGACGCGCGCGCCCAGCAGCGCGGTGACATGACCGTGGCGGCTAACCGGCTCGACGAGGTTGTCGAGCACCTGGCGCGTGATTCGCAGAGCATCTTCGCGGGGCGCCGTCAGATCGATGAAGTCGCGCACGCCGGCACGCAACGCGGCCAGCGCGCTTTCTGGTTCCGCGAGCGAGCCCAGCGCGACGATCTGCATGCTGGGATAGGCGGCGCGCACCGCGCTCGCGGCAGCGCTCGCTGCCGCGGCGCGGCCGCAGGAAAAATCGACGAACACCAGCGACGGATTCAGCGTCGCGATGCGCTGTGTCAGCATCGACGGATCGAGCGTGGCCACTTCGACCACACCGGCGCCCACCAGCGTATCGGCGAGCCAATGCACGTGTTCGTCGGTTAGCGACGCGAACACGAAATAGTCGGTGACCGCCCGTTCAGTCAATGAATGCGTTCTCGCGTTCATGTTGGACTTCCTTATGCGGCATTGGCGACAAAGCCCCCGCGTCGTACTGCTTGCCGGCGGACGCGCGCGGTTCGCGCGCACGCCGGCTCACCCCTGTATTCATCCGGCGCACTGCAAGAGCGCCTGCCGGCTTCACTTCGAAAATCCCGGCGACGAATCGCGCGCCGCCACGCCGCCGATCAGCGAGCGCCACACCGGCCCATTGCGCTGCTCGGACTGCTCGCCCGGCGTCGACGGCAAGGTCGCGCCCTTGGCGAGCGGCGAGACCAGATGCGGCGTCACGATGATCACCAGCTCTTTCTCGTTCTGCTGGTAGTTCAGCTGTTTGAAGAACGTCCCGATCACGGGAAGGTCGCCGAGCAACGGCACCTTCGAGACATTCGACGCCGTCTCGCGGTCGATCAGCCCGCCGATCACGAAGCTCTCGCCATCGCCGAGTTCGACGGTCGTATCCGCCCGCCGCGTGATGAACGCGGGCACCGACACGCCGCTGATCGTCACCGCGTTGGCGAAGTCCAGCTGGCTAGCCTCCGGCGCCACTTTCAGGGCGATGCGTTGCGGGCTCAGGACGGTCGGCGTGAGCGTGAGTCCAATGCCGTACGGCTTGAATTCGATCGAAGTCGTACCGAGCGCCTGCGGCACCGGAATCGGCACCTCGCCGCCGGCGAGGAAACTCGCGCTCTGGCCTGACAACGCGACCAGAGTCGGCTCCGCGAGCACCCGCGCGAGGTTGTTGCTCTCGAGCAGACTCAGGTTCGCGAACAACCCGTGCGTCGCGGAGTTGAAAATCAGGTTGAACGCCGACGAGATCGGCGTCACGCCGGTCAGACTCGGCGCCTGGCCCGCCGTCGCCGACACGGAAGTCAAAGCCGACGGCGCGAACGAACCAAATGTGAAGCCGTTGTTCTGCTTGAAGAAGTTGAAGCCCACTTCCTTCAACACCGAACGGCTGAACTCGACCACCCGCACGTCCACCTGGACGACTGCGCGGCTCGCCACCCTGGACGTGTCGAATACCGAACCGTCCTTGCCGAGCGAGCCCTCGGCCGCGACCACGGCGCGCTGGTGAGCCTCCATCGTCGCGGACGTGCCGGACACCACGGCCGTGCCGCCGAGCACTTTCACAGCCGGCGTGTCGGGTCCCAGCAACGACGCGGCGGCCGGCGTGGTCACGTCGACCGTGTATTGCAGCGGCGCTTCGCGCTCGCGCGCCCACAACATCAGGTTGGTCGTCCCCGCGGCCTTGCCGACCAGCAGCACGCCGCCGCGCTTGTCGCCCTTGATGATCAGCACGTCGGCCACCGACGGGTCGCCAATCGCGACACGTTGCAGCGTGTGGCCGACGGCGATTTGCTGCTGCGCGCCGACCGTCAGCGCAATAGTCTGCCCAGACGCGGCGGTCGCTGGCTGGGCCGATTGACCCGCTTGTGCCGCTTGTGCCGCTTGTCCGCGCTGCACCGGCCCTGCTGCATCGGTCGCCGCCGATACGGCCAGCAAGACCATCCCCAGCCACGCCGTCTTGCGGAAAACAAAAATCCGTTCTGTCATGTAGTTATGGACGCGACCGGCCGCCCGCTCCCTGAAACTGCTTTACCAGGCGACCGTCTCGGCGCGCCCACCCCGTATCACTTCGATACCGCTCTTTGTACTGTTGGTATTGCCGGCCACGCGCGTCGGCAGCACGCGCGGAAGCGGCGGCAGCCGCGCGGCGGCGCCGGCGCCGCCAGCGTTCACGCTGCCCGACAAGGTGTCGAGCGCCACGCCGGCTGCGGCGCGGGTCGAATCCTGAAGCGGCGCGCCAGTGCCCGCCTGGGCCGCGGTCTTCAGCACGCCCGGATAAGCCGGCAAAACGCTTTGATCGACTACTTCGGCATCCTTCGGATTACGCAACGCGAAGATCAGACGGCCGGCGCTCTCGGCGAGCGTTAGACGATCCACATCGGCGACCGGCACGGCGAGCACCGCCGTGCGAACCATGCCGTTCGGATCGCCCGCGCTGTCGCCGCTCGCGGTGGCGTTGCCGAACGCCAGCACGCGCACTTTCGACATCAGCAGACGCGCCTGGGTCCGGTCGATTTCGCCGCCGTTCCCCATGCTGCCGCCGTCGCGCTTGAGCGTAAAAAATACGTCGACGAAATTGCCCGGCCGCAGACGGTTGCCGACCGCGTTGCCTTCGTCCACCCTTACGGCGAGCGCGCGCTCGCCCGGTTCGACGCGCTCCGCGAGTCCCGACGACAACTGGCTTTCCAGCACCGGCGAGTCCGCGCCGATCTCCGCGTTCGGCACGCGGCCGGCCAGTTGCGCCGGCTCCGTGAAGGCGCCGTTCGGATTGATCGGCAGCGATTGCACGCGCAGATCGTCGGGGGTAATGGCTTTGCCCGCCGTCAGCGTGCGGGTCGCCACCACCACCGGAAAACTCGCATGCGTGGCGGGCGTGACGGCCACGGGCGCCGGGCGGCGCGACAGTGTCCACGCGAACAGCCCGAGCACGAGCGCCACCACGATCAATACACCGGCAAAAATTCTGGTCAGATTCGGCATGACGATTGGCTGCTTCGGTTAAACGATGCGGTGCCGTGCGCGCGTGCAATCACGCATTCACGGACGACGAGGCATGGAGCCGGCGCGCGCGTCACTGGATATTCTCCGGATTGAGTTGTACGGTGGCGCTGCTCGACAGCGACTTCGGCACCACGATTCCCAGCAGCGGCAGGATCGGCACGATCGGATTTGCCTGATAGTTATAAGTGAGCAGCACGTTCACGCATTGCATGGCGCCGCCCGGCCCGCACGTCGCGGAAGACGGCGTGCATTGCATGGCCTGCACCAGTTTCGAGGCCACCAGCTTGGCCGCCGCGCAGGCCGCGTTGCCGCGGTTGGTCAACGCGGTTTGCAGCGACGTGTTGCTCTGCCAGTTCAAGGCCGCGCGCGCGCCCTCTTCCGCGGCCAACGTCAGATTCTGCTGGGCCACGAGGATCAGGCTGAACGTGATGATCGCGTACAGGATCGCGAAGAAGAGCGGGAATACCAGGGCGAATTCAATCGCCGTGGCACCGCGCTGCGCCCGCGCTCCGCGCTGATGGATTCGCTGGTGTTGCAAACATGCGCGCTGCATCGTGGCGGGCTTCATCGCAGCCCCCCTGACATGCCATGCAGCACGAGCCAGCCGCTCGCGGCCACGGTGAGACACGCGGCGTACGGCGTGGATGCTTTACCGGCCAGTTCGAAGGTTGCGCCGGATCGACGGACAAGACCCATGAGCCGCGTGCGCGTCTTGATCAGCAGCCAGAGCGCATGCACGCCGGCTGCGAGACTCGCGGCCATCCACAGACCGGGCAACGCCTGCATACCGCACCATGCACCCAGCACGGCGAAGATCTTGACGTCGGCGGCGCCCATGACACCGAGCGCAAAAAACGGCAGCAACGCAGCGAGACCAATCAGTGCCCCCATACCCGCGTGAGCAGGGGAAATCCCGAAAGGCCCGCATTGAAATAGCGCGCAGCCGAATGCCGCGGCTAAACCCGCCACGACAATCGAATTGGATATACGCCGCCAGCGGCAATCGCTAATTGCGACTGCCGCGGCCCAGGCGATAAATAACATAATGCCAACGAAAACATTCATTTCGCGCTCGACAGGCAAAGCTACGCCCTGCGAATTGCAATGCAATTCGCATTAATCATTCAGCGATGCGTAATACGTCAGCGAAACGAGCGGCCGCCGGAACGACGACCGCTACGCCCAACCACTTCGCACGACGCTTACGGTTTGCCCTTGATGATCATTACGTGGTGATCAGGCTGGCGACTTTCGTCATCACAGCCGAGATATTCGAGCCGACAGTCCCCACCGCCCCAGCGATGACGAGCACGACAAGCCCCGCGATCAGGCCATATTCAATGGCGGTCACGCCTTTGTTGTCGTTCAGAAAACGTTGTGTGAATTTTTTCATGTGAACCCTCGGACTTCATTTATTTCATTCGTGTACGTGCTGCATCGGTCGGTGGAGTACCCGAGTGCGCGAACCGTTGGTCTCTCATTCCCGGTTCTCTTGTTGCACCGCAGTAGCTTCACTTTGCAGCCGCCGTCAGTAAAACGGATGCTTATGAGCTGTCTGTTCGATAACCCACCTCCCTCGTCAATCTCCGATGCTTTCGGGTTTTATAGCCGAACAATGATATTTAAGCAATTGTTCGCTGCCCCGATGCTCGTCACGTGTGCGTTTTATCCGCTCGATCAGATTAACGGCAGTCCGTGCGTTGCAGCACATAGGTATAACCATGAGTTAGATTCGCTCCACTAATTATTTGTTTGAACAGAACGTTTCAAGCGCGCGGACCCGTTTCGCGCATCTGCGTTACGTCGTACAGCGTAACGGCGCGCGCGGCTCGTTACGTTACGCCGCCTGCGTAACCACCCCCGCGCATCGCATTTTGCGAGCCCATTCTGATTCAGCGCGCATTCCATCAACTTCTCGCAAAGCCTTATCGGATAAGGCGCGGCGCGACACCTCGAGAAAATCCTCCGCATCGCTCAAGCGAAATGGCACGGCTCGTGCAGAGATAGGCACGCAGCAACATCCAACAACACATGCGATTCGAGGGCGACATGAACATTCAAACGACCAACACGACGATACGGGCAACCCTGATTGCGGCCAGCGTAGCCGCGATGCTTTCTCTCGGTGCTTGCGGCGGCTCCGGCAGCCTGAGTTCCGGCACCGGCAGCAACGGTAGCGGCTCCGCGGGAGGCACACTGTCCACCTCGGGTGGCGGCAGTGGTTCGATGGGTTCGGGCGGCTCGGGCTCGGGCTCGGGCACCACCACCGGCAGCAACGGCTCGGGAACGTCGGGCACGGGAACAGGCAACGGAACGGGAACGGGGACGGGGACGGGCACCACCGCGGTCGCCAACGCGCTCGGCACGGTGGCGGGCAATACGGGCGGCGTGGTCAGCGACGTGGGCTCGACGGTCGGCAGCATCGGCACCGTGATCGGCTCGCAGACCTTGCCCGGCGTCAGCTCGCAAACCACGCAGGCCGCCGGCGGCATCGTCCAGCAAGTCGGCGCGGCCGTGTCCACGCTCGGCGGCGGGGTGTCGCAAGGGCTCGGCCAACTCGGCACCGGCGGCAACGCGGTCGGCACGACGGTCTCGAGCCTGGGAGGGGTCGTGGGTCATGTCGGCGGCGCGGTGACGGATGCGGGCAACCTCGTGACGAGCCTCGGCAGCGGCCCGCTCGCTCCGCTGTCGGCGATCACCTCGCCGCTCGGCGGCGTCGTCAACACGCTCGGCGGCGCGCTCACCAATGGCGGCAGCACGCTCACCACCGCCCTCTCGACGGGCCCGGTCCAGCAAGTCACGCAAACCCTCAGCACCGCAATCACGCCGATTACGTCGATGGTCGCCGCGACCACGCAGACGGTCGGCAACACCACCGGCCTCGGCGCACCGCTGAACGGCCTGCTCTCGGCGGTCGGCGGCGGGCTCGGCAAAGCCGGCGCGCTATTGACCGCGACCGGCGGCAACCCGGTCACGGCTGCACTCGGCCACACGGTGACCGACACCGGGACGACAGTCGCTTCGGTGGGCGGCCTGCTCACGGGCGGCAGCGGCGGCAATCCGCTCGCTCCACTGACCAGTGCGCTCGGCGGCCTGACCGGCGGCACCACCAGCGGTCCGCTCGCTCCGCTGACCAGTGCGCTCGGCGGCCTGACCGGCGGCACCAGCAGCGGTCCGCTCGCTCCGCTGACCAGCGCGCTCGGCGGCCTGACTGGCGGCACCAACAGCGGTCCGCTCGCTCCGGTGACCGGCGTGCTCAGCAGCGTGACCGGCGCAGTTGGCGGCGCAGCCAGCGGCGGCAGCCCGCTCGCACCCGTCACCGGCCTACTTTCGAGCGTGACGAGCGGCCTCTCCGGCGCGGCAGGCGGCAGCAGCGGCCCGCTCGCTCCGGTCACCGGCTTGCTGACGAGCGTGACGGGCGCGCTTGGCAGCGTCACGACCACGGCGAGCGCCACGCCGACTACGACGACCACGGCCGCCTCCACCAGCTCGGGCGCAGGTCTGTCGCTGTCGACCAGCACGGGTAAAGGCACGACAGGCAATCCGCTCGCACCGGTGACCTCGCTCGTCGGCGGCCTGCTCGGCGGATTGGGCAAGAAGTAAACAGGACGTTCGGAAACAGCACAAAAACGTAGCGCGAGACCAAGCCGGAGCGCGGCCCGCCAGCCGTGCTCCGGCACTACCCGAAGCCGACTGAACTGGGCGCGCCGCTCAGAGACCCGTTGCACCGGCGCACTGGAACCAACGCACACGACATCCAGAAGACACGGAGGAGCACACATGTCCACTCAACGTTTTTTTTCTCTCCACGCGACGTGCGCGACTGTGTCGTCGTTGCGCACACCATTGATCGCCGTGGCCGTCGCCGGCCTGCTCGCGGCGTGTGGCGGCAGCACCGTCAGCGCGCCGCCGACCACCTCGAGCACCGGTAGCGGCAGCGGCTCCGGCTCGACCACCGGCGGCACCACCACCACCAAGACCGGCACCACCGGCCTCGCCACCGCGGCCGCACAGACCACCAACGACCTCGGCTCGACGATCGCCTCGCAGACCATTCCGGGCCTGAGCCCGCAGGTCACGCAAGGTCTCGGCAATGCCGTGTCGAGCACGAGCGGCACGCTGAACGCGCTCGCCAATGCCGTGAGCAGCGGCGTCGGCCAGATCGGCACCACGGCCAATCCGGTCGGCACCACGGTTGCCGGACTCGGCTCCGTGGTCGGGTCGACGAGCGGCGTCGTGCAAGGATTGAGCACCGCGGTCGGCGGTCTCGGCAGCGGCAATCTCGCGCCGCTGTCGCCGCTCACGACACCGTTGGCCAGCACCCTCTCCACCGCCGCGGGCGCGCTGAACGCCGGTGGCGCGACACTCGGCAATTCGCTCGGCTCGGTGCCCGTGCAGCAGATCACGCAACCAATCAGCACCGCCATCACGCCGATCGTGACGACGGCCGGCCTCGTCACGCAAACGGTCGGCACGCAGACCGGCCTCGGCGCACCGCTCGGCGGCGTGCTCGCGCAAGTGGGCGGCGCGTTGAGCGCCGCCGGCTCGCAAGTAGGCGGCGCCACGAAGAACCCGCTCGGCGCCGAGCTCGGCACGGTGGTCGGCTCGCTCGGTAACACGGTGACGAACGCTGGCGGCCTAGTCAATCCGAACGGCCCGAACGGCGCCATGCCGATTCCCGGACTGATTACGAGCCTCGTCGGCAGCACGAACGTCAACGTCGCCAATGGGCCGCCCGCCAGTAGCAATCCGTTCGGCCCGCTGCAAAGTTCGCTGGCGAGTCTCGGACTTGGCAGCAATCCGGTCGGCTCGTTATCGACACTGCTCGGCGGCACCCCGCTCGCCGGCCTGACCTCGGCGCTAAGCGGCACGCCGCTGGGTTCGCTGACTTCCGGTCTGAATGGCACGCCTTTGAGTTCGCTGACTTCGACGCTGGGCGGTTCGGGTAGCGCTTCGAATCCGTTGTCGACGCTGACCGGCGCGCTGTCCGGCGTCACGAGCGGCACTTCGGGTAGCAGCGCTCAGCCGCTCGCGCCGGTGACCGCACTGGTCGGCCAGTTGACCGGCACGCTCAGTTCCGCGGCAGGCTCGACGAGTGGCTCGGGCACCGCGACGGGCGGCTTGACGACCCTGCTCGGCGGCTTGCTGCCGGCAACCCATAAGTAGTAAGCCTAACTGTCTTGCGGCTATCGCACGCATCATCTATCCGATGAGACTTGCTCCACGCAAGCTCATCGGATGGAGCCTGAAGCCGCGAATAGCCAATGCGCATAAACAGTCCGACTCATCACGTGCTCCGGTTTTTTTCGGCGAAGGCTCAAGCCCCCCGGAGCATGTGACGTAATACATGCAAGCATGGCAGTACGCATCGAGCCACATATAAGCGTTCGCAACCCGCCCGGCCAGGCAACGCGAGCGCGACACAAGAACGGCACACGAGGAAGATCCGATGAAACTCGGGTATGGCAGCACATGGACCGTCGTAGTCGCCGCGATTGCGGCGAGCACCCTACAGATGCAGGCACACGCGCAGTCCCGCGCGGGCAGCACGGCAGTTGGCGGCAATCCCCTGGATTCGCTGCCGCAGATCAAGGCACCCGACAAAGGGCCCAACGTGACCGTGCAAGTCGCACCGCAAGCCCCCCAACTCGAAGAATTGCTCGCCCGCCACATCACGCCCTCGCGCATTCAGGTCGAGGGCGTGAAGTCCATTCCATTCGACGACGTCGCACAACGCTTCACGCCGCTTGTCGGTAAAGACACGACAATCGGCGATCTGATCCAGGTCGCCAACGGCGTCACGAAGCTCTATCAGGATCGCGGCTTCGCGCTCTCGTTCGCGTTTGTTCCGGCGCAGACATTCGAAGGCGGCGTGGTGCGCGTGACGGTGGTGGAAGGCTACGTGTCCGCGGTCAAGGTAACGGGCAAGGCGGGCGCCGTGGAAGACAAGATCCGCGCGATCGCCGACCACATCACCGCCGACCGCCCGTTGCGGCGCGCCACCTTCGAGCGTTATGTCAACGTGCTGGGCCTGCTGCCGGGCGTGAAGGTCGCGGCCAACGTGCCGCCACCGCAGAACACCGACGGCGCCACCACGCTCGAACTGAACGTGGAGCGCAAGCCGTTCGACGTCAGCACCGGGATCGACTTCAATCACCCCGGCGTACAAGGATTGTTGACCGCCACCGAAAACGGATTGACCTCGTTCGGCGAACAGTTGAGCGTGTCGGCCTTGCTGCCGAAGGGGCGTGACAATGTCACCTATCTCGCCGCGCACGGCGCGGTGCCGATCGGCAGCAATGGCCTGCTCGCGAAGATCGACGCCTCGCACTATCGCGGCAACCCGACCGACAACCCGGGACTGCCCTCTTCGATCGAACGCACGGTCATCAACGACAAGGTGGGCGGCTCGCTGGCCTATCCGATCCTCTTGAGCAACACGCAGAGCGTGATCGGCACGGCGTCGGTCTACGCGTCGCACGACGAGGATCGCTACAACAACCACGACACGGGTGCGCAGATCGGCTTCCGCTCGCAAATACGCGTCATGCAGTTGCAGGCCGACTACACCGGCGTGCAGACCGGCCAGGTACGCCGTGCGAGTGTCAACGTGGCCAAGGCGTTCGACATTCTGGGCGCGTCGAAATCCGGCGACTCGAATGTGCCGGGCTCGCCCGTCACCAATCCGGCGTCGATCAACTTCGTGCGAACCGGCGCCAGCTTTTCGCAAACCAACGAGTGGCCGTTGAAGATCGGCACCGCGGTCTCGCTGACCGGCCAATACAGCGGCGTGTCGCTGCCTACCTCGGAACAGATCTCGTTCGGTGCGCAGCGGTTTGCGCAAGGCTATCAGCCGGGCGAAGCATCGGGCGATTCAGGCTGGGGCGCGATGTTCGAAGTCAATCGCGCTTTCACGCCGGGCTTCACGTATCTACGCACGCTCACACCCTACGTCTCGTTCGACATGGCGCGCGTCTATCTGCATGCGGGTACGCCCTCACCTTCGAAGCTTTCATCGATCGCCTTCGGCTTCCGGATCTCGGACGCGAAGTACTACAGCCTGGATCTGTCGGTGGCCAAAGCGATTGGCGATGCACCGGTGGAAAGCGCGTCACGCAGTCCGCGCATCAACGCGACGTTCTCCTACCAGCTGAACTGATTCGCCAAAGTGCCGCGTCCTGATTAGAGGGTCCACTATCAAACGGCGCGCGCACTTTCACGTATTCTGCGCTGACGATGTCGCGACCGGTGGCGCACGAGCTGCAATCCCAAGTAGCGCACCCAGCCGGACGATGCAGAACCTGAGAGGCCATGCAGACATCAGCAGGCATCACGGCGGCAAAGTACGAAGGCCGCCCGAGATGCCAATAACGCCGCGCGACCATGATCGCGCCGTCTTTAATCAAGGAGGAAGACAATGACGCAATTCACCCACCGTGCTCGCGCAATCGCGCTTCGCTCAGTCAAACATGCCGCGCTCGCCGGCGTCCTGCTCGCCAGCGCCGTGACGGCCATGGCGCAAGCCGACAGCCCGGTCGGCACGTGGCAAACCATCGACGATCATACCGGCCAGCCGAAAGCGCTCGTGCAGATCGCGCAGGACGGCAGCGGTTCGCTCAATGGCAAGGTGATCAAAGGACTCGGCGCGAACGACCAGCCGGACCGCCGCTGCACGGCATGCACCGACGCGCGCAAGGATCAGCTGATTCTCGGCATGACAATCATTAGCGACATGAAGAAGGACGGCGACGCCTGGGACCACGGGCAGATCCTCGACCCGGAAAACGGCAAGCTCTACAAGTGCAAGATGCACCTGGAAGACGGTGGAAACAAACTGGTCGTGCGCGGCTATATCGGCGTTTCGTTGCTGGGCCGTTCGCAGACGTGGGTGCGTCAACAATGATGCGCTGGTAGTTCAGATGTAACGCGGCGAGCTCGGCGCGAGGTGCGCGCCTATGCGCCGAAGCACCTGGCAGCGCCCAGGCCACACCGCGAGAGAAATACAGGGGACTTGAGCGCGGAAGAACCCGAGAGAGACTCACAAGAAACGGCCGACGATCATCATCGTTCGGCCGTTTTCTTTTGTTTGGAGTCGCGCGTTCGAATCCGTCATGCAGCGTGTTTGAAGGGCGAATTGAACACGAACGGCGAGGACGGCAGCGGCTGCGGCGATGCCGGGCTGAACACCGCAGGCGAGACGACCGCCGCTTTTTGTGTTTCGGCACTCTTCTGCTCCGCACTCACGTGCGAGCGCATCCGACCTTCCATGAGCGCGCACAACTCGACGCTCGCCGCGCCGAACAGTTGTTCCATCACCCGTTTGAGTACGCCGGACTCATACCACGCCTTGAAGCGGCGATGGCAGGTTTGATACGACGGGTATCGACGCGGCATGGCGGACCAGGTGGCGCCGCTGTACATGACCCACAGCACGCCGTTCAGTACAGAGCGCGTATTGGCGAGCGGCCGGCCACGCAGTTCCGAGCGCGGACGCAGTTCCGGCAGAAGAGGTGCGATACGTTGCCATTCTTCGTCGTTGATATCACGGTAGGGATTCATGGTTTCTCCTTTGTCAGAACCTCGACAAAAGATAGCCAGTCGTCCGCGGCCGGAGAATAAGACCAATCCGAATCTTGAAAATACGCCGGGTGCAGTTGCCCCGTTCGCCAACGCCGTGCGATCTATCGCGAAAGCACCGCCGGCGGTACCACGCGGTGTGTCAGGTCAGCGACGTATCGACGATCCGCCGTGGCGCGTCGAGATACTCTTTCGACTGCATTTCGACGATACGTGAGACCGTTCGGGTGAACTCGTTCGCCATCGGACCGTCCACATACAGTTGCTCGGGCGGCACGGCGGCGGACATCAACAGTTTCACTTTGTGGTCGTAAAACACGTCGATCAACCAGGTGAAACGGCGCGCTTCCGAAGCCATGCGCGCCGACATCTGCGGCACGCCCGAGAGCACCACGGCGTGAAAGCGGCTTGCCAGTTCCAGATAGTCGTTCTGCGAGCGCGGACCGCCGCACAACGTGGCGAAGTCGAACCACACGACGCCGTCGGCGCGGCGCAGCGCCTTCAGCTCGCGTTTTTCGATATGCAGGATCGGGCTCTCGTCGGGAACGGCGGCAAGGCGACCGAATGCGTCGCGCAACGCCTTGTCGGCGGCGGCGCCAAGCGGCGAGTGATACACCTCCACCTGAGCCAGGGTTCTCTGCCGGTAGTCGATGCCCGCATCGACGTTGATCACGTCGAGCTTTGCCTTGATGAGTTCGATCGCCGGCAACATCCGGTCGCGATGCAGTCCGTCCGGATACAGCGTGTCCGGATCGTAGTTGGAGGTCATCACGAACTGCACGCCGTTTTCGAACAGCTTGTCGAGCAGGCGGTACAGGATCATCGCGTCGGCGATATCCGACACGTGGAATTCGTCGAAACAGATCAACCGGTAGCGCTTCGCGATCCGGCGCGCGAGTTCGTCGAGCGGATCGGCCTGACCTTTCAGATCTTCTAGTTCCCGGTGCACTTCGCGCATGAACTCGTGGAAATGCAGACGTGTTTTGCGATGCAACGGCACGATCATGTAGAAGCTGTCCATCAGGAAGCTCTTGCCGCGCCCTACACCGCCCCACATATACACGCCGCGTGGCAGATCCGGGTGGATGATCAGTTTCTTGAACGCGTTCGAGCGGCGCGACTTGTATTCGGTCCACTCTTCATAGCACCGCTGCAGACGGTCGACCGCCGCGCGTTGCGCCGGGTCCGATTGGTAACCCCGCGTCTGCAGTTCTTTTTCGTAGTATTCGGTGACGTTCATCGTGTTGCCGTTGCTGCAAATAGAAAGGCGGGAGGGAATGAACCCGCCCGCCTTCGTGGTAATGCCGGAGTACTGTCAGTCAGGCGTGCGCGTGATTACATGTTCAGCGCGCGCTTGTCGACGGCCAGTGCCGCCTCGCGCATGACTTCCGACAGCGACGGGTGCGGATGGCAAATGCGGCCGATGTCTTCCGACGCCGCCTTGAATTCCATCGCCACCACGGCTTCCGCGATCAGGTCCGATGCGTTGGCCGAGATGATGTGCACGCCGAGCAGTTCGTCGGTCTTCGCGTCGGCGATCATCTTGACGAAACCATCCGCCTTGTTGATGCCCAGTGCGCGACCGTTCGCCATGAACGGGAACTGACCCGTCTTGATCTCGCGGCCTTCGGCCTTCAGCTGCTGCTCCGTCTTGCCGACCCATGCGATTTCCGGTTCGGTGTAGATCACCCACGGAATGCAGTTGTAGTCGATATGCGGCTTCTGACCGTCGATGATTTCGGCAACCAGCACGCCTTCGTCTTCGGCCTTGTGCGCGAGCATCGGGCCACGCACCACGTCGCCGATCGCGTACACATTCGGCACCGCCGTTGCGCAGTGGTCGTCGACGTCGATGAAACCGCGCTCGTTGGCCTTCAGGCCGATCGCTTCGAGACCGAGGTTGTCGGTGTTCGGCACGCGGCCGATCGACACGATCAGGCGGTCGGCTTCGAGCGTCTGCGCGTTGCCGTCCTTGTCCGTGTACGCGATCGTCACGCCGTTGTCGGTCGTCTTCACTTCGCCGACCTTCACGCCGACGTGGATGTCCAGACCCTGCTTCTTGAACTGCTTGGCCGCTTCTTTAGCCAGCGCCTGATCAGCCGCCCCGAGGAATTCCGGCAGCGCTTCGAGCACGGTCACTTCCGCACCCAGACGACGCCACACCGAACCCAGTTCCAGACCGATCACGCCTGCGCCGATCACGGCCAGTTTCTTCGGAGCCGTGTCGAAGCTCAGCGCGCCTTCGTTATCGGCGACGATCTTGTTGTCGACCGGAATGTTCGGCAGATGGCGCGCCTTCGAACCCGTGGCGATGATCACGTTCTTTGCCGTGACCACTTCGGTTTCGCCTTCGCCGCTCACTTCGATCTGCACGCCGGCGTCCGTCTTGCCGGTGAACTTGCCGTGACCCTTGAGCCACGTGATCTTGTTCTTGCGGAACAGGAATTCGATGCCCTTCGTCATCTTTTCGACGATGCCTTCCTTGCGGGCCAGCATCTTCGAGATATCGACCTTCACGTTTTCCACGGAGATGCCGTGGTCGGCGAGGTGATGCGACGCGTTTTCAAACTCTTCCGACGACGCGAGCAGCGCCTTCGACGGAATGCAACCCACGTTCAGACACGTGCCGCCGAGCTTCAGCGCGCCGGCCGGGTTCTTCCATTTTTCGATACATGCGACGGTCTTGCCGAGCTGCGCTGCGCGAATAGCGGCGATATAACCGCCAGGGCCTGCGCCGATCACGACGACGTCAAATTCTTTGGACATGACAATCCTTTTGAGGGCGGAACGGCGCGCGGCCACGCTTCGTGGCGCGCGGCGTTCCTGTACTGCGGAATGCGAAAGACGTGTTGCTTGCCTGTTGCTTATATGGTGCCGGCTCGCCCTACGACAAGCCGGCACCGGCCGGGCCGGTGATTACAGGTCCAGCAGCAGGCGAGCCGGATCTTCCAGCGCATCCTTCATGGCAACCAGCGACAGCACCGCTTCGCGACCGTCGATGATCCGGTGGTCGTACGACAGCGCCAGGTAGTTCATCGGGCGGATCACGATCTGGCCGTTTTCGACCACAGCGCGTTCCTTCGTGGCGTGCACGCCCAGAATCGCGGATTGCGGCGGGTTGATGATCGGAGTCGACAGCATCGAACCGAACACACCACCGTTCGAGATCGAGAACGTGCCGCCGGTCATTTCTTCGATCGACAGCTTGCCGTCTTTCGCCTTCTGGCCGAATTCGGCGATCTTCTTCTCGATGTCGGCAAGGCTCAGCTGATCTGCATTGCGCAGGATCGGCACCACCAGACCGCGCGGCGAACCGACCGCGATACCGATGTCGAAGTAGCCGTGATAGACGATGTCGTTACCGTCGATCGACGCGTTCACCAGCGGGAACTTCTTCAGCGCGTGAACCGCCGCCTTCACGAAGAACGACATGAAGCCGAGCTTCACGCCATGTTCCTTCTCGAACTTGTCCTTGTACTTGTTGCGCAGGTCCATCACCGGCGCCATGTTCACTTCGTTGAACGTGGTCAGGATGGCGTTGGTTTGCTGCGACTCGAGCAGACGCTCGGCGATACGCGCACGCAGACGCGACATCGGCACGCGTTGTTCCGGGCGGTCCTTCAGCCATTGGTCAGCCGAAGCCGGCGCCTTGACGTCCGGCAGCGACGGCTTCGCAGCCTTCGGTGCTGCGGCCGGAGCCGGTGCGGCCTTGGCAGCAGGAGCGCCCGCAGTCAGCACGTCACCCTTGGTGATGCGGCCGTCGCGGCCCGTGCCGGCGACGTCGCCCGCGCCGAGGCCCTTCTCGGCCATCAGCTTGCCGGCAGCCGGCGAAGCAGCGGTGTTCGCACCCGTTGCGGATGCGGCTTGAGCTGCCGGAGCCGGTGCAGCGGCGGGTGCCGGTGCGGCTTGCGGAGCGGGCTTCACTTCGGCTTCGACAGCAGCGGCGCCTGCCGTGCCTTCGGTGTCGATCTTGGCGATCACCTGATCAGCGACGACGGTATCGCCGTCGTTCGCGATGACTTGCGCGAGCACGCCGGCCGAGGGTGCCGGCACTTCGAGCACGACTTTGTCGGTCTCGATTTCGATGAGAATTTCGTCTTGAGCAACAGCCTCGCCGGGCTTCTTCTTCCACTGCAGCATCGTGGCTTCCGAAACCGACTCGGAGAGCTGGGGAACCTTGACTTCAACAATAGCCATTATGAATATCCTGAATACGTATCGGGTGACGGCGCGCGATCCATGGATCCGCCGACCGCCTGCGAACCTTGACTGCCGCGCTGATCATTCAGATGCGGCACGGGAAAGCGCCCTGCGCTTTCCCGGTTCGGCTCTTGTGATTATTTAGCGATCGACGCGCTCTTGAGGCGGCCGAAAGCGCCTTCGACCAGCGCCTTCTGCTGCTCGTAGTGCTTCGCGTAGTAGCCGACTGCCGGCGAGGCCGAAGCCGGACGTCCGCTGTATGCCAGCTTCTGCCCTTCCTTCATGCCGTCCTTCAGGTGGTGCTCGATGTAGAACCACGGGCCTTGATTCTGCGGCTCGTCCTGCACCCAGACCACTTCGGTCGCGTTGTCGTACTTCTTCATTTCCGCTTCGAACTGCTTGTGCGCGAACGGATAGAGCTGTTCGATACGGATGATCGCGACGTCGTTCGACTTCGATTCACGGCGATGCGCCAGCAGGTCGTAGTACACGCGGCCCGAGCACACGACCACGCGCTTGACCTTCTTCGCGTCGATCGCTTCGTCGATTTCGCCGAGGATCGGCTGGAACGCGCCCTTCGCCAGTTCGGACAGATCCGACACGGCTTCCTTGTGACGCAGCAGCGACTTCGGCGTGGCGACGATCAGCGGCTTGCGGAACAGGCGGATCATCTGACGGCGCAACAGGTGGAAAATCTGCGCCGGCGTGGTCGGTTGAACGACCTGCATGTTGTGGTCTGCGCACAATTGCAGGAAACGCTCGATACGTGCCGACGAGTGCTCCGGACCCTGACCTTCGTAGCCATGCGGCAGCAGCATGGTGAGACCCGAAACGCGGCCCCACTTCACTTCGCCCGACGAGATGAACTGGTCGATCACGACTTGCGCGCCGTTCACGAAGTCGCCGAACTGCGCTTCCCACGCGACGAACGTATTCGGTTCAGCGGTCGAGTAACCGTATTCGAAGCCCAGCACCGCTTCTTCCGACAGCACCGAGTCGATCACCGTGAACTTCGCCTGACCTTCGGCGATGTTCTGCAGCGGCACGTACGTGCCGTCGTTCCAGCGTTCGCGGTTCTGATCGTGCAGCACCGCGTGGCGGTGCGTGAACGTGCCGCGGCCCGAGTCCTGACCGGTCAGGCGCACTGCGTAGCCCGATGCGACCAGCGACGCGAATGCGAGGTGTTCGCCCATGCCCCAGTCGAGCTTCGCTTCGCCACGACCCATCGCGCGACGGTCGTTGATGACGCGCTCGACCAGCGGGTGAACCTTGAAGTTTTCCGGAATCGTGGTGATGCGCTCAGCAAGGCGCTTCAGTTCCGCGAGCGGCACTGCGGTATCCGCGGCGTCGGTCCACTTGCGGTTCAGGAACGGCACCCAGTCCACCGCGTACTTGCTCTTGTAGTTCGAGAGCACCGGGTCGACCGTGTGATGGCCTTCGTCCATGGCCTTGCGGTAGGCCTTGACGTATTCGTCCGCGTCGGCAGCCGTGATCACGCCTTGCTGCACCAACTTTTCAGCGTACAGCGCGCGCGTGCCCGGGTGCTTGGCGATCGTCTTGTACATCAGCGGCTGCGTGACAGCCGGCGTGTCCTGCTCGTTGTGACCCAGCTTGCGGAAGCAGACGATGTCGACGACGACGTCCTTGTGGAACTGCATGCGGAAGTCGATAGCCAGCTGCGTAGCCAGAACCACCGCTTCAGGATCGTCACCGTTCACGTGCAGCACCGGCGCTTCGATCATCTTGACCACGTCCGAGCAGTACAACGTGGAGCGCGAGTCACGCGGGTCCGACGTCGTGAAGCCGATCTGGTTGTTGATGACGATGTGCAGCGTGCCGTGCGTGCCGTAACCACGCGTTTGCGCGAGGTTCAGCGTTTCCATCACGACGCCCTGGCCGGCGAAAGCCGCGTCGCCGTGGATCTGCACCGGCAGCACTTGCAGGCCGCTGTCGTCGCCGCGACGGTCCATACGGGCCTTGGCCGAACCTTCGACCACCGGGTTGACGATTTCGAGGTGCGACGGGTTGAACGCGAGCGACAGGTGAACCGGGCCGCCTTCGGTCGAGACGTCCGACGAGAAACCCTTGTGGTACTTCACGTCGCCGGCCGGCAGGTCGTCGTGGTGCTTGCCTTCGAATTCGGCGAACAGGTCAGCCGGCATCTTGCCGAGCGTATTGACCAGCACGTTCAGACGGCCACGGTGAGCCATGCCGATGACGATTTCCTGAACGCCATTGGCGCCGCCGTGACGCACGACTTCGTCCATCGAGGCGATAAAGCTTTCGCCGCCTTCGAGCGAGAAGCGTTTCTGGCCGACGTACTTGGTGTGCAGGAAGCGCTCGAGGCCTTCAGCAGCCGTCAGGCGATTCAGGATGTGCTTTTTCTTTTCGTTCGAGAAGCTCGGCGTGGAACGGATCGATTCCAGCTTCTCTTTCCACCAGCGCTTCTGCTCCGGATCGCTGATGTACATGTACTCGGCGCCGATCGTGCCGCAGTACGTATCGCGCAGTGCCTTGACGATCTCACGCAGCGAAGCACGCTCGAATCCGAAATACAGATTCGTGGCGCTGAACTCCTGGTCCATGTCGGCTTCGGTGAAGTCGTAGAACGCGGGTTCGAGTTCGGGGATTGCGGGACGTTCGCGGCGCTTCAGGGGATCGAGATTGGCCCATTGCGAGCCGAGGAAGCGATATGCGCCGATGAGGGACTGCACATAGACTTGCTTTCGCGCGGTGGCGAGGTCTTCGCCGCCGGTTGCGGTGCGCGGGATGAAGGCGTTGGCCTTGGCGCGTTGCGCAAACGATTCGACGATCGGGCCATGGGCCACGTCGTTGGCATTGCTGCCATCCGATGCAGGGACGTTCTGCAACGCGTCGAAATAGCTGCGCCAGTTCTCGGGCACTGACGCCGGATTATCGAGATACGCTTCGTACATTTCTTCTACGTACGGAGCATTGCCGCCGAACAGATAAGAGTTCGACTGGAATTGCTTCATCATTTTTACGCTCACCTTTCTTCGAGCTTCTCGAGAAATAGCGGGTTACAGAACCTTCCGCGACACGGCCTGACCGTTTAGCGGATTGCGCGAATCAAGTCTTGCTTGGAAGGACCTAAAACTTTGCACCCGGGGAGCATATCACAGAACGGATAGTGCAGATAGCAGACGGACCGGCCCCAGAGCCCGTCCGGACGGCGTTTGCGCGTCGTTTCGAAAATCCGCAAGAGTGCATGGCGCCATGCGCAACGATCGCCTCCAGACGGGGCGACCGCATGCATAGACACGAAGAGGGAAATCATGTTGTGGGGCGCACCGATATCCGCCGTGGTGCATAAACAAGACGAGGCCGCGGACACCCGCACCTTCTGGTCACCTTCGGATGTAGTGGCTGCTCAATACCCTGCGCGGTGACGTTTTCCACAGACTGCATGCACGCAATACGGTTCCGGCATTGACAGGCCGACGAGAGGATCGCGGCTGATCAAAGGAAGCGATGCGTATCGGTATGCCGTTACTTTCACGGTGTTTTTGCGATTTTCCAAAGGAATGACCTTATGGGACTCACCGTCCAGAGCATGAGCGCAGTGATGCAGAAACAGGTTTCCGACAGCCCGTCTTTCGCACCGAAAAGGCCGGCACCGACACCAGCGGTGTTCCCGGGCCAGATTTTGTCCGGGGACAGGCGCACACCGCGACATGAGCGTTCCGTCGATCCGACACCGGGCGCGATCGGCAACGGACCGACCGACCCTGCGAAACAAGGGCCGGGTGCCGATCAGACACTGGATCGGGACAAACGCGGCCAGGTGCTGGGCGCCTGTAGCGGGTCCTACTTCCGGGAATGCAGAGGCGGAGAGGAGCTTCTCCACGATGCAACATCGCACGAAAGATTCGATCAGGCCTACCACGCCAGGACGAGAACCGGCCCCGATGGGAAGGGCAGTTGCCAAGGCGTTGTTTTCGAAGCCATGCGCCGCGTTGATCGCGCAACCGATGGCGCCTCGGCTCCCGACACCTTGCAGGAAGCGATCAGCCATATGAACAGGGACATGGACACCCTGTCAGCCTCAAACCACGGGGGCATTTATGACCGGATCGACGGTTTCCAGAGAGGATCGAGGCTCCCGCCACTCGCTAACTATCGCCAGTCGTCGAGCACTAATTTCAACCCCGACGGCAGGACTGATCGCTCGACCCGCATCGACGGATTGATCCATTCCTTCGATGACAACACCATGCCTGAAGGCGCCCTCGCATACGTACGTTTAGGCATCCGGCACGCTGACTCGATGGCGTCGGAGCCATACGGACACGCGTTAGCCATACAGCATCTTCCGGGCGGGAGCCAGTACACACTTTTCGATCCGAACAACGGCGCCTTCACGTATAGCAACCTTGCGGATATGCAAAACTCTTTGAGCAATTACCTAGGTACAGCATTCTCAGAGGACGGATACGTGGTCGCCCCGGATAGCGTTAATTTCTATACGCCGCCCGCAGCGCGTGATTGGGGCTCAGCAGCGCCGGTCACCACAGTTGCCCCACCCGGCGTCGTTCTGCCCGAGACCAATGAATTGCTACGACACTTTGGACTCCACCACACCCAACTCTAAACCTCACCTCACACAAAGCACGAATCACGGCCGACAAATGTAACCTGGCCCGGCCGCCGCCCAAATGAAAGAAGCCGTTCCGGACAAGTCCGGAACGGCTTCTTTTTATCCACGCGGCGCCGAGGTCACTAACAGCAGCACCTCAAGCGCACGTGCCATTCACTCAGTCCACCGCGCCCTTACGGCTCGCGCTGCGGCGCTCGTGTTCCTTCAGATAACGCTTGCGCAGACGGATGGATTGCGGCGTGACTTCGACCAGTTCGTCGTCGTCGATGAATTCGACCGCGTATTCCAGCGACATCTGGATCGGCGGCACGAGGCGCACCGCTTCGTCCGTACCCGACGAACGCACGTTGGTCAGTTGCTTGCCCTTGATCGGGTTCACGACCAGGTCGTTGTCACGGCTGTGAATGCCGATGATCATGCCTTCGTACAGCGGCTCGCCCGGCGACACGAACATACGGCCGCGATCCTGCAGCTTCCACAAGGCGTACGCGACTGCCGCGCCGTCGTCCTGCGAGATCAGCACGCCGTTGCGACGCTCGCCGACCGCGCCTTCGCGCACCGGCTGATACGAGTCGAACGTGTGGCTCATCAGGCCCGTGCCGCGCGTGAGCGTGAGGAATTCCGACTGGAAGCCGATCAGGCCGCGCGCCGAAATACGGTATTCGAGACGCGTACGGCCACGGCCGTCCGACGCCATGTCGAGCATTTCGCCCTTACGGCGGCCCAACTCTTCCATCACGCCACCCTGGTGGCCGTCTTCCATGTCGACCGTCAGGTTTTCGTACGGCTCGTGCTTCACGCCGTCGACTTCCGTCATCACCACGCGCGGACGCGACACGGCCAGCTCGTAGCCTTCGCGACGCATGTTTTCCACCAGAATGGTCAGGTGCAGCTCACCGCGGCCCGCCACTTCGAACGTGGTTTCGTCGCCGGTTTCCTTCACGCGCAGCGCGACGTTGTGGTTCAGCTCCTTCATCAGGCGGTCACGGATCTGACGGCTCGTGACGAACTTGCCTTCGCGGCCGGCCAGCGGCGACGAATTGACGAGGAAGTTCATGGTCAGCGTCGGTTCGTCGACGGTGATCATGGGCAGCGCTTCCGGTTGTTCCGGTGCGCAGATGGTCACGCCAATGCCGATTTCTTCGATACCGTTGATCAGCACGATGTCGCCGGCTTCAGCCGAGTCGACCTGCACGCGCTCCAGACCCTTGAACGACAGCACCTGGTTGATCTTGCGGTTCAGGATCGCGCCGTCGGGACCCGAACGGACGGCGACCGCCATGCCGGGCTTGATGCGGCCACGCGTGATACGGCCGACGCCGATACGGCCGACATACGACGAATAGTCCAGCGACGTGATCTGCAGTTGCAGCGGCGCCTCCGGATCGGCCGGACGGACCGGCACGTGTTGCAGCACAGCCTCGAACAGCGGGCGCATATCACCTTCGCGCACGTCCGGGGTCAAGCCTGCGTAGCCGTTCAGACCCGATGCGTAGACGATCGGGAAGTCGAGTTGTTCGTCGGTTGCGCCGAGCTTGTCGAACAGGTCGAACGTCTGGTTGATCACCCAGTCGATCCGCGCGCCCGGCCGGTCCACCTTGTTGATCACGACGATCGGCTTCAGGCCGAGCGCCAGCGCCTTCTTGGTCACGAAGCGCGTTTGCGGCATCGGACCTTCGACGGCGTCGACCAGCAGCAGCACGGAGTCGACCATCGACAGCACGCGCTCCACTTCACCGCCGAAGTCCGCGTGGCCCGGGGTGTCGACGATGTTGATGTGCGTGCCTTCGTACTCGACCGCGCAGTTCTTGGAAAGAATCGTGATGCCACGTTCTTTTTCGATGTCGTTCGAGTCCATCACCCGCTCAGCGATCTGCTGGTTGTCACGGAACGTGGCGGTTTGACGGAGGAGCTGGTCGACGAGCGTGGTCTTGCCGTGGTCGACGTGGGCAATGATGGCGATGTTGCGTAGGGCGCGAGTCATAGGAACCTGGAGACAGTTGAGTGCGCCAGCAGAGCAGCATTGTGTACGAAGCCAACAAAGCCCAAAGCGCACTTTTGGGAACCCAACATTATAGCACGCGTAAATGAAGCTTTCTGGTATTCCCTGATAAGCCCGCCGTCTTCCTCGTAGCGGCGCGCCGGAAATAAAGTGTAAGGGGCGGCAAAACCCTACGCAAAATCGCGCGGACCTTGCCTTGAGATGGAATAGACCTTTGCCTAAGCTGTAATAACACTTGCCGCGTCAACCAACCGCCCACTATAATCCTGCCTAGTCAACCATTGCATTCGCACGAGAATCATGACCGAGCCGTCTTCCACACCCACGCCGGACGTCATCAGTGAGTACCAGTTAGGCGAAAGCGTCGGCTACCTGATCTCGCGAGTGAAATCGACCATGTCGAACCTGGTCAATCAGCGCAGCATGGCCGAGTTGGGCATCACCAGCCAGCAAGGCAGCATCCTGTTCATGGTGGCGAGCGGCAAGTGCCTGCTGGCGGCCGAACTGGCGCGTGAATATGGCATCGACGCAAGCGCCATCACGCGTCTGATCGACCGGCTGGAAAAGCGCGGCCTGCTCACACGGGTGCGCAGCAACGAAGACCGACGGGTCGTGCGCCTCGCGCTGACGCCGGAAGGTCTCGCGATCGCCGCCAGAATGCCGGCTATTTTCACCGGCGTGATGGACAACCTGCTCGGCGGCTTCACCCCGGAAGAAGTGGGTTTTCTGAAGAGCATGCTGCGCCGCGTGCTCCTCAATTCCGGCGACCAAACGGGACTAACCCGTGATGCAGCAAGCAATTTTGACAGTAAATCGTAAGAAATTGCTTGCAGCGTCCATCATTACAATTCACTCAAAGAGTCGAGCGATGAAATCCCTTTCCCTGTCCGCGCCCGCGCTTTCGAGCCGGGCCGCTGTCGCCGCCGCGGTGACGGTGCTCGCCCTCACAGGGTGCGCGAACTACATCGGCATGAAAAGCGACAAGCAGATGTCGTCGCCGGCCCAGTACGAGTCCGCGCAGAGCCTGCCCGCTCAGAGCGGCCAGTGGCCGTCGCTCGATTGGGCCAACCAGTTCGGCGACCCGCAACTGCCCAAGCTGATCGCGGAAGCGCTGGAAGGCAGCCCGTCGATCGCGCAAGCCCAGGCGCGGCTCGCCAAAGCCTCGTCCTATATCGAGAGTTCGCGCGCGGCCCTTTATCCGAAGGCCAACGCCAGCTACTCGTGGACCCGCGAGCTCTTCTCCGAAAACGCGCTCTACCCGCCTCCATACGGCGGCACTTGGTATAGCGAGAACAATGTGCTCGCGAGCGCGTCGTGGGATCTGGACCTGTGGGGCAAGAATCGCCAGCGTCTCGGCCAGGCCGTGTCGCAGGAAAAGGCCGCTGAGGCCGACATGCAGCAGGCGCGCGTCACGCTCGCGGCGTCGGTGGCCAGCACGTACAACCAGCTCGCGCAGCTGTACGCGTTGCGCGACATCGCCGCGCGCGAAATCGCCAACCGCCAGGATATCGGCCGCATCACCAACGGCCGCGTGGCCGCCGGCCTCGACACCAATGTCGAGCGGCAAACCGCGAACGGCAACATCGCGACCACCCAGGCCAATTTGACCGACCTCGACGGCCAGATCACGGTCGTGCGCTACCAGTTGGGCGCGCTGCTCGGCAAGGGTCCGGATCGCGGCCTGCAGATCGCCGAACCCACGCTGACCAAGGGCGACGTCGTGGCGCTGCCGAACAATCTGCCCGCCGACCTCGTGGCGCGCCGCGCGGATATCGTCGCCGCGCGCTGGCAGGTCGAAGCCGCGATGCACGACGTGAAGGAAGCCAAGGCCGAATTCTTCCCGGACGTGAACCTCGCGGCCGGCTTCGGTTTCGACGCGTTCGGCTGGGGCCGCTTCCTCAAGGCCGGCAGCCGCCAGATGCAATTCGGCCCGGCGATTCATCTGCCGATCTTCGACGCCGGCGCGCTGCGCTCGCAACTGAAGGGCCGTTATGCCGACTTCGACCTCGATGTGGCGAACTACAACCAGACGCTGATCAACGCGCTCTCGGACGTCGCGACGCAAGTCTCGTCGATCAAATCGATCGACCAGCAGCAAGGCGACGCACAGCGCGCGCTCGACGCATCGACCAAGGCATATCAGCTGGCGGTGATCCGCTACAAGGCCGGTTTGTCACCGCAGTTGCAGGTGCTGACCGCCGACCAGAACCGCCTCGCCGCTGAACAGACCGTGACCAGCCTGAAGATGCGCCGCCGCGATATGCAGATCAGCCTCATCAAGGCGCTCGGCGGCGGTTTCGACGCGACGCAAACCGGCCTCGTGGTGCCGACCGATACCCCGGCATCGGCCACCACGGCGACCGCAGCGGCTAATTGAGCGCGAATCACGGCCAGAACGAACACTCGCACGAACATCCGAATAAACGACGACGCTTGAGAGAACCCGGAGCACATCAATGAGCACCCCCCAGCAGCCCGCGGCTAACACCCAGCCGGCACAATCGGCGAATAACGGCAAACGCAAGCGCATGATGACGCTGCTCGTCATCGTGATCCTGATCGCCGCGATCGCTTATGGCCTTTACTACTTCCTCGTCGCGCGTTTTCACGAAGACACCGACGACGCGTATGTGAATGGCAACGTCGTCCAGATCACGCCGCAAGTCACCGGCACGGTCGTCGCCGTGAACGCGGACGACACCCAGACGGTGAAGGCCGGCGACCCGCTCGTCGTGCTCGATCCGGCCGACGCCCGCGTCGCGCTGGAACAGGCCGAGGCCAATCTGGCGCAGACGGTGCGCCAGGTGCGCGGCCTGTTCGCCGACGACAATCAATATCAGGCGCAAGTCGCCGTGCGTCAGGCCGACCTGTCGCGCGCCCAGGACGACCTGAAGCGCCGTATGACGGTTGCGCAAACCGGCGCCGTGTCGCAGGAAGAAATCTCGCACGCCCGCGACGCCGTGAAGAGCGCGCAAGCCGCCGTGGACGCCGCCCAGCAGCAGTTGGCGTCGAACCGCGCGCTGACCGCCAACACCACGATCGCCAATCACCCGAACGTGCAGGCCGCCGCCGCGAAGGTCCGCGACGCATACCTGAACAACGCGCGTAACAACCTGCCGGCGCCGGTCACGGGCTACGTGGCGAAACGCTCGGTGCAGGTCGGCCAGCGCGTCTCGCCGGGCACTCCGCTCATGGCGATCGTGCCGCTCGGCGGCGTGTGGGTCGACGCGAACTTCAAGGAAGTGCAGCTCAAGCACATGCGCATCGGCCAGCCGGTCGAACTGACGGCCGACGTGTACGGCTCGTCGGTGGTGTATCACGGCAAGGTGGTCGGCTTCTCGGCCGGCACGGGTTCGGCGTTCTCGCTGTTGCCCGCGCAGAACGCGACCGGCAACTGGATCAAGGTGGTGCAGCGTCTGCCGGTGCGGATCGCGCTCGATCCGAAGGAACTCGAACAGCACCCGCTGCGCATCGGCCTGTCGATGCAGGCTGACGTGAGCATCAAGGACGACAACGGCGGCCAGCTCGGTCAGGCGCCGAACACGGTCTATCAGACCAACGTGTTCGAAAAGTACGGTGACGAGGCCGACGCGGAAATCGCCCGCATCATTTCGGAAAACGCAGGCCCGAACGGCGGCTCGCAGAAGTCGGCCCAGGCCGGCAGCGCGAAGCCTGCCGCCGCGAAACTGATGTAAGCCGAGTGACGAATCAGACAAGGCTTCTTTAATGGCTCAGGCTCAGGCGCAAGTCCCTCACCCGCCGCTCGAGGGCGCGCAACTGGTGATCGGCACCATCGCGGTGTCGCTCGCCGTCTTCATGAACGTGCTCGACACGTCGATCGCGAACGTATCGATTCCGTCGATTTCCGGCGACCTCGGTGTGTCGTCCGACCAAGGCACGTGGGTCATCACCTCGTTCGCGGTCGCCAATGCGATCTCCGTGCCGCTCACCGGCTGGCTGACCGACCGCATCGGCCAGGTGCGCCTGTTCATGGCGTCGATCATCCTGTTCGTGATCTCGTCGTGGATGTGCGGCCTCGCGCCGACGCTGCCGTTCCTGCTCGCTTCGCGCGTGTTGCAAGGCGCGGTGGCCGGTCCCATGATCCCGCTGTCGCAAACGCTGCTGCTCGCGAGCTATCCACGCGCCAAGGCCCCCATGGCGCTATCCATGTGGGCCATGACCACGCTGATCGCGCCGGTGGCGGGCCCGATTCTCGGCGGCTGGATTTCGGACAACATCTCGTGGCCGTGGATTTTCTACGTCAACATTCCGGTCGGCGCGATTGCCGCCGTGGCGACGTGGATGATCTTCCGCAACCGCGATTCCGTCATCAGAAAAGCGCCGATCGACGGCGTCGGGCTCGGTCTGCTGATCGTCTGGGTCGGCTCGCTCCAGGTCATGCTCGACAAAGGCAAGGATCTCGACTGGTTTTCGTCGACCACCATCGTCGTACTGGCGCTGGTCGCAGTGATCGCGCTGGCGTTCTTCATCGTGTGGGAATTGACGGCCGAGCATCCGGTGGTCGACCTCTCGCTCTTCAGCCGACGCAACTTCACGGGCGGCACGGTCGCCTTGTCGATCGGTTACGGGCTCTATTTCGGCAATCTCGTGCTGCTGCCGCTGTGGCTGCAAACCGATATCGGCTACACGGCGACCGAAGCCGGCCTCGTCATGGCGCCGGTCGGCCTGTTCGCCGTGCTGCTGTCGCCGATCACGGGCAAGGTGTTGCCGCGTACCGATCCGCGCTATATCGCGACCTTGTCGTTTCTCGTGTTCGCGCTGTGTTTCTGGATGCGTTCGCGCTATACCACCGGCGTCGATACGTACTCGCTGCTGGTGCCAACCTTGATTCAGGGGATCGGCATGGCCGGGTTCTTCATCCCGCTGGTGTCGATTACCTTGTCAGGGCTGCCGGGTAACCGGATTCCGGCGGCGTCGGGCTTGTCGAATTTCGTGCGGATCATGTGCGGCGGCATCGGCACGTCGATCTTCCAGACCGCGTGGGACCACCGCTCGATCATGCATCATGCGCAACTGGCCGAGCAGGCCAACGCGTACAACCCGGTGTTCGACCAGTCGATCCGCCAAATGGGCGCGGCGGGCTTCAGTCAACCGCAGGCGTATGGCCTGTTCAACTCGATGGCGACGCAGCAGGCCGCGCAACTGGGTGTGAACGATCTGTTCTTCGTGTCCGCTGGTATCTTCGTCGCGCTAATTGCGCTGATCTGGATCACGAGGCCTGAGCGCGCCGGTGGCGACGCGGGTGCGGCGGCCGCGGCGGCGCACTGAGTTTTTTGCGCCGATTGCCACGGCGAACGATATGAAAAAAGGCGGGACCGCTAACGAGCGCTCCCGCCTTTTTTTCTGCACCTTCGATCGGGTATGCGCATCACGCACGCTGCCCACCGTCCAGAAGGCTTTCAGCTCGCCGTAGTGACGACCAACCGTTCCGGCGCCAGCACGCCCTCGCCTTGCTTCGCGACACCCAGCAGACGCCCCTGCGCGGCATACACCCGAACGCGCGGCGCATTCAATGCTTCGCCTGTGATATCCAGTTCGGACAGTTTCAACCGCTGACCGTGCAGGAAGCGGCGCGTCGCGTCTTCGTTCAACTGGACGAGCGGGAAAGTGGACAGCAATGCGTCCACCGGTTGCAGCCACGCGTCGCGCTCGCCTTCCGTTGCATCGGACAATGCGTCGAGCGTCACCGAATTTTCAAGCGTCAGCGCGCCAACGCCCGTGCGTCGCAGCGCCACCAGATGCGCGCCGCAACCCAACGCTTCGCCGATATCCTCGGCCAGCGTGCGCACATAGGTGCCCTTGCTGCAGGTCACGCGAAACGTCACGTCCGGCAACGCGCAACTGAGCAGATCGAGCTTCAGGATCGTCACCTGGCGCGCTTCCCGCTCCACCGTCTGGCCGGCACGCGCATATTCGTACAGTGGCTTGCCGTCACGCTTGAGCGCCGAATACATTGGCGGAACCTGAGTGATTTCGCCGAGGAATGTGGGCAGAACCGCTTGAATCGCCGCCTCGTCGCAGGTCACTTCGCGCGTGTCGATGGCTTCGCCCTCGGCGTCGCCGGTGGTCGTGCGAATGCCGAGACGCATGGTGGCCTCATACGTCTTGTCGGCTTCGAGCAGGTCTTGCGAAAACTTCGTGGCTTCGCCGAAACAAAGCGGCAGCAAGCCAGTCGCGAGTGGATCGAGCGTACCGGTGTGACCCGCTTTTTTTGCCAGATAAAGACGCTTCGCGCGAATCAGCGCGTCATTGCTCGACAGGCCGAGCGGCTTGTCGAGCAACAGGACGCCGTCGAGCGCGCGGCGCGGCACGCGGGGGCGTTGAGATGCGGTCATGTCGGAGGGACGAAATCTTCGATAAATACGGAAAACAGCGACGGAAACAGCGCTGAGCGCAGGGCCACTCAGGCATCGCGGCGAGAGCCTCGGCTACAGCGCGCTCAGTCTTCTTTCGCGCGATTTGCGTTCGCCTCGTCGATAAGACGCGACATTTCGACGGCTCGCTCGATCGTCTTGTCGTAATGGAAATGCAGCGTCGGCACGGTGTGGATATGCAGGCGCTTGAACAGCTGATTGTGCAGATGCCCGGCGGCATGCGTGAGCGCTTCGAGCGTCTGTTGCGGGTCGCCCGTGAGCGTCGTGAAATAGACCTTGGCGTGCGCGTAGTCCGGCGTCAGCTCGACACTTTGAATCGTGACGATGCCGATGCGCGGATCCTTGACCTCGCGCAGCAGCTCGGACAAATCGCGCTGGATCTGATCGGCGATCTGCACGTTGCGATTGGGGGAAGAACGTTTTTTAGGCATGGTGTGATGTGATCCGCTTTAACGGATGCAAAAAATGGTTCGCGCTAGCGCGGTGCGGGCTTTTCTTCCGGGCGGCATTCAGGCGGCCGGGAGAACCGGAAGCTCGACAGCGGGCTGTTACGCGGCGACCGGCGTCAGAGCGCGAAAGAGCGCGGTAAACCGGGAATAAACGCGCGGGAACAAACGCGCGGCAACCAACGCACAGCAGCAAATCACGACAGCAAAGCGTGGCGCCGAAGCGCGGCAATCACGCGGAACAACGTGCGGCGCCAAAAACAACGGGCGGAGCGGGCGTTAAAGCCCGCTCCGCCCCTTTGAGCCGTGCCGCGTGAATTACAGCGAACGCGCGACTTCGGTGATCTCGAAGACTTCGAACTGATCGCCTTCGACGATATCGTTGAAGTTCTTGATCGACATACCGCACTCGAAGCCCTGACGGACTTCCTTCACGTCGTCCTTGAAGCGCTTGAGCGAATCGAGTTCGCCCGTGAAGATGACGACGTTGTTGCGCAGCACGCGCACCGACGACGAGCGCTTGACGAAACCGTCCGTGACCATACAACCGGCCACCGCGCCGATCTTCGGTACCTTGAAGACCTGACGCACTTCGACCGTACCCGTCACGACTTCGCGCTTCTCCGGTGCCAGCATGCCCGACATCGCGGCCTTCACGTCATCCACTGCGTCATAGATGATGTTGTAGTAGCGAATATCGACGCCGTTGGCTTCCGCCAGCTTGCGAGCCTGCGCATCCGCACGGGTGTTAAAGCCGATGATGACTGCCTTCGAAGCCGTTGCCAGGTTGACGTCGGACTCGCTGATGCCACCCACGGCACCGTGCACGATCTGCACGCGGACTTCGTCTGTGGACAGTTTGAGCAGCGACTGCACCAGCGCTTCCTGCGAACCTTGCACGTCGGCCTTGACGATGAGCGGCATGTACGCCACTTCGCCTTCGCCCATCTGTTCCAGCATGTTCTCGAGCTTCGCCGCCTGTTGCTTGGCCAGCTTGACGTCGCGGAACTTGCCTTGACGGAACAGCGCGACTTCACGCGCCTTGCGGTCGTCCGGCATGACGATGACTTCTTCGCCAGCTTGCGGGACTTCCGACAGACCCTGAATTTCAACCGGGATCGACGGACCGGCCGACTTGGTCGGCTTGCCGGTTTCGTCGAGCATGGCTCGCACGCGACCGTAAGCGCTACCTGCCAGCACCACGTCTCCGCGGTTCAGCGTACCCGACTGGACCAGGATCGTTGCAACCGGACCCTTACCCTTGTCGAGCTTTGCTTCGATGACGAGACCCTTGGCCGGCGCTTCGACCGGTGCCTTCAGTTCCAGCACTTCGGCTTGCAGCAGCACGTTTTCGAGCAGATCGTCGATGCCCGCGCCGGTTTTAGCCGACACCGACACGAATGGCGAATCGCCACCGTATTCTTCCGGCACGACGCCTTCAGCGACGAGTTCCTGCTTGACGCGCTCCGGATTCGCATCCGGCTTGTCGATCTTGTTGATCGCGACAACGAGCGGCACGCCGCCTGCCTTCGCGTGGGCGATAGCTTCCTTCGTCTGCGGCATGACGCCGTCGTCGGCAGCCACCACCAGAATCACGATGTCGGTTGCCTTCGCACCGCGAGCACGCATAGCCGTAAAGGCTTCGTGGCCCGGCGTGTCGAGGAAGGTGATGACGCCACGCGGCGTTTCGACGTGGTAAGCGCCGATGTGCTGCGTAATGCCGCCCGCTTCACCCGCTGCGACCTTGGCGCGGCGAATGTAGTCGAGCAGCGACGTCTTGCCGTGGTCGACGTGACCCATGACCGTGACGACCGGCGGACGCGGCAGTGCTTCCGCGTCGGACACTTCGCCTTCGACCAGCATGGCTTCCGGATCGTCCAGCTTGGCCGCAACCGCGTGGTGGCCCAGTTCTTCGACGATGATCATCGCCGTTTCCTGGTCCAGCATCTGGTTGATCGTGACCATCTGGCCGAGCTTCATCATCGACTTGATGACTTCCGACGCCTTCACCGCCATCTTGTGCGCCAGATCGGCGACCGTGATGGTTTCCGGCACGTGCACTTCACGCACGATCGGCTCGGTCGGCGCCTGGAACGTGGTGCTTTGATCCTGATGCTTGCCGCGACCCTTCGGGCCACCGCGCCAGCCACGATCGACACCGCCGCTCGAATCGCCACGCGTCTTGATACCGCGGCGCTTCGCTGCGTCGTCCTGCCAGCCGCCCTTGCCGCCGCCCGGCTTCTTCTTGTCGCCGGCGGAAGGCGTGGTCGTGGCAGCCGGAGCCGCAGCAGCCGGTTTCTTGGCTGCCGGACGTGCCGCTGCTTCACCCGCCGGACGCGCCGGCTTGTGCAGCGTGCCCTTGGCTTCCGCGGCCTTGGCCGGCTCGGCGGGCTTCGGTGCCGGTTCCGGCGCCTTGACCTGCGCCTTGCGCGGCGTGTTCATCATTTCGCGGATCGCACGTGCTTCGGCTTCAGCCGCTGCACGACGCTTGGCGATTTCTTCCTGCTCGGCACGCGCTTTCTCAGCAGCCTGACGCGCCGCGTCTTCCGCCTTCTTCGCGGCTTCGCGTTGCGCGGCACGCTCTGCAGCTGCGCGCTCGTCGTCCTGCTCGTTAACTTTGGCGACTACCGGTTCCGCGGCCTTAGCCACCACCGGCTCGGCCTTCGCGGCCGCCGGTTGCGCGGCTTGCGCCGGCTTCGCAGCCTGTGCCTGCTGCTCGCGAGCCGCCGCCTCGGCCGCTGCGCGCTTCTTCGCTGCTTCTTCTTCCGCACGGCGACGCTCGGCTTCGGCAGCCGCTTCACGCGCCTGACGTTCCGCTTCTTCGCGTTCGAGTTGTTCTTGGCGCGCCTTCAGCTCCTGAGCCTGCTTTTCGAGCAGTTCGGCTTCGTGACGAGCTTCCTCTTCACGACGCTGGAGTTCGAGATCGTCGACGTCGGCCTCGGCCACATGATTCGATGCATCTCCGTTTTCGGCGGAGGTTTCGTCGCGGCGGACGAAAGTGCGCTTCTTACGCACCTCGACCTGAATGGTGCGAGCTTTGCCCGTCGCATCGGATTGCTTGATTTCCGACGTATGCCGTTTCGTCAGCGTGATCTTGCGCTTGTCAGCATCAGTCGAGCCGTGAGACTTGCGCAAGTGGTCGAGCAGACGCGCCTTGTCCGTTTCGGACAAGCTGTCGTCTTCGCTCGCTTTTGTGACGCCTGCTGCCTGCAGCTGCTCAAGCAGCACGCCTGCAGGCATTTTCAGTTCCGCGGCAAATTGGGCTACGTTGTTACTCGCCATTCATTCCTCTTAATGCAAGGACCGATTCCTTGCGGTTAGCATCGGGTCATGCGGCCTGACGGCCGCTTCAATTTAGTGCGCCATGGTCATTTCTCACTGGAACCAGTGTTCACGTGCTTTCATGATCAACGCCTTAGCGGCATCCTCTTCCATTCCGGTCATCTCGACCAGTTCATCCACAGCCAGCTCGGCGAGTTCGTCGCGCGTCTGGATCTGATGTTCGGCCAGCTTGGCGAGCAGGTCGGCGTCCATGCCGTCCAGGCTCTTCAGGTCGAGCGCTACATTTTCGACCTTTTCTTCATTCGCGATCGCCAGCGTCAACAGCGCGTCGCGCGAGCGATTACGCAGTTCGTGAACAGTGTCTTCGTCGAATGCTTCGATTTCGAGCATTTCGTTGAGCGGCACATAAGCGATCTCTTCGAGGCTCGTGAAGCCTTCGTCGATCAGGATGTCGGCCACTTCTTCGTCGACATCGAGACGCGCCATGAACAGGTCACGCAATACGCCGCGCTCCTGATTCTGCTTTTGCGCAGATTCGTCCGGCGTCATGATGTTGATCTGCCAGCCGGTGAGTTCGCTGGCAAGACGCACGTTCTGGCCGCTGCGGCCGATCGCGACCGCCAGTTCGTTTTCGTCTACGACGACGTCCATCGAATGCTTTTCTTCATCGACGACGATCGATTGGACGGCTGCCGGCGCGAGGGCGCCGATCACAAACTGAGCGGGATCCTCCGACCATAGCACGATGTCGACGTTTTCGCCACCGAGCTCGTTGCGCACCGCCTGCACGCGCGAGCCGCGAATGCCGACGCAAGTGCCGATCGGATCGATGCGCTTGTCGTACGCGACCACGCCGATCTTGGCGCGCACGCCCGGATCCCGCGCGGCCGCCTTGATTTCCAGCAGACCTTGCTCGATTTCCGGCACTTCCATCTCGAACAGCTTCATCAGGAATTCGGGCGCCGTACGCGACAGTTCGATCTGCGGACCGCGCGCGGTGCGATCCACCTTCGCGATATAGGCGCGCACGCGGTCGCCCACGCGCAGGTTTTCCTTCGGAATCAGCTGATCGCGGCGCAGCAGCGCTTCGACACGGCCGGTTTCGACGATGAAGTTGCCCTTATCGAGGCGCTTCACCGAGCCGGTCATGATGTGCTCGCCGCGCTCGAGGAAGTCGTTCAGGATCTGTTCGCGTTCGGCGTCGCGCACCTTCTGCAGGATCACCTGCTTGGCAGCCTGCGCGCCGATCCGGCCGAATTCGATCGACGGCACCGGTTCTTCGATGAACTCGTCGAGTTGAATCTCGGGCTTCTGTTCGCGTGCTTCGAACAGCAGAATTTCCTGATCCGGTTCCTGCAAACCGGCTTCGTCCGGCACCACTTTCCAGCGGCGAAACGTTTCGTGCTCGCCGCTTTCACGGTCGATATGGACGCGGATATCCGCATCTTCTTCGAAGAGTTTCTTGGAGGCCGAAGCGAGAGCCGCTTCGAGCGCGGCAAATACCACGTCTTTGTCGACATTCTTCTCGCGTGCCAGCGCATCCACCAGCATCAACACTTCGCGACTCATTGTTTGCGGCTCCTAAAGTCAACTTTCGGAACGAGGCGTGCTTTGTCCATGTCCGCGAGCGTGAAATCGAGCATCGCGGCGCCTTCCTTCCCTTCAAATTCCAGACCGATCGTCTCGCCTTGCGGAGCATGCAGGATGCCCCGGTACGATTTCCGTCCGTCCAATGGCTTTTTCAATGTGATTACCACTTCGCTGCCTGCGAAGCGTTCGAAATCCGCCAGTTTCTTCAGCGGGCGGTCGAGACCCGGCGACGACACTTCAAGCCGCTCGTAATCGATATTTTCGACCGTCAGAACGTGCTGGAGCTGACGCGTGACTTTCTCGCAGTCTTCGATCGCGATGCCGGCCGGCTGGTCGATATAGATACACATCATGCCGCGCCCGGTGCGCTCGAAGTCGACGAGCTCGTAGCCGAGTCCCACGACCGTGGTTTCAATCAGTTCCGTCAGTTGCACAATGCCCTCTTAGATGTTCGCGCAGCGAGCCTGCCGCCTGTTCTGCAAACAACCAATGCGGGCCGCGCGCCAAGCCGGCGCACGTTCGTGCTACCCGAGATGCCGAACCACTGAGAACTGAGCGGCAAAAAAAAATGGGCTAAACGCCCATCATCTTATTACCGGTGGTCGCACCTGAGCCGCACATAAAAAGCCGCACGCCCAGCGACTTCGCGATTGTAGCCATTTTTCAGGACAAACGCAAACCGCAAAGCGCCGCCCAACGCGCATTTCAGCTTGATTTCACGGGAATCTTTCCACGATATGGCGGCCGTTCAGGCCTTTTGCAAGACGGCTCGGGCCGCCTCGGATCCAGCCGGACAAGCCGGGCAAGTGAAATCTGCCCCCACTTCCGTCCACGCTGCGGTTTTATGTGCCGCAAGAAGATCGCAAAGCAACGCGAAACCTGGAGAGCGCGTCGATCGACCACGGCGGCGACTCACGAAAATCGTTGAAAAACGATTCAGCGGCCGGCCGCCATGCATGACTCGCTTACTTTAACGGCCGCGCGAACGGCCGCGCGGCGCGCCACCGCCGCGATTGGCGCCGCCCGGGTTGGCATTGCCGCCACCCGCGCGGTTGGCGTTGCCACCGCGATTGCCGCCCGGCCCGCGGCTACCGCCGCCATTGCCGGGATTGGCACCCGCACCGCCGGGACGCTTTCCGCCCGCCGCACGATTGCCATTGCCCGACGGCGCACGATTACCGTCGACCTCCCGCCCGCCGCGCGGGCCGCCCGCACCGCCGCCCATCGGACCGCCGAGCCCACTCGCGCCGCGGCCGGCACCGCGATTGCCGTAACCGCCACCGCCAAAGCCGCCGCCGCTCGCACCGCCACCGAATCCACCACCCGCCGCACCACGGCGGCCTTGGCCGCGCGGTTGCTGCTGTTCGAAACGGCTATGCGACATCAACACGGGCTCACGGTTGATGAAGCCCATCGACGTCTGCATCGGATCCGGCTGCTTACGCTCCGGCGCTTCACGGCGGTTGCCCTTATCTTCGGTCGGCGCCTTCAGGCCCACCGACGCCATCAGCGCACGCACCTGGTTGTCTTCGAGCTCTTCCCAGCGGCCGCGCTTGAGGCCCTTCGGCAGCGAAATCGGGCCGTGACGGGTGCGGATCAGGCGGCTGACCATCAGGCCGGCCGCTTCGAACATACGACGCACTTCGCGGTTACGCCCTTCGGCGAGCGCGACGTGATACCAGTGGTTCGTGCCTTCCCCGCCGCCGTCACGAATCCGCAGGAAGTTTGCCGGGCCGTCGTCCAGTTCGACGCCGTGCAGCAGCTTCTGGCGCATGCCTTCCGCCAGTTCGCCGACCACCCGCACCGCATATTCACGCTCGACGCTGTAACGCGGGTGCATGAAACGGTTCGCCAGATCGCCCGACGTGGTCAGCATCAGCAGACCTTCCGTGTTGAAGTCGAGACGGCCGACCGCGAGCCACTTGGCGGTTTTCATCGGCGGCAGTTTGTCGAACACCGAAGGACGGCCTTCCGGATCGGCATGGCTGACGATTTCGCCGGTCGGTTTGTGATACAGCAGCACGCGCGGCGGCTTGTTGGCGAGCTTGCGCTTGACCGGTTTGCCGTTGATGCGAACCTGGTCGGTCGGCATGATGCGCTGGCCGATGTGAGCCGGTTCGCCGTTCACCGACACGCGGCCGGCAACGATCAGCTCTTCCATGTCGCGACGCGAACCCATGCCGGCCTCGGCCAGCACCTTGTGCAACTTTGGTGCGTCGTCATCCGCTGCCAGCACGCGCTTGGGCGCGGCGGGCTTGCCACGACGCAGCATCGGCGCGCGCACGCCGCCGGTGGCGCTGTTATCCGCGTCGAACGCGGGCGACGTAACGTACGAGAACAGATCGTCCTGACCGGCTTCCGCCGCAGCCGCCGGCGCTTCACCACCGCGGCGGTTCTGACGCTGGCCGCCTTCGCGCGGCTGACGCTCGCGCTGACCTTCACGAGGCGCTCCTTCACGCGGTGCGCCCTCGCGGCGCGCGCCGCCCGCATTGCGGCGTGACCCCTGACCCTTCGCGCCGGCATCTTTGCGCGGCATACGCACTTGCGCGACGACCTCGCCGTCCGGCGGCGCCTCGCTGACAACCGGCGCCTCTTGCGCGGGGCCGCCTTCGGCGCCCTTCGTCTTCGCGCCGGCGCGGCGCCGGGCGATCAGGCTGCGCGGACCGCGACGCAGGCCGCGGCGCGGACGGTCTTCACCATCTGCTTCCGTGGTCTGCGCCGGGCGCTCGCCCTCGCCTGCCGACGCTTGCGTGGTGCGCGTTTCGTCAGCGCGAGCCGACGGCACGGCGCGCTCGGATTCGGACGAATCGGTGTCGTGGGTATGTGTCAAAACAACCTCAAAATGTCAGGTCGCGCACGCCCGTTGCGGGCGTGGCAAAAAAAGTTCGGTTACGTCAGGCGCTGCGCGACTCAGGTTCGTCGTCGGTCAGAACGCCCGCGTCCTGCGCCGCATCGCGACGATCCTCAGGATCGCCGTGCGCCGCCTTGGTCGGGTTCGGCTCGGCGGCGTGCTCCGTATTGCGGAGTACGCCCGAGTCGTGCGCGGGTATTGCCGGATCGGTCTGGGAGACCGGATCGTGATTCTGTGCGGACCCGGCGGTGCCGGTCTGCGGTGCAACGTTTTCCGCGTGCGCCGTTTCAGCATGATCCTGCGCGGCTGGCTCACCCATTGCGTCCGGATGCAAGCCGGATGCGGGTGCGATTTCCACTGCGCTGTCAGTCGCTTCGGCCGCCTGCGCTGCTTCCATCGGCTCAGCGTGCTGCTTTTGATGCAATTCAGCGAATCCGTCAGCGATTTCCGCTCCGGGCGCCTCGCCTGATGTTTCGAGCTGGTTGGCACCGGCATGGCTAACGGCGTCCGCCTCTACGGCATCGAACTGCGGCGCTTCGCCCACGGCCTTAGCAATAGCCTGAGGTTCACCACTAGCGGCCGAGTCGATAACCTCGCCCGCAGCGGCACTTTCATCTACCACGCCGGAATCCACCGGCTCTCCGAGCGCGCCCTCTTCGCCCGACGCCAACGCTTGCGCGGCGTCGGCGTCAGCGAACTCGATCGCATGCTGGCCGAGCAGATCCGCGTTCAACTGCGCCGACGGGTCCGCGAGCGGCGGCAATTCGTCGAGCGCTTTCAGCCCTAGGTCGTCGAGAAACTGCCGCGTCGTCGCATACAGCGCGGGACGGCCCGGCACGTCACGATGACCGATCACTTCGATCCAGTTGCGGTCTTCGAGCTGCTTGACGACCTGCGTATTCACCGTGACGCCGCGAATTTCTTCGATATCGCCACGCGTGACCGGTTGCCGGTATGCAATGATCGCGAGCGTTTCGAGCACCGCGCGCGAATATTTCGGCGGTTTCTCAGGATGCAAGCGATCCAGATACGAACGCATTGCGGGCTTGCTTTGAAACCGCCAGCCCGACGCCAGCCCGACCAACTCCACACCGCGCCCAGACCAATCCTGCTTGAGGTCTTCGAGCAAATTCCGAACGGTGTCTGCCGACACGCCGTCGGCAAAGAGCTTGCGCAACTCGCCGAGCTTTAACGGCTCCTGCGCGCAGATCAAGGCAGTCTCGAGGACGATCTTCGCCTCTTGGGTATTCATGCAGCTAGGTCAGACCCTGTGGTCAAAGAACCGGATCAAACAGACGATGTGGAACTGAAGACGCGCTCGCCCGATTCTGATCGGTCATATTGATGGGAGCACGCACCGGGGGGAGGCGAAACAGACAATCGAACCAAACCCAGCCGGACGGAGCAGCGATATTCCTGAAAGGAATCGCGTGACTGAGCGCCATATTACGCAAAAACAATCAGTGCGTAAAGATGAAATCCCCCGCGCATTTTCCGGCCTCGCCTTGGCGGGCGTGCTTTAGTGAAAAAGCGGGCTTAATTGGACGGAAACCCGCTTTCTTCGGTTGTTCTTCTCCCGGTTTGCTCAATAGTGTTTTGCGCGGCCACCTTGCGGCAGGCGCTCAGCGGTCAGTCGTGTGGCTCGCGAGGAACCGCTTCAGGCGCTCGACGCCCGTGTCCAGCCGCGCCGTGTCGCAGGCATAGCACCAGCGGACGAAGCCCTCGCCCTGCGGGCCGAAGGCGCTGCCCGGCGCCACGCCGAGCCCCACCTCACGCACCATTGCCTTGCATAGCTCCAGACTGCGCGAGGCTCCCGGCATCGAGAAAAACAGGTACATCGCGCCGGGCGGCGCCTTGACGTCCACCCCCGGCACCGTGGAAAGCGCGCGCACCAGATGATCGCGCGACGCCTTCAGGTCCAGCACCAGTTCCTGCGTGAAGGCTTCGCCCTGCTCGATGGCCGCGATGCCGGCTTGCTGAACGAAGGCCGGCGCGCACGAGGTGTTGTACTCGACGAGCTTGCCCAGATCGTCCATCAACGAGGCGGGCGCGACGATCCAGCCGAGCCGCCAGCCCGTCATCAGCCATGCCTTGGAAAAGGAATTGACGCAAATTACGCGCTCGTCGCGGGTAGCCAGGTCGAGGAACGACGGCGCGGTGAGCGAGGGCGCGGCGTTGGCATTGGCATTGCCGTCCGTATAGTAGAGGCGCTCATAGACTTCGTCCGCCACGATCCAGATACCGTGGCGCCGGCAGTGCGCCAGCACCGCGCGCTGCTCGTCGCGACTCATCACCCAGCCGGTCGGATTGTTGGGCGAATTGATCAGCAACATCTTCGTGTCGGGCGTCAACGCCGCGAGCAGTTGCTCGAGGTCGAGCTGCCAGCCGCGTTCCCCGTAGCCCAGCGCGACGGTTTCGACGTGCGCGCCGAGAATCTTCGGAATCTCGACCAGATTCGGCCAGAGCGGCGTAACCGCGACGACGCGGTCGCCCGCGCCCACCACGAGCTGCGCAGCAAGCATCAACGCATTCACGCCCGCGCTCGTCACCGCGATGTGCTCCGGCGATGTCGCGCCGTGCAGCTTGCTGACGTAGCCCGCCAGCGCGGCGCGCAGCGGCGCGATGCCGAGATTGTGTGTGTAGAACGTCGCGCCCGCGGCGAGCGACGCGCTGGCCGCGTCGCGGATAAAGGCTGGCGTCACGCGGTCGGACTCGCCGAACCAGAATGGCAGCACGTCGTCGACGCCGAAACCGGCGTTGGCGACTTCGCGAATCTGCGAAGGACGCAGGGCGCGCACGGCATCGCGCGCATTGGGGATAGCAGGGAAAGACGAATCCGTTTCGCTCATCGAGACTTCCAGACGGGTGGATGGCATGAATTGAAATGCAGCGGAGGCGACAGTTTAGCTTGGCGCTCCTTCTGGGGGCAGCGAGGCAGGCAGCGTTATCGTTACTAGCTCAAATCCTCCGCCCGCCCCGGCAATTGACGGATCAGCCCCCACACCGCCTCCGCAGCCGGTGAGAGCGAGCGGTCGCGCCGCCGCACCAGTTCGACCGTACGCTCGGCGCGCGGCACCAGCGGCCGGGCCACCAGCGAGGCGCCCGCCGGCAGCGGCAATGCCAGCCACGGCAGCACGCTCACGCCGACGCCCGCCTCCACCAGCCCAAAAACGGTCGCGGAATGCCCCAGCTCCTGCACCACCGTGGCGCTCACGCCATATTCCTGCATCACGGCGTCGATGATCGGCCGGCTGCCCGATGCGTAGTCGAGCATCACCAGTTGCTGGCCTTCCAGGTCCGTCCACGCGACCCGCTGCTGGGCGGCAAGAGGATGATCGTCGCGCGTGACGACGCAGAACGAATCCGTCATGAGCGATTCGCTAAGCAGATCGTCTGCGGCGAACGGGCCGATGATCACGCCGAAGTCGACCTCGCCCGACTTGACCTTGCGGACCACGTCGCTCTGCACGTCGTCACGCAGGCCCAGTGCGACGTAGGGAAACTGCTGGCCGCAGGCGGCCACCACGCGCGGCATGAGCCGGCACGCCACCGTCGGGCTGGCGGCCACCACCACGCGCCCGCGGCGCTGTTCACCAATTTCGCGGATCTCGCGCAGCGCGTCGTCCAGATCCGAGAGCAGACGCGACACGCTCGACACCAGGTTGCCGCCCACATCCGTGAGTTGCACCTCGCGGGTCGTGCGATCGATCAGCTTAAGACCGATCTCGCCCTCCAGTTCGCGCACGCAGCGGCTGACCGCTGACTGCGTCAGGCCGATTTCATCGCCCGCCCGGCTGAAGCTTTGCAGACGGGCGACCTCAATGAAAACCCTTAGCTGTCGCAGCGTGACATTCATTTACCGACCTCATCAATTGCATCATTTGATGCGTATTGTAAGTCGAAATTCAGCACCACAACTGGTTTTAGTCATTGCGCTGCAATGCAGCAATAAGGCGCAAACGCACGCTGGCCGGGCTTGATTGCACAAGATTGGTGATTGTCCCGATTTGCGAGATGGGTTTTTTGGATTCTTATACGCCCCTAGCTAGCGCCCGCGCTGGCCCGCTGTCATGGGGCTTTCAGGCGGTTGGACTCAACTTGGCACACTTCCTGCATTTACATGCACACAAGGGTCGGCGCCATGATTCTGACTGCATAGCAGACCGTGGCAAGCCCGACCCTCCTTGGCACTCGCCTATCGAGTGCATGGAGAGTGCGCGGCGCGGGGCAGCGCACCGGAGTTAGCTTCGCTGAGGTGAAACATGATGCTGTTCGACGATTTGAGAGACAACGAGTGGGCGCTGGTCGAGGCGTTGTTCTGTGCGGAGCCAGCACGGAGCGAACGGCGCGGTCGACCACGCGTGGAAGCGCGCGCGGTTGTCAACGCCGTGCTGTGGGTGCTGTCGACGGGCGAAGGCTGGTCCAAACTGCCGGGCCGCTATCCGTCGCCGCCGACTTGCCGCCGTCGCTTCGACGAGTGGCAAGCCGATGGTACGCTCGCCGAAATAGTTAAGCGACTCGGCACGAGCGGCCGTGAAATTTCGCTGCGCGGCCGTATCGGCGCAACCGCAGCCAAACCGCCGGCACCGCCGAGCCGTGACCGCCTGCGCGGCGCATTCTGGACCAATCCGGAATCGTGGCGCGCTCCGGTCAAGATGGCCTGACGCGAACTGTTTGACCGCCGGGCGCTTGCGGGCACCCGGCGTTTATCCGATCCAGGTCGACGCGCGCCGCTGGTCTGCGCTCGCCGCATCTGTCATGGGCACCGCTCCTCGGCGCGCCCAATGCAGTCGTCCCCTCCTGTACACCCAGCTAACTGTGCGCTGCTTCAGATGTCTGAAGCAGCGCGATAGTTGCGGGTGAAACATCCATTTACTATTACTTACAGCGTGCTTTCGCGACTGCGCATACCTTATACGTATGCAAACAGGCCTTGAGTCGATCGGCTTGACGGGAGCTCAGCATGAAACCAATGTCACTGCTTCTGTGCGGCATTGTCGTTTCATCAATGGCCGCACCGGCGCTTGCTCAGCAGCGCCAACAGGCATGGAACTGGCGGCCGGATCGTCCGGCTACCCTCGAAGCCTGGCAGCAAAGCGATACGCGTGGCCGCGACTTCACGCCGCCGGCGCCGCGCGGAGACTTGCGTGGCGATATCGCCAGTAACGTGCGCACGCGGCCGGAGGCGCCGCGGCAGGATCCGACGCGCCGGCGTTAATTAGTCAGCGCTTGGTCAGCGCTTGGTCGGCGGTCAGCCAGCGTGAGCGCGGAAACGGTTCGCGAAAACGGTTCGTTATGTGCTCGCGCGCCAAGGTGTGCTTTTAGTTAATTGGGGGAACCACCCCGCCGAATGGCAGTCTGATTTAACGCCATTAGCACAGCGTGGCAGTAGTAATTCCGGTACGCCCGTATCCTCGCGATACGGGCTTTTTTTTGCGCGTCTCGGGCGGATGCGAAATGTATGCGCGTACGGGCGCGCAAGACGCCCGACACGGCAGAGTGTGCTGTGCGATTACCCGCTAGAAGCCAGACGGACGCAGAAATGGGATCACCGCCAGCCGCGTCAAGCGGCTGGAAAGGTACGCCTGGCAGCCCGCCGGACTTATGGCCGGACTTCGAGCGCGGCAGTGGGCCGCGTGTCGGCTGTGGCGACGACGTAGTCGTTCATTCGCTGTGCGGTCCAACTGAGCAGGCGCTCGTCGTGTGCAAGCCGCGCGAATTCCGCTCTACCGCGCTCAGTCAGCACGGCAATGTCGACCGGTGCGTGGAAACCCGGAGCCGGTGCGACAGTGCGCTGCCGAACGGTGTCCATCAAGCCCAGTGCGCGAAGATATTGGAAGACGCCCGGTCTTCTGGCCCATGGGACCTGGCGATATTGCGCCCGCCGCAGCGCTTCAAGTACCGCTTCGTTGGAATACGTGGTCATCTCACTTCTTTCTTAAAGTGCAGCTATGACACATCCATGCCCAACACGTCACCGCGCCACCAGTGACGCGCTTGGCACCCGCCCTTGGCTGGAAGCTGGCTGCGATTGTCGCAGTCGAATTCCGCCAGGTGCTGCCTGGTCTCGTTTTCGGAACCCCCGTCTGAACGGCATGTTAGCGTTCTGCCTACGAGCCGACGATGCAACCGCTGCGGCGCGATAGCAAGCCCATAGATTTGTCCCGAAAGACATACGTTACCCCATTTAAATTGATTCTATTCACTTTATTAGCGCTTTTTTTTGCAGCAATCGTGCTATGGAAGCGCGCCAGGCGCCCGCTCGCCGTCTGCACGGTTGCCCTGTTCTGGCTGCTCGCCGCCGGCTGGCTCACCGCGCCTTTGCTGTATCTGGCGCAACCGCGCTGGCAGACCGATACGCCCGCCCGGTTCGCGCCGCGCACCGCGATCATCATGCTCGGCGGCGGCACGACCTACGTGGACGACCACACGCTCGTGCCTCCGCGCGACGTGATCGCGCGCATCTCGGCGAGTGCCGACAACTATGCCGCCTGCAAACGCGCGGCGGCCATATGCCGTGTGATCGTGAGCGGTGGCAATCCGCAGCGGCACCTCGCGACGGAAGCCGATACCTATTTGCCTTATCTGTTGCGTGAGCAGGTGCCGCGCGCGGATATCGTGCTGGAAAACAGCAGCCTCACTACCTACGAAAACGCGCGCAACGTATCCGCCATTCTGGATGGCTCACGTTACGATTCGTTGATCCTCGTTACCTCCGCCTATCAGATGCCGCGCGCCCTGCTCGACTTCCACCGCTTCGGCCTCGCGCCACAACCGATGATCTCGAACGCGCGGCGCGCACGTCTTGGTGTACTGCCTCGGTATGACAATCTGGTGAGTGCGGAGATCGCGTTGCATGAATTGATTGGCATCGCACAATTTCACGTCTATCGCGCAATCGGGTGGTTCTAGAATCCAGATGGCATTGAAAAGCCATTTATTTAGAAATGCGAAGGTTGTGGATCAGTGACGAAACATGATCGTGACTTATTCGCGAAGTCAGTCCGCATCGCGACCGCGCTCCGCGTAACAAGATGTAACGAATTGTCATCGCACTTACAAATCCGTCCGCTGGAGCGGATATTGCTGACTAGAATGCATTGTCTTTCCGTCTGGACAGGCAAGTACTCGGGTCCACAACCACTCTGCGGAGGTAGTAATGAAGAAAGTGTCCCTGGCGATCCTGGTTTCCCTCAGTGCCGTAACGGGCGCGGCTTATGCGCAGGACAACGGCGTCATGATGAGCACCGATCCGGCCAAGGCCGCCGACGTCGAGCAGCGCGCGCAAGATTTGCAAAACCGCCAGCAAGCAATGGAAAGCGCACCGGCCGCACCGATGAAACACCACAAGGGCGCCCCGCATCACAAAAAGGCGCCCAAGGCCGACGCCGGCTCCTAAGCACCGTTCACCCGACTCACCCGCGGCCGCGCCGCGATGGTGAAAAGCCGAAGCCAGCATCGCCGGTTTCGGCTTTTTTGTTGTCTAATGGTTTGGCGAGTGGTCTTCCGAAAGGTCTGGCGGAAAACTTGCGAGCCTCGCAGCAGGCCGGCGCGCCGGCCAGCCCCGAACATGCCGCTTAAGCCCTGCGGCGCGCGCCTGACGGTGTGCTAAAGTCGCGCACCGACCGGCGCCCAGCCGGAATCCCTAACCCGTGCGCACCCTGGTGCGGAGGACAGCATGAGCAACATCCAGCTTGATATCGAATGGACTGAAGCAGCATCTCGCAAAATCGAAAAACTGATGCCGCGCGGCGGTCAGGAGGCGTTTCTGGCGCTGCCGCCCGTCGAGTGCCTGCCGATGGAAGGCGACGTGCTGTTTCTTGGACCGGATGGCAAGCAGCAGCCGTTCATCGTCGCGGAACGGCAGTATCACCACGATGGCGATGCCGACTGGACCATCATCCTGATCCTCGACGTTCCGCAAGCCACGCATTGATCATCAGGTAGTCGTCAAACGGCGAGCGGGTTGCCGGCCGAACCGGCCCGGCAACCCGCTCGCCGTTATGCAACGTGTCCGTCCGTTCAGGCGATCTTCGACACGACGCGAATCTCAGCGTGCTCCACCCAATCCGCCACCGCTTTCCTGTAGGCCGCGATGTGCTCGGATTTCGCATGCGCTGCCAGTGCTTCCTGGCTTTCCCAACGCTCGACAAACACGAACCGGCGCGGCTCCTGCACGTCGCGGTGCAAGTCGTATTGAAGCGCTCCCTGCTCCTTGCGCGTCGGCCCGACCAGACCTTCGAGCGCCTGACGCAGTTGCTCTTCGTGCCCCGGCTTCGCCACCGAGATTGCGACCACCGCGATTTCCGACATGCCTAACCTCCGTTTCATTAAAAGCAGCAGCATACCGGGCGCCCACCAAACCTGCAGGACGCGGCTTCAAGGCGCCGGCTTCGCGGTCCATGCCTGCGCCCTGCTGACCCGATAACGCGCCCACGCATTCAAACGTCTAAGCCGCCCTCGCCTGGAGTTTGGCGGGTGTCCGCTCAGCGCCCTGTTACGCTCGATTTCATACATGCAAAAGATTGCGATGAAGGCAATCGGTTTTGCGCGCGGCGTATGGGCGCAAAACTCGCGCGGCGGGCCGGCGGCATCGTGCTGGATGGGCCTCGGGGAAAGGGTTTGCGGGGCGCCCGACATGTGCGCGAGTACGACCCCGCGTCTGTGATTACCCGCACATTCACGCGAATTGCAAACTGCTAGACTGGTTTTGACTAATCCGCCGGAGTCCAGCATGGCTGGCATTGCTCTCCGCGTTCCCGGGCTTTATCCGACCCGCCCTGCACACGTGGGGGCCGTGCCTCCGTTGCGCGCCGAATCGTCTGACGCGCCCCGTCACCCGCTTACCGCGATGCCGCCATGTCCGCACTCATGCCCGCCTTTATGCCATCCGTCAGCGAATTGACCCTGAGCGGCCTGCTCCCGCATCTGGTCCGGCACGAGTCCGGCTGGAGCGCGACGTGGCGCGCGCTGACTTTGCACAGCGTGTTCCAGCCGGTGCTTTCGGTCACGCACCAGCGCATCGTCGGTTATGAAGGACTGCTGCGCGCCTTCGATCCGGTCGGTTTGCCGGTCTCGCCAGAAGTGCTCTTCTCGGGCACCCGCTCGGCCGCCGACGCTCGTGAACTCGACCGTATCGCGCGCTGCCTGCATGTGGCGAACTTCATGGAGCAAGGCATCAGCACCGGGTGGCTGTTTCTGAATACGCGTCCACAGGTGTTCGAAACCGGCTGGCCGCAGCGCGCGTTCATCGACGAACTGTCGGCGCACTTCGGATTGCCTCAGGAGCGCATCGTGATCGAAGTGCTCGAGCAACCCGCCGACGACGAGTCCGCCGTCGCCAGCATGCTCGCCGCCTCGCAGCCGCGCGACTTCCTGATCGCGATCGACGACTTCGGCACCGGCTTCTCGAACTTCGACCGCGTATGGCGCTTCCGCCCCGACATCGTCAAACTCGACCGTTCGTTGGTCGCGCGCGCCGGCAGGCGCGAAGGCGACGATTCGATGATCAGCCACCTGATCGCGATGCTTCATCAATCAGGCACGCTGGTACTGGCTGAAGGCGTCGAAACCGACGAAGAATTGATGATCCTGATGGAAGCCGATGTGGATTTCGTCCAGGGTTTCTGGCTCGGTCAGCCGAAGAGCTCCGTGCAGGCGGCGTGCGCCGGCGTGCCGGCGCTGATCGAATCGATGTGGAGCAAGTTCGCCGACTACGAGCGCGAGCATGCCGGCCACCAGCGGCTGGGTTTCGAGGGTTTCGCCGAAGCAGTGCTGGCCGCCGCCGAGACCTACAAAACCACCGGCGATCTGCGCCAGGCGGCGCAAAAGGTGTGGCATCTGCCGGAGGCCCGCCGCGTGTTCATCACCGACGGACAAGGCGAACAAACCCTGCCCTCGGTCACGGCCGCCTCTGTGCCGCCGCCTCCGCTGCGGCTCGCGCCGCTCTATACCGACACGCGCAGCAACTGGTCGCGGCGCGCCTACTTCAAGCACGCGCTCGCCGCGCCGGGGCGCGTCGCGATGATGGGTCCGCACTATTCGCTTGCCGACGCTCAGGACTGCTACACCGCCGCCCTTGCATTCGAGCGTGACGGCACGCATGTGCTTTGCGTCGACTTCGTGCCGAGCGCCACCCTCCCCGACGTGCGCCCCGCGGGACGCGGCAGCAAGCGCTAATCGTCCACCCGGCCGCGGCCGGATTTGACCTCGCTGCGCTTGGCCTTGCTGTCGAGGCGCCGCAGGTTCGACGCGCGCGTCGGCCGGGTCGCCACGCGCTGCTTGCGCGTCACGCTGACGCTTTCGATCAGCTGATCGAGCCGCGCCAGCGCCGCCGCGCGATTCATGTCCTGAGTCCGATGCTCCTGCGCCTTGATGATCACGACGCCGTCACGCGTGAGCCGGTGATCGGACAGCGCAAGCAGGCGCATTTTCAACACTTCCGGCAACGACGAAGCGCGCACGTCGAAGCGCAGGTGGATGGCGCTCGAGACTTTGTTGACGTTCTGGCCGCCCGCTCCTTGCGCGCGCACTGCAGTCAGTTCGATTTCGTTCGACGGGATCGGATAGCGGGATGTCATGACACGAGATTGGGCTGGGAGACATGAGTGTACACAGTGCGCCCGAACGCCGATTATCGGCTATCGGGCGCGGCAGCCGATGCGAAAAACTATTTGCATCCGCTCCGCCGCGTCATCGATACTGCGTTTTTCGCTTACGGCGTAAATTAACATGAAGCTTCGTCCGGCTTTTGTGCTCGAACTGGCCGTCAACTTTCTGTTGCCATGGCTCGCCTACCGTCTCGCGTTGCCGCATCTGGGCGAGACCGGCGCGTTGATCGCGTCCGCCGTGCCGCCGATCGTCTGGAGCCTGGTTGAACTCGTGCGGTTTCGGCGCGTCGACGCGCTGAGCGTGATGGTGGTGGCCGGCATCGCGCTCTCGGTCGCGGCAATGGCGCTCGGCGGCAGTCCGCGCATGCTGCTGTTGCGCGAGTCGCTCGTATCCGGCGCGGTCGGCGTGGTGTTTCTGCTCTCGCTGCCCATGCGCCGTCCGCTGATCTTCTATCTCGCACGCGCCACCGTTGCCCGCGAAATGGAGGGCGGCGCCGCGCGCTTCGAAGCGCTGTGGCAGGAGCGGCCCGCGCTGGTCGCCGCGATCCGTCTGATGACGCTGGTGTGGGGCGTCGGCCTGACTGGCGAAACGGCGCTGCGTGCGTGGATGGCGCTCACCTGGCCGATCGAGCGCTTTCTGGTCGTTTCGCCGTTCATCGGCTACGGGATCTATGGCGGGCTGACGCTGTGGACGCTGTGGTATCGGAAGACCATGCGCGGGCGGGTCGACGCGCGCGTGCAATCGGGTGGCGCGCCTAGTTGAGGGCGTTCCACGCGCAATGCGTGGGGCTGCCGTTCTCCCGTTCTCCCGTTCTCCCGTTCTGCCGTTCTCCCGTTCTCCCGTTCTCCCGTTCTCCCGTTCTCCCGTTCTCCCGTTCTGCCGTTCTGCCGTT